>CAZSMB010000156.1:0-6242 GCA_964607625.1 uncultured Sphingopyxis sp. | reverse complement strand
TCGGTGTCGGGCAGGATCGCCTCGGCGGGGCATTCGGGCTCGCACACGCCGCAATCGATGCACTCGTTCGGGTTGATGACGAGCATATTCTCGCCCTCATAGAAACAGTCGACCGGGCAGACCTCGACGCAGTCCATATATTTGCACCGGATGCAGGCGTCGGTGACGACATAGGTCATGGGTATCGGCTCCATCTGTCGGCGGCTCGTCCGCCGCGCTTCCATGCGATTCCCCGCCTCCTATGCCGCCCGGCGGCGGCGCGTCAACGCTTAGCGGCAGTTGCGAATCACTCTCACTCCATAGCTGCCCGGCGGCGCGCGGTGGCGACAGCTTTTCCTTGGCGGTTGATAGGTCAGCTGGCAGCCGGCGTCCCGTCGGCGCCAAGCCGGACATAATGGGCCTGCGCCTCGCTGGCGGGGCCGCGCCGGCCGGGCAGCGACACCAGCCGTACGACCTCGATCCGCTCGCCGAGCGGCAGCACCAGCGTCGCGCCGGGATGGACCGCCGCCGCGGCGCGGGTGACGCGGCGGCCGTCTAGGCGGATATGCCCCGCCGCGACCATCGCCTGCGCCAGGCTGCGCGAGCGCGCGAACCGCAGGTACCAGAGCAGCTTGTCGAGTCGGATGCTTCCCGCCGCGCCCGGACTCGCCATCAGTCCTTGCGCCCCTCGGCAAGCAGTGCGGCCAGGCCGGCAAAGGGGCTGTGGGGCGACGGGCCGCGCCGTGCGGCGCGGTCGCCGCGGGATGGACGGGGCGCAGCACCTTGCGGCGGCGGGCCGCCCTTGCCCTTACCCTTGCCCTTGCCCTTGCTCTTCGCGGCACCCGCCTCGTGGGCCGGGCGCGTCGGGGGCGCCGTGTCGCGCGCGGCGCCGTTGCCCGGCTTCTTGCGCCGCGACTTGGTCCGCTTGCGCGCGTCGGCGCGCTTGCGGCCCGACCAGCGCCAGCGCTCGAGCGCGGGATCGCCGACCGCGCGAAAGCCGAAGCTGCCGAGCAGCGCACGCCGCGTCGCCTCGTCGAGGCCGAGCGATGTCGCCAGCGCGGGGTCGATCGCGAAGCCCGGCGGCTCGGCGGCGTGCGGATCGACGGGGTCGCCGACGGCGTCGTCGTGATGATCGGCGTGCGGGTCGCCTCCGGTGACGGGGGCGGTCGGCGGCGCCGCGGCCTGCATGCGCGCGGCGTGTGCCTGACGCGCCAGTTTCTCGGCCATGTCGATGCGCAGCCAGCCGGTCGCGCAGCGCCGGAACCCGGCTATCGCGAGGCCGCCCGCATCGCCGTCCTTGATCAGCACCGCACCGTGCGGCGGCAGCGCGCGAACCCCGCGGCCCTGCTGCGCCGCGAGCAGCGCCGCGCGCCAGCGCACCGCCTCAGGCTTCAGGAGCTGCGGGTGGAAGATGTCGAGCGTTCCGATCGTCAACCCCAGCTTCCTCAACTGCGGCCGCTCCTCGGCGCTCATCGCCGCGAGCTGGTCGTCGATCGCGGCGCGCGCGATCAGACCGCCGCCGTCGGTCATCGCCGCGAGCAACGCGCGCACGCGCGGCGGGGTGAACAGGTCGCCTGCCGCCGCGCCCATCGCCGCGAGCGGCGCGGCGTGACGCGCGAGCTGGTCGGCGACGAAGCGCTGGAGCCGCTCGGCGATTGTCTGGACTTGCGGCGGGTCCAGCCGTCGCAACGCGGGCTCGAGCTGGACCGACGGCTGGACGAGCGTCGTACCCTTGACGAGCGTCGCGACGATATGGCCGTGCCAGGCGATCCGCGGCGGCGCGCCGGGGTCGCTGACCAGCGCGAGGGCGCTGTCGTCGCCTTCGGCCAGCGCCTTCGCCCGTCGCGCCAGCTCGCCGCGCAAGTGCTTTTCCGCCGCCGCGAGCAGCAACCGGTGGTCGCTTGCGCGCGCCTGGGCATCGACCTTGAACTGAAAGCCGTTCAGCGTCCCGATCGCCTCGCCGTCGACGGCGACCGTGCCGTCGTGCCCGACCGCGACCGGCAGCGCGGCCCCCCGCTGCCCCGCGTCGCGGAGCAGCAACGCCAGCCGGCGGTCGACGAAACGCTGGGCGAGCGCGGAATGCAGGGCGTCGGACAGGCGCGATTCCAGGATTTGCGTCTTTTCGGTCCAGCCTGCGGCGTCGGCGATCCAGTCGCCGCGCTGGGCGATGAAGCAGAGCGTGCGGACCGCCGCGATCCGGCTCGCCAGCTGGTCGATATCGCCGTCGGTATCGTCGAGCCGCGCGAGCCGGCGTGCGAACCAGTCGGGATCGATCGTTCCCGTCCCGCTCGTCCGCCATTGCCACAGCTTGAGGACGGTGCGGCTGTGATGCTCGGCGCCCAGCTGCTCGAAATCGGGAAGGCCGCACACGTCCCACAGCCGCGCGACCGCTTCTGCGTCGGTCGCGCGCGCCGCGACCTCGATGTCGCCTGCCAGATGCTTGAGCACGGCCAGGTCGACCGCTTCGGGCGCCGCGCGCAGCGAGGGGTGCGCCGGCATCTGCCCCAGGTCGGTAATCAGCCGGTCGAGCGAGGTGAAGCGCGGCAGCGGGTTGCGCCAGAACAGGCTGGGCAGCGGCGGGAAGCGATGCTCCTCGATCGCCATGATCTCTTCGGGGGTCATTCCGCCCTGGGGCAGGCCGATCGTCCCGAAGCTGCCGTCCTGCTGGTGCCGCCCGGCGCGTCCCGCGATCTGCGCCATTTCGGAAATGGTCAGGCGGCGCAAGCGGCGGCCGTCGAACTTTTGCAGGCTCGCAAAGGCGACGTGCGTCACATCGAGGTTCAGCCCCATGCCGATCGCGTCGGTCGCGACCAGATAGTCGACCTCGCCCGCCTCGAACATCGCCACCTGGGCGTTGCGGGTCCTGGGGCTCAGCGCGCCCATCACGACCGCCGCCCCGCCCGCGAAGCGCCGGAGCATTTCGGCGATCGCATAGACTTCCTCGGCCGAAAAGGCGACGATCGCCGACCTTTTCGGCAGCCGCGACAGCTTCGCCGGGCCAGCGTAGCTCAGCGTGGAAAAGCGCGGCCGGGTGACGATCTCGGCTTCGGGCACCAGGTCGCGCACCAGGCCGGTGATGCTGGCCGAGCCAAGGATCATCGTTTCCTCGCGCCCGCGCGCGCGAAGCAACCGGTCGGTAAAGACATGGCCGCGCTCGGGGTCGGCGCCGAGCTGCGCCTCGTCTATGCCGACGAAGGCGACGTCGCGTTCCACCGGCAGCGCTTCCATCGTGCCGAGCAGATAACGCGCGCCGGGCGGCATGATTCGCTCTTCGCCGGTGACCAGCGCGACCTCGCCCGGACCCTTGATCCGCACGACGCGATCATAGACTTCGCGGGCGAGCAGGCGCAGCGGAAAGCCCATCATGCCGCTCGCGTGCGCCGTCAGGCGCTCGACCGCCAAATGGGTTTTGCCGGTGTTGGTGGGGCCAAGGACGGCCTTGACCGGGGTGGTGACGGGAGACGGCATCTTCTTGTGATCCGATGCTGGCATGAGCCGCGTTGCGGTGCAACAGAGATGTTGGTCCCCCGTCACTTTATCGCCGCGCCCCTTGCCGTGGTGTGCGACTCGCCACGTCCCGGCCGCGCCACGCTTCGCCGCAGCGACCGGTCGGCGCGGCCGCGTTAAATTGACTTTAACGGCCTTTGTTTACAGAAAATCGGTCGGAAATTGGATCGGCGGCCGCCTCGTTCGCGGGGCAAACCGCCGGGCGGGGGTTGCAAGGTGTTTCAGCGTCACGAACCCATCGCGGGGATGTCGGGCAATGCCGCGGCCCTCACGATGTCGCAGGCGGTCCCGCTTCAGCGGGCCGACGGCGGACCGTCGTGGCGCGAGGGCGTTCGCGACCGGCTTGCGGCGCTCGACCTTGTTCCCGACCTTGGCGCCAACATCGGGTCGGCCGAATGGTGGCGTGGCCTTGCGACGCTGACCCTGCTGTGCGGCAGCGCGATCGCGACCTTCCCCGGCATCCAGCCGCTCGCGGCGGGCGGCGCCCCGGCGCTCGATGCGGCCGATTTCAACGAAGCGCGCGGCCAGATGATCGTGCCGCTGGCGCTCGGCGCCGATACCGGTCGCCACATGGCGGCAACCGACGCGGTGCGACCGCTCGCGCAGGCCCCCGAACGGCCGCAGATCGAACTCACCGCGACCCTCGGCAACGGCGACAGCTTCGCGCGCCTGCTCGAACGCTCGGGCGTCGGCGGGGGCGAGGCGCAGGCGCTCGCGCAGCAGGTGTCGACCGCCGTCCCGCTTGCCGATATCGCCCCCGGAACCCGCATCGACCTTGTGCTCGGCCGCCGTGCGGCGCGCACGATGCCGCGCCCGGTGGAGGCGCTCGCGATGCGCGCCCGTTTCGACCTCCGGGTCGAGATGGAGCGGATCGGCGACCGGCTCGTCATGCGCCGCATCCCGATCGCCGTCGACGACACGCCGCTGCATATTCGCGGCAAGGTCGGGGCGGGCCTGTACCGCTCGGCGCGCGCCGCCGGCGCCCCGCCCGAAGCGATCCAGGCCTATCTGCGCGTGATCGGCAAGCAGATGTCGGTGTCGGGCATTCGCGCGTCGGACGAATATGACATCGTCGTCGGCTATCGCCGCGCCGAAACCGGCGAGACCGAGACCGGCAAGCTGCTCTACGCCGGGCTGATCCGTGACGGAAAGCCCAAGCTGTCGATGCTCGAATGGCGGAAGGACGGGCGCAGCCAGTGGTTCGAGGCGTCGGGCGTCGGCCAGCAATCGGGCGGCATGGTCCGGCCGACGCGTGGCCGCATCACATCGGGCTACGGCATGCGGCGCCACCCGATTCTGGGCTACAAGCGCATGCACTCGGGCGTCGATTTCGGCGGCGGCTATGGCGCGCCGATCTATGCGGTCACCGACGGCACCGTCACGATCGCCGGCCGCACCGGCGGTTTCGGCAATTATGTGAAGCTCAATCACGGCGGCGGGCTCGGCACCGGCTATGGCCATATGAGCCGCATTGCGGTGCGTTCGGGCCAGCATGTCCGTCGCGGCCAGATCCTCGGCTATATCGGGTCGAGCGGTCTTTCGACCGGCCCGCACCTTCATTTCGAGGTCTATCGCAACGGTCATGCCGTGAACCCGATGTCGGTCAGCTTCGTGACCCGCGCCCAGCTCGAAGGGACGGAGCTTGCCGCCTTCCGCGCGCGCATCCGCGAGCTGACGGCGATCGAGCCCGGCGCCGCGCTGACCCCGGTCGCGCCCCGGCAGGTCGAGGGGCCGAAGCTCGGCACGCTGGCCGACGTGGCGGCGAAGCGGGCGGGCGAAGGGATCTGATGTTGTTCCACCCCTCCCCTGAAGGGGAGGGGCTAATTGCACGCCAATAGCCATTTCCCCCGGCGCCAAGCGCGGCTATGCACGCGCCATGACTCACGCCGTATTTCCCGACACGCGCCTGCGCCGCACCCGCCGCACCGGCTGGAGCCGCGCGATGGTTCGCGAAACGCATCTGGCCCCGTCGAACCTGATCTGGCCGCTGTTCGTGTGCGCCGGCAGCGGCGCGGAGGAACCGGTCGCCAGCCTGCCCGGCGTGTCGCGCTGGTCGGTCGACCGGCTCGTCGAACGCGCCCGCGACGCCGTCGACGCGGGAATTCCGTGCCTTGCGCTGTTTCCCTATACCCAGCCCGACCGGCGCAGCGAGGATGGCGCCGAGGCGCTCAATCCCGACAATCTGATGTGCCGCGCCACCGCCGCGATCAAGGATGCGTGCGGTGACGATATCGGCGTCCTGACCGACGTCGCCCTCGATCCGTACACCAGCCACGGGCAGGACGGGCTGCTCGGCGACACGGGCTATGTCCTCAACGACGAAACGGTAGAGATGCTGGTCGGGCAGGCGCTCAATCAGGCGCGCGCCGGCGCCGACATCATCGCGCCGTCGGACATGATGGACGGGCGCGTCGGGGCGATCCGCGAAGCGCTCGAACTCGAAGGCTTCGGCCATGTCCAGATCATGAGCTACGCCGCCAAATATGCCTCGGCCTTCTATGGCCCCTTCCGCGATGCGGTCGGCTCGCGCGGGCTGCTGAAGGGCGACAAGAAGACCTACCAGATGGACCCGGCGAACGTCGAAGAGGCGCTGCGCGAGGTCGAAATGGACCTCGCCGAAGGCGCCGACAGCGTGATGGTCAAGCCGGGGCTACCCTATCTCGACATCGTGCGCGCGGTGAAGGATGCCTTTGCGGTGCCCGTCTATGCCTATCAGGTGTCGGGCGAATATGCGATGATCGAGGCCGCCGCCGCGG
>CAZSMB010000155.1:1612-6291 GCA_964607625.1 uncultured Sphingopyxis sp. | reverse complement strand
GCGCATGATGCTCGACCGCAACCGGCATCGAATAGTGGATCGCGCCGCAATGGCACCGTCCGGCTGCGCGGGGGGATGCGTCTGTCATCGACTTGGCCCTTTCAATTGAGAGAGCGGAACATATGATGAACAGTTCGTGCAGACAAGCGATATTTCGCAGAAGGGGAAATATCAAACTTAACGCAAAATAAAGCATGATCGGGCAATAGGCGTCGGACATGGACCGTATCGCGACAACCGATTTCGCCGAACCGGACGCCCGCGCGTCGGTGTTTTCGCGCTTGTCGCTCTATGCGCTGTTGCTGGCGGGGCTCGCGGTCCTGGCCGCCGCGTCGATATCGACGTCCAACCTCGGCCTCTTCTATCTTAGACGACAGGACCAGTGGCTACTGATTGTTGGCGCGATACTGATGCTCGCCTGCCTCCGCACTCTGCCGGACCGCAGGCGGATGCTGACCGCTGATTGGCGCTTTGCGCTGGCCGTCGGCGGCATCATGGCTCTGGTGGCGTTCGTGGGCCATCACGCGATCATGTCGGGATATGATCTAAGCCTGGACGAACGGTTTGCGAACTTCGACGCCGCAATTCTGGCGAGCGGCCATTTCGCTGCGCCATTGCCGCCGCAATGGCAAGATCACAGCCACGCGCTCAACACGATGTTCATGTACAATACGGGACATCGCGAGGCCTGGATATCCTCCTACCTCCCAAGTCACGCGGCTTTAAGGGCCCTGATCGGTGTCACGGGCGTCCCATCGCTGACGGGGCCGCTGATGATCTTGATAGCTGCGCTGGCGCTGTGGGCGTGTGCGCGGCGGATATGGCCCGACAACCGCGAAGCCCCGGTGGTGGCCCTGCTGCTCTACACGGGGGCTGGCCAGATCTGGCTCAACGGCATGACGGCATATGCGATGCCCGCGCACCTTGCACTTAACCTGTGCTGGCTGTGGCTGTTCCTCAGGCGGTCCTGGTGGGGCGACGCGGGCGCGTTGGCGATCGGGTTCGTTGCCGTGGGCCTTCACCAGATCCACTATCACCCGCTGTTTGCGGCGCCGATCCTGTTCCTGTTGCTGCTCGAAAGAAACTGGCTTCGGGCCGGCTATTATGCCTTCGGCTACGCGGCCATCGGCATTTTCTGGCAGCTATGGGCCTATTGGAGTGCGACCTGGGTGGTCGGCGGACCGCTCCCGCCCGACGCCGCGCACGTCGACATCCTCAGCCGCATCATCGGCAATTGGGCCAAGGTCGAAGGGTTGCGCCTCCCCAATATGATCGAGAATCTGCTGCGCATGGCGGCGTGGCAGCATCTTCTGCTCCTGCCGTTGGTCGCCCTCGGCGTGCGGGTCGCTCGCCGCGACAGGCTGGCAGCGGCTCTGCTCGGCGGCATCGTGTTGACGCTGGCGGTGCGGATTGCCTTCCAGCCCTATCAGGGTCATGGGCTGGGGTATCGCTATCTCCATGGCCTTATCGGCAATCTGATCTTGCTTGCGGTCTATGGGTGGGTGTCGCTCGGCCAGGACATGGGCCGCTGGCGCTCCCTGCTGTTACGAACGACCGCGGCGAGTTGCCTCATCCTCGTTCCGATACAGGCGTGGATGGCCCATGGCTTCTACGCTCCCTATGCCGCCGTGTCGCATAGGATCGGTTCGATCGCCGCGGACTATGTCGTGATCGGTGCAAAGGACGTTCCCTTTTCCGGCGATTTCGTCCGAAACGACCCCTATCTGGACAATCGCCCGGTCCGCCTGCTCCGCGAGGCCATCGATCCCGCACTTCAGGCGCAACTATGCTCGTCGCGGCCGACCGTCGCCTTGATCGGGACGAAGATTCTGCGTCCGGCGGCCACCTATTTCGGAACGTCTCCGTCCGCATCGCTCGAAAGCGACAATCTGGACCTTGCGACAAGCCTGTACAGGCTGGGATGCTATGTCGAGCGATACTGACATCGCCGGTTCGTACGAACACGACCGCCAGATCCGCTCAATCCCCCAGGTCGACCCCGTGCGTTTCCGCCCAGGTGCGATACTGGCCGCGCGGGTCGGCTGACGGGCGGGCGAGGATCGCCGGCATGGCTGCGCGCAGGGCGCCGAGGTCGAGCGAGCGGATCATCGCCTTGACCGGCCCCACCCCCGCGGGGGTGATCGACAGCCGCTCGATCCCGACGCCCAGCAACGCCATAGCCTCGAGCGGCCGGCCGCCCATTTCGCCGCAGACGCCAAGCGCGACCTTGGTACCCGACACCATTCCGACGGCGCGGGCGATATAGCGCATCACCGTCGGCGACAGCCAGTCGTAGCGTTCGGCGAGGCGGGGGTGCGCGCGATCGGCGGCGAACAGGAACTGCGTCAAATCGTTGGTCCCGATCGACAGGAAGTCGAGGTGGGGCAGCATCAGGTCGAGCGTCTCTATCAGCCCCGGCACTTCGAGCATCGCGCCATAGCGGATCGCGGCGGGCAGCTTCTTGCCGCGGCTCGCGAGCCAGGCGCGCTGGCCGACGAACAGGTCGCGTGCCGCTTCATATTCCCACGGTTCGGACACCATCGGGAACATGACGTTCAGCGTCCGCCCCGCCGCGGCTTCGATCAGCGCGCGCGCCTGCACCTTGAGCAGCCCTTCGCGCTCGAGCGCGAGGCGCAGCGCGCGCCAGCCCATCGCCGGATTCTCTTCCAGCATTTCTTCATCGACGTTCATATAGGGGAGCGCCTTGTCGCCCCCGATATCGACCGTGCGAAAGATTACCGGGCGGTCGCCGGCCGCGTCGAGGACATCGCGGTAAAGCCGCTGCTGCCGCTCGCGCTGGGGCAGGGTCGCCGATACCAGAAACTGAAATTCGGTGCGGAACAGGCCGATCCCGCGCGCGCCGGTCAGGTCGAGCGCCGCGACGTCCTCGCGCAGCCCGGCATTGATCATCAGCTCGATCGGCACGCCGTCCTTGGTGACCGCGGGCAGATCGCGCAACGCGGCCAGGCTGGCGCGCCGCTTTTGGGAGAGTTCCAGCTTGGCGTCGAACGCTTCCTGCACCGCGGGGGTCGGACGCACGTGTAGCGCGCCGGCGCTGGCGTCGAGCAGCAACAGGTCGCCTTCGCGGATCGAGGTGCGGACGTCGCGGACGCGGCCGAGCACCGGCACGCCCATCGCGCGCGCCACGATGATGACGTGCGCGGTCAACGATCCTTCCTCGAGCACCACGCCCTTCAGCCGGCGGCGGTCGTATTCAAGCAGTTCGGCGGGCCCCAGATTGCGTGCGATCAGGATCGAATCCTGCCGCAAACCCATTTGCGCCGCGGTGCCCATCTGCCCCGAAACGATGCGGATCAGCCGGTTCGACAAATCCTCCAGATCGTGCATCCGGTCGCGCAGCAGCGGATCGTCGATCTGGCGCATGCGCATCCGCGTGCGCTGCTGGACGCGCTCGATCGCCGCTTCCGCGGTCAGCCCGCTGTCGATGGCTTCGTTGATGCGCCGCGACCAGCCTTCGTCATAGGCGAACATCTTGTAGGTTTCGAGCACCTCTTCATGCTCGCCGCCGACACCGAACTCGGCCTGGCTCGTCATGCGGTCGATCTGCTCGCGCATCTTGTCGAACGCGGCATAGACGCGGTGGCGTTCGGCCTCGACATCGTCGGCCATCGTATGTTCGATCGTGACGCGCGGCTGGTGATAGACGGCGACGCCCTGACCCATCCCGTCGACCAGCTTCTGTCCCGCCAGGCGCTGCGACGTCTGATCGGCTTCGGCGGCATGCGCGCGCGCCGCGGTGTCGATCAGGTCGGCGTTGGCGATCACTTCCGACAGCACCATCGCGACGGTCTGCAACGCTTCGATCTCGATCTCTTCATACCGGCGCGGGTCGGCGTGCTGGACGCAGAGGACGCCGACCGCCTGCTCGCGCCGGATGATCGGGACGCCGGCAAAGCTGTGAAACAGCTCCTCGCCGGTTTCGGGGCGATAGGAAAAGTCGGGGTGTGCGGCGGCCTCGTCGAGGTTCAGCGTTTCGATCTGCTGCGCGATCGTGCCGACGAGCCCCTCGCCGAGCGCCAGCCGGGTGACGTGGACGGCCTCCTGCTTCAGCCCTCGCGTCGCATAAAGCTCCAGCGCGCCGTCGCGCAGCAGGTAGATCGAGCAGACCTCGCTGTCGAGGCTCTCGCCGATGATCCCGACCACCTGGTTCAGCTTGCCCTGCGCGTTGGTGCGCGACGCCATCACCTCGTGCAGCCGGGTCAGGATCGTGCGCGCCGACTGGGCGGCGGAGGTCGGCGGTGGCGGTGCGTTCGTCATCGCCGACTCTGCTAACAGAAGCCGGGGCGGAGCGCTATCGCCCGCGCGCGGTCTGTCCTAGCTGCCGCTGACCGGCGGGGTCACGCCGGCGGTCGTCGTCGCGGCCGGATCGACGGGTCCGGCGGGCGCGGCCGGCGTCGGCATCAGCACCGACGGCGCCGGCGCATATTGCGCGTCCCAGGCCGCGACATCGGTCTGATATTTTGCATAGGCCTCATAGAAATCGAGGAAAGGCTGGTCGAGCTTGGCCAGGTTGGCCGGCGCCTGTTCGACGACCTGCGCCGAGGGAGTCGAGGATACCAGCTGCGCCACCTCGTTCGCGCGCGCGCAGAAGTCGCGCTGGGCGGGCGGCTGCGCGAAATAGTTGAACAGCTGCGTCGACAATTTGTCGCGCGCCGCGA
>CAZSMB010000155.1:0-1512 GCA_964607625.1 uncultured Sphingopyxis sp. | reverse complement strand
GGCGGCTGCGCGAAATAGTTGAACAGCTGCGTCGACAATTTGTCGCGCGCCGCGATTCCGTTCGTTCCATTCTCCTTCCCCAGCTGCGAAATCACGGTCTTTTCGGTCGACTTGATCGGCTTGGAATGCGTCTTGATGATGTTGTTATAGGCGGCGACGAGCGTCGGTTCCTCGACCCCGCGGCACCCGATCGCCGCGACGTTGAGCGCGATCCTGAGTTGCCAGAAGGCGCGGTCGCCGCTGATGTTGCTGTTCACCGTCTGAAAATGACCGTCGAAGCCGCGTTGCGGCAGGATCTGGGTCAGCGACGCATAGTTGGGCGGCGTGGGGCGGGGCGGAATCACGACCGCGACCGGCTCGGGCGGCGGCGGAGGCGGCGCCACCGGCTTCGGCGCGCAGGCGGCGACGCTCGCGAGCAACGCCACGGCGATGATCTTACGGGACAAATTCATGATGCTCTCCCCAGCCGCAACGGTCATGCGACGTCAACCCCGATTGTTCAAGGCCGCTTCGGCCTGTTGCACCAACGATGCGACGATTTCAGCGGCACTTTCCTCGCCCGATACCATGCCGACCGATTGCCCTGCCATTAACGACCCGTTTTCGACGTCCCCGTCGATCACCGCGCGGCGCAGCGCGCCGGCCCAATAATGTTCGATCTGCAACTGCGCTTCGGCCATGTCGACGTCGCCGGCATCAAGGCGACCCGCGACCTCCCGCTGCTTGACGGTAAAGGCCTCGGTCCCCGCATTCTTCAGCGCGCGGACCGGAATGACCGGCAGGCGGACGTCGATCTGGACGCTGGCGATGGCATCGCGCGCCGAAGCGCGAATGAACGCCTTTTTGAAATTGGGGTGTGCGATGCTCTCTTTCGCGCACACGAACCGTGTGCCGAGCTGCACGCCCGACGCGCCCATTTCCAGATAGCCCGCGATCGCCTCGCCGCGACCAATGCCGCCGGCGACGAAGATCGGCAATTCATGCGACAGTGCGGGCAGGATTTCCTGCGCCAGCACGCTCGTCGACACCGGGCCGATATGGCCGCCGGCCTCCATCCCCTCGATGACCAGCGCGTCGACGCCCGATCGCATCAATTTCTTCGCCAGCGCCAGCGTGGGCGCGAAACAGATGACCTTCGCCCCCGACGCCTTGATCGCTTCCAGGCTGCCCTTCGGCGGCAGGCCGCCGGCGAGCACGACATGCCCGACGCCATGTTTCGTGCACACGTCGATCAGGTCGAACAGCTGCGGGTGCATGGTGATCAGGTTGACGCCGAAATTGCGCCTGGCCAGCGCCTTGGTCGCCGCGATCTCGGCATCGAGCAGGTCGGGTGTCATCGCGCCGCAGGCGATGACGCCGAAGCCACCGGCGTTGCTGATTGCGCTGACCAGGTTACGCTCCGAAACCCAGCTCATCGCCCCGCACAATATCGCGTGGTCGCTGCCCAGCAGTTCGGTCCCACGCGCCATCAGATCATGTAATTTGCTCATCGATGCGCCTTTGCCAGCACAA
>CAZSMB010000154.1:0-6314 GCA_964607625.1 uncultured Sphingopyxis sp. | reverse complement strand
CCGCCGTTCGACGACGATCTGGACGACGACGTCCCCTTCTGAGACCTTTCATCACACCCGTTCGTGCTGAGCTTGTCGAAGCACCGTCCTTTTTTGACGTCACGGGAGACAAGGACGGCCCTTCGACAAGCTCAGGGCGAGCGGTTTGAGGTGAGATCGTGGCTGGACTACCCAGCGCCGGGGCCGAAACGGGGATTACCGCCGCGGACGTCGCGCGCGGCGTGTGCCGCCTGTTCGCGCAAGCCGGCCTCGTCGCCATCCCCGAGGTGACGTTGCCCAACGGGCGGCGCACCGACCTGACCGCGATCGACGCCAAAGGGCGGATCACGATCGTCGAGATCAAGGTCAGCCGCGCCGATCTGCACGGCGACGGCAAATGGCCCGACTATTGCGACTGGTGCGACCATTTCTATTGGGCGCTCGCGGCGGGGCTCGACCCCGCGATTCTCGAAACGCCCGACTATCGCCCCGAAACCTCGGGCCTGATCGTCGCTGACCGCTATGGCGCCGCGGTGGTGCGCGAGGCGGCGCGCTGCGACCTCGCCCCCGCGCGCCGCAAGGCCGAACTGCTGCGCATCGGCCGCCTTGCGATGCGCCGGTCGATGATCGCTTCGGACCCTGAACTCGCGGCGGGGTGGGGTGAAAGCTAGACGCTGCGCACCTGTTGCATCCGCGCCAGATAGCGCGCGAGCACGTCGATCTCCAGATTTACCGGACGCCCCGCCGCCGCCTCGTCGAGCGTCGTCACCGCCTGGGTATGCGGGATGATGTTGAGCGCGAAATGCGCGGTCCCGTCCGGCTGATCGGTCACGTCGTTGACCGTCAGCGAGACGCCGTCGAGCGTGATCGACCCCTTGGGCGCGATATGCGGTGCCAGCGACGCCGGCGCTTCGACGGTGACCCTGACGCTGTCGCCGACGGGATCGACCGAGACGATCCGCCCGACCGCATCGACATGGCCGGTGACGATATGCCCGCCAAGTTCGTCGCCGACGCGCAGGGCGCGTTCGAGATTGAGCCGGCGGCCCGCGTCCCACATCCCCGGCGCGGTACGTGCGATCGTCTCTGCGCTGGCATCGACCGCGAACCAGCCGGCGGGGCCGTTGCTGCCCTCGTCGACGCCCTTGTCGACCACCGTCAGACACGCGCCCGAGCAGGCGATCGAGGCGCCGAGATCGATCGTATCGACGTCATAGGCGGTGCCGACGATCAGACGCGTGTCGCCGCGATCCTCGCGCGCGCGGACGGTGCCGATGTCGGTAACGATTCCGGTGAACATGGAGCAGTCAATCCTTCCTGATGCGCTCGTAGACGTCGAGCCGGTCGCTGCCAAGCATCCGGCTGTCGGCAAGGCGCCAGCGGCCGTGCGCGTGCGCCAGATCCGCAAGTCCGATATCGCCGAGCGCCGCGCGGCCGCGGCCGATCAGGATCGGCGCGCGATAGAGGAGCAGCCGGTCGATGCAGTCGGCGCCCAGAAACGCCGCGGCGGCCTGCGCACCGCCTTCGACCAGCAGCGAATCGACACCCGGGTCGGCGGTCGGCGAGGGCAGGGCGGTCCATCCGGCGGCCGCGGCGCCGTGGGTCAGCAGGAAACGTCGTGGACTGCGTCGTTCGAGGCCGGCAAGCCGCACATCGAGCCGCGGCATGTCGGCATCGAGGGTACCCCGTCCCACGACGATGCCTTCGTGTAGCGCGCGCTCGAGATGGGCGTGCGCCCGAGCGCGGTCGCCGGTGATCCAGCGGCTCGACCCGTCGGCCATCGCGATGCAGCCGTCGAGCGATGTCGCGAGCTTCAGCGTCGTGAAGGGTCGTTCGCGCATCGCGCGCGACCACCAGGGCGCCATCGCCGCGCGAGCCGCGTCTGCCAGCACGCCGGTATCGACCGGGATCCCCGCGTCGCGAAGCCGCGCGATACCCCGGCCGTCGGTGCGCGCGTCGGGGTCCCGCACCGCGACGACGACGCGCGCGACGCCCGCGCCGATCAGGCTGTCGGTGCAGCACGGGCCGCGCGGGCTCGCATGGGCGCAGGGTTCGAGCGTGACATAGACCGTGGCGCCACGCGCGGCGTCGCCGGCGGCGGCGAGCGCCGCCGCCTCGGCGTGGGGACGCCCGCCAGGCTGGGTCCAGCCGCGCGCGACGATCCGGCCCCCCGCCTCCGCGGGGGCAGGCTGCACGATGATGCAGCCGACATTGGGATTGGGTGCCGTCAGCCCGCGCCCGCGCCGCGCCAGCGCGACGGCAGCGGCCATCCAGTCGGCATCGGCGGGTGGTCGCCGCATCAGCGCTGTGGCGACTCGTCAGCGGACGCCGGCGGGGTTCGCGCCGCACGCTCGGCGAGGGTCGAGCGCTTGGGCGGCGCGGGCTTGGCGCCGATCGTATCGGCCTCCTTGCCCAGCGTTTCGCGCGTCACCTTGTCGGCCTCGGTCGAATCATAATCGACTCCCATCATGTCGGCGAGCTTCTGGAATTCGGCGCGGCGCTTGGCGTTCTCCCGCGTCGTTTCCCTGGCGCGGGCGATCCAGTCGGCGCGAATGTCCGCCTCGCTGCGATTCGCCTTCCAGTTCTCGAAATAGATGATCTGCGGCTTGGGGCGTTCATAGGGGATCAGATATTTGGAAAATCCCCAGAAAAGCACGAGCGAAAAGGCAATGGCCACGCCCCAGCTGGTCCAGCGGTGCGGGCGCGGCTGGCGTACATAATCCCAAAAGTCGGACACGCCTCCGCCGACATCCCAATGATTGAACATTCCCATTCAACCGATTTACGCGATTGGACGCCCTTTTGCGAGAGGGACTAGGGATTGCGCGCAGTGAAGAGTGATATCGTTATCAGTTGCAAAAAATGCAATCGCGGATGCTTATTTCGCAGTTGCACAATTCATTGTGCAGTGCAATATCACACTCGCCTTTTAGGCATCCTCTCCCAAAACTTTCACGGGCCACCTTCGGGTGGCCCTTTTTTTTGCCATCCGGCAGAATCGCGTGCCTTTCCGGTCCAGCCCGGCGGCGGCGAATCACTCCTGAACCGGTGTTCGCACCTCGAACCGCCGCACCTCGGCGATGAAGGTCCCAGGGAGCGGGGTCGACTGGCCGCTATCGCTGTCGACATGGGCATAGCTGATTTCGATATCGGTAAGCCGCTCTTCACCGCGGAAAATGCCGCAGTGAAGCGTGAAGCTCGCGCGCTCGAAACGGCTGATTCGCGCCGCAATGGTAATCAGCTCGTCAAGCCGGGCGGCGGAATGATAGTCGATTTCGCAATGCGTCTCGCGAATGTCTGTACCATATTGGTGAAAATAGGGTCCGGGCTGGCCCTCGCCGAGCGCCCGGAAATATTCGGTAACCCCGATATCGGCATAGACCAGATAATTGCCGTTGAAGACGACATTCTGTCCATCGATCTCGTTGAAGCGAACGCGCACGACCTCGCGAACGCGAAAATCGGCGAGCGGTACCTCGCTGCGGCGAACCGTCATCGCCCGCTCAGGCCGCGAGCGCAGCCGGGAGGCGCTCGATGGGCGCGCAGGCCGCCTCGAGCCATTCGCGCTCCGCATCGCCCATCCCCGGCGCCAGCTTTTCGAGAACGGCGGCATGATAGGCGTCGAGCCAGTCGGCCTCGGCCGACGACAGCAGCGCCGGATCGACCAGGTTGCGCGCGATCGGCGCAAAGGTGATCGTCTCGAACCCCAGCATATCCTCTTCGGCGCCATCGATGCTGACGGGAATCACGATCACCAGATTTTCGATGCGGATGCCGAAATGGCCCGCCTTGTAATAGCCGGGTTCGTTCGAGAGGATCATGCCCGCGTGCAGCGGCTCCTCGGTCCCCGCCTGCCCGCCGGCGGGCTTGGCGATGCGCTGCGGCCCTTCGTGGACCGCCAGATAGGCGCCGACGCCGTGACCGGTGCCGTGCGCGTAATCGACCCCGTCAGCCCACAGATATTGCCGCGCGAGAATGTCGAGCTGGCTGCCGCGCGTCCCCTTGGGGAAACGCGCCGTCGCGAGCGCGATATGGCCCTTCAGCACCTGAGTGAAGCGGCGGCGCATTTCGGCGCTGGGCTGGCCGATCGCGATCGTGCGCGTGATGTCGGTCGTGCCGTCGGCATATTGGCCGCCCGAATCGACGAGGTAGAGCGTCCCGGTCTCGATCGCGCGGTTGGTGGCTTCGTCGACCTTGTAATGCGGCAGCGCGCCGTTGGGGCCGGCGGCGGAGATGGTGTCGAACGACAGGTCGACGAGCGCGCCGCTTTCCTCGCGAAACGCCTTGAGCTTTGCCGCCGCGCCGAGTTCGTCGAGCCCGCCCTGCGGCGCCGTCTCTTCCATCCACTTCAGGAAACGCGCGACCGCGACGCCGTCGCGGACATGCGCGGCGCGGGTGCCGCCGAGTTCGGTATCGTTCTTGATCGCCTTGGGCAGCACCGCCGGGTCGCGGTGGCGCGCAATCTTCGCGCCCGCGCCCTCGAGCGCGGTAAAGATCGCCGCGACCGCCCGGTCGGGATCGGCCGCCACTTGTCTGCCGGCAAGCTCGGCAAGCGCCGCCTCGAACGCGTCGCGATCGTGGATCCGCACGCTGTTGCCAAGGTGCGCGCGCACCGCATCGGTGATCTTTTCGGGCGCGACGAACAGGTCGGCGGTCGCGTCGGCGTGGAGCAGCGCGAAGGCGAGGCCGACCGGCGTGTGCGTGACGTCCGAGCCGCGGATGTTGAAGGTCCACGCGATCGAGTCGAGCGCCGTCATCACCGTCGTGTCGAGCCCCTGCGCCTTCAGCCAGTCGGCGATCACCCCGCGCTTGTCGGCGGCCGACTGGCCCGCCTGCTGCGTGTCATAGACGATCACCGGCGCGTCGCTCGGCGCGGGCTGGTCGTCCCACACTGCGTCGACCGGGTTGCTCTCGACCGCGACGAGTTCGGCGCCCTTCGCCTTCAGCGCGCGCGCCAGTCCGCGCGCCCAGTCGATGCCGTGGAGCCACGGGTCGAAACCGATCTTCTGCCCCGCGCCGACATTGGCGCCGAGCCATTCGGCGACGCTCGACTGCGGCACCCCGACATAGTCGTAGAGCGATCCGTCGACCTGGTCGCGTACCTGCACCGTATAGCGCCCGTCGACGAAGATCGCCGCCTTTTCGGGCAGCACCGCCGCGGTGCCCGCCGAGCCGCCGAAGCCGGTGAGCCAGGCAAGCCGCTGTGCATAGGCGCCGACATATTCGCTCATATGCTCGTCGCTGATCGGGATCACGAAACCGTCGAGGCCGCGCGCCGCGAGTTCGCTGCGCAGGTTGGTGAGGCGGGCGCGATAGTCGGGGGTGGACATGCTTGCTTCCTTGTTCCTACATCGCTGCCATTCCTGCCCGGCGGGGGCGGCGCAGCGGGAGTATCGGTCTATGCGCGCTATTTGGATGTTCCTGGCGGCAATTGCCACCCCGCTTGTCGCATCCCCGTCCCTTTCGGCCCAAGAGAAAGACGATGATTTGACCCAAATGCCTTCCGCACCCGTCGCCGAACAGCGGCCCCACGCCATGACGCTGCACGGCGAGACGCTGTCCGACCCCTGGCACTGGCTGCGCGACCAAAGCTATCCCGTCGTCGACGACAAGGACGTGCTTGCCTATGTGAAGGCGGAAAATGCGTATTTCGAGGCGGCGATGAAACCGCACGAGGCGCTGGTCGAGACGCTGTTTCAGGAGATGAAGGGTCGCATCAAGGAAGCCGATGCGAGCGTGCCGCAAAAGGATGGCGACTACCTCTATTGGATCGAGTTCGAACAGGGCGCCGAGTATAAGAAATGGTATCGCCGACCGGTCGCGGGCGGCGACGCGCAACTGATCCTCGACGAGGTCGCGCTCGCCGCGGGTAAGGATTATTTCCGCCTCGCCGACCTGGCGGTGAGCCCGAACGGCAAGCTGATGGCCTATGCGTTCGACGACAATGGCTCGGAGCGATTCGAAGTGCGATTCCGCAATCTCGACACCGGCGAGATGCTGCCCGACGTCATTCCCGGTACCTTGTCGGCGCTGGTGTGGGCAGCAGGGAACGACGCCCTGCTCTATGGCCTCGCGAACGAGAACTGGCGCACCGACAACGTGCGTCTGCACAAACTCGGCACGCCGGTTTCGGGCGACAAGCTGCTCTACAAGGAGGCCGACATCGGTTTCGGCGTCGGCATCGGCAAGACCGCGGCGGACAATTTTATTGTTATCGCGACGGGCGATAACGAGACGAGCGAGGTCTATCTGCTCCCCGCCGACACCCCCGAAGCCGAGCCGCTGCTGGTCGCGCCGCGGCAAAAGGGCCGCGAATATAGCGTCGATGAGCGCGA
>CAZSMB010000153.1:0-6325 GCA_964607625.1 uncultured Sphingopyxis sp. | reverse complement strand
CTCGCGGCGATCCGCGACTATACGGTGGAGGCAAAGGAAGCGAAGGCGGGGGTCAGCGCGCGGTTGATGACCGACCTGTCCCAGCATATTCCCGGCGCGACGATGGCCGCGGTCGCGCGCATCCTGACCAGCGAGCGGTTCGCGGTACGCGGCACCAACCTGTTCATCTCGAACGTGCCGGGCGCGCAGGTCCCGCTCTATCTCGCCGGCGCCCGACTGGTGCAGCAATATGGGGCCGGGCCGCTGGCCAACAACATGGGCCTGTTCATCGCGACGCCAAGCTATCATGGCGAGGTCGGCTTCTCGATCATCTCCGAACGCGCGATCATGCCCGATATCGCCTTTTTCCGCGAATGTATCGACGAAAGTTTCGCCGACTTGCTCGCCGCGCAGTCCAAGACCGAAACGGTGGCGGCCAAACCGAAGCCTGCAAAAAAGCCCGCTTCGAAGACAAAGGCTTCATCCAAAGCGACACCCAAGGCGAAAGCGAAACCAAAAACGCCGACGAAGGGGAAGAAGGCATAACCTCCTTCGTCACCCCGGACTTGATCCGGGGTCCATTCGCGCGGCGCCGGGTCAATGGATCCCGGATCAAGTCCGGGATGACGAAGGTGTGGAAGCTGGCGTCAAAACAGTTGCCAAAGGCAACGTAACCCGCAAGAATCGCTGAAAATGAAAATCGTGCAGGACCAATAGATGATCTTTTCCCCGACGCTCAGCGCCGACGCCGGACTTGCCAGGGCAAGCGACTATGCAAGCTGGTCGGACGCCGCGCAGGCGCACGATGCCAGATCCGGGATGCAGGCATGGCGCGATGCCGACGAGAGCGAGCATTTCGACTATCGCGCGATCCGCGGCCGCCTTGAAAAGCTGCGGATGCTGTCGGCGGCGAACGACGTCAAGGGCCTGCTGTTCGTGCTCAACGAGGGCATTCACGGCAATATCGACGGGATGGGGAACGAGCGTCTCTATCAAAAGGCGCGGTTCGGCACCAAGAAACTGATCGAGGCCTATGTCGAAGAGGTCGTTGCCGCGCTGGGCAAGATCGCGGCGGCGCGCAGCATTCCGCTCGACGAAAAGCGCGATTTCTTCCGCCGTGCCCAGCATTGCTACGGCCGGTCGGCGCTCCTGCTGTCGGGGTCGGGCAGCTACCTCTTCTTTCACGTCGGCGTGGTCGAGGCCTTGTGGGACGCTGGCGTCCTGCCGAACATCCTGGCGGGGTCGAGCGGCGGATCGATCGTCGCGGCGATCGTCTGCACGCGCAAGGACAGCGAGATCGGGGCCTTCCTCGTCAGCGAACGCCTCGCCAATCCCGACCGCGACCCCGAATTGCGCCGCCTCGATCCGGGCGAGGTCGCCGACCGGCTCGCCCAGCTGATTCCCGACCTGACCTTTCAGGAAGCCTATGAGATTTCCGGTCGGCACCTGAACGTTTCGGTCGCGCCGGCCGAAAAGCATCAGAACGGCCGGCTGCTCAACGCGATCACCGCACCCAATGTGCTGATCCGCGAGGCGGTTCTCGCATCCTGCGCGGTGCCCGGCGTGTTTCCGCCGGTGATGCTGATGGCCCGCGACGAAAGCGGCGCGCGCGTGCCCTACCAGCCCGACCGGCGCTGGGTCGACGGGTCGGTGACCCACGATATCCCGACCAAGCGGCTCGAGCGCCTCTATGGCGTCAACCACCACATCGTCAGCCAGGCGAACCCGCTCGCGCTGCCCTTCGCCACCGACACCCGCAAGCAGATGGCGCCGATCGAGGCGATCCAGCACGCGTCGATGGCCACCTTCAAGGCATGGCTCAACGCGAACATGGTGATTTTTCGCAAGCCGCTCGAACTCGTGCCGCCGCTCAACAGTCTCGCCAATATGGCGCGTTCGGTGATCAATCAGGAATATACCGGCGACATCAACATCATCCGCCCCGCAAAATATTGGTCGCCGACGAAGATCCTCTCTGACCTGGGGCAGGACGACATCGACGAACTGATCGACACCGGCCTGCGCACCGCCTGGCCCAAGATCGAAATGGTCCGCACCCAGACCGCGATCAGCCGCGCGCTCGATGCGATCCTGGCGAGGATCGACAAGGGTGGCGACGACGGGCCGGGGCATCGCAGCGCCGCGCTCAAAAAGCCCGTACGGTGAGCGCCGACAACGAACCGATCGTCCTGCCGCCGTGGAAGGGGGGCGACGGATCGAGCCT
The DNA here is from genome assembly GCA_964607625.1 of uncultured Sphingopyxis sp. GTDB lineage: Bacteria > Pseudomonadota > Alphaproteobacteria > Sphingomonadales > Sphingomonadaceae > Sphingopyxis. Next base: position 4,122 of record CAZSMB010000153.1, on the reverse strand, counting down.
GAACGTCACGCGCTGGCTGCCGCCGGGCGATCCGAAAGCCGTGGTGTTGCTCGCGCACGGCTATGCCGAGCATGCCGGGCGCTATGGTCATGTCGCCGCGCGGCTGACCGCGGCGGGCTATGCCGTCTATGCCGTCGATCATTGGGGGCATGGCAAGTCGAGCGGCGCGATGGGCTTTGTCCCGTCCTTTTCGCTCTATGTCGACGGGATGGCGGGGCTGGTCGAGCGGGTGCGAGAGGCATGGCCGGGAAAGCCGCGCCTGCTGCTCGGGCACAGCATGGGCGGGCTGATCGCGTCGTTGCTGTTGATCGAGCGCCAGCGCGATTTCGCCGCCGCCGCGCTCTCCGGTCCGGCGATCCTGACCCCCGCGCCGCCGTCGAAGCTGACGGTCTGGATCAGCCGCTTCCTGTCGCGCTATGTCCCGCGCGCCGGGGTGATGAAGCTCGATCCGACGGGCGTCAGCCGCGACCCCGCGGTCGTCGCCGCCTATCTTGCCGATCCTTTCGTCCACACCGGCAAGCTCAGCGCGCGGCTCGCCGCCGAGATGTTCGATGCGATGGCAAGGGCCCGCGACGGCGCGGCGGCGATTTCGCTGCCGCTGCTGATCCAGCATGGCGAAGCCGACCGGCTCACCGCGCCCGCGGGTTCGCGCTTCCTGTTCGATCATGTCGCATCGGCAGACAAGAGGCTCGAAATCTATCCCGGCCTGTTTCACGAAATCTTCAACGAGCCCGAACGCGACGCGGTACTCGGCGATCTGATCGCCTGGTTCGACGCGCATGTGGCGGCGTAGATCGAGCCTCTCCCCTGAAGGGGTGGGGGTAAGGAGAGAGATATGAAATTCCTTCTCGTCCTCGTTTTTGCGCCGCTGATCGCGCTTGCGCTGCTCTACTTCGTTTTCCCCGGCCGGCTCGTCGCGCTGATGCGCGGTCTGATGCGGCGGCGCGGGCGGCTCGTGCAGAAGAGCGTGACCGTCGACGGCCGCGTCTGGCCGTATCTGGAGGGTGGCGATCCGTCGAAGCCGGTGCTGGTGATGGTCCACGGCTTTGGCGCCGACAAGGATCACTGGAGCTTCTATGCGCCGTGGATGACGCGCGATTATCGGCTGATCGCGCCCGACCTGCCGGGGTTCGGCGACAATGATCGCGACCCGACCTTGCCCTTCGACATCGCAAGCCAGACCGCGCGGCTCAAGGCTTTCCTCGACGCGCTGGGGATCGAGCGTCCGCATCTCGGCGGCAACAGCATGGGGGGCTGGATCGCGCTGCGCTTCGCGATCGATTATCCCGACCGCCTGCGCACGCTGACCCTGCTCAACAATGCGGGGGTGCTGGGTGCCAACGACAGCGAGCTTCAGCGGCTCGCCGCCGACCGCGACTACAACCCGCTCGTGCTGGCCAATATCGAGGATGCCGACCGGCTGGTCGAGTTCGTCGTTCACAAGCCGGTGCGCGTGCCCGCGCGATTGAAGCCCGCGGTCTATGCCGACGCGCTGCGCTACCGCGACCTGCTCGACACGATCTTCTGGGTCATCGCCGACGAGATGGAGGCGAAACCGCTCAACGATGCACTCGCCGGGGTCACCGTCCCGACGCTGATCATCTGGGGCCGTCACGACAAGTTGATCGACGTTAGCTGCGTCGCGGTGCTCGAGGCCGGAATCGCGGGCAGCCGCAGCCACGTCTTCGACCATGTCGCGCACGTTCCGATGATCGAGGACCCGAAGGCCACCGCCGAGGTCCAGCGCGCCTTCCTGGCGGCGCATCCCTGATCATCCCCGCCCCCGGCGCTCGATCCCGGGCGACGCACAGGTGCCGCTTGCCAACCTTTCCATCCCGCGCCACTCTCGCCCGATAACAGGGAGAGACATATGCGCCTCAAGGTGGGACTGCTCGGCGGCGGCAGTTGGGGGACGACGGTCGCAGCGGTTGTGTCGCGCAACGCGCCGATCATGCTGTGGGCGCGCGACGCCGATACGGTCGCGGCGATCAACGGCGATCACCGCAACCCCAGATACCTGCCCGACATCGGCCTGCCGCCGGCGCTGCATGCGACCGCCGACATGGCCGAAGCGGTGGCCGGGGCCGACGTCCTCGTCGTCGGCGTGCCATCGCACAGCTTTCGCGGCGTGCTCGAAGAGGCGCGGGCGCACCTGCGTCCGTGGGTGCCGGTGATCAGCCTGACCAAGGGCCTCGAACTCGCATCGGGCAAGCGGATGACCGAACTGATCGAGGAAATTCTGCCCGGTCATCCGGTCGGCGTGCTGACCGGTCCCAACCTCGCGCGCGAGATCATGAGCGGGCAGGCGGCGGCAAGCGTATTGTCCATGGAGGACGAGATCGTCGTGCGCGCGCTCCAGCCGCTCTTCCATTCGGGGTTGTTCCGTGTCTACACCAACACCGACCGCCTCGGCTGCGAGCTGGGCGGCGTCCTCAAGAATATCGTCGCGATCGCGGTCGGCATGGGCGACGGGCTGGGGGCGGGCGACAATACGCGTGCCGGGCTGATCACGCGCGGCCTGTCCGAAATCACCCGGCTCGGGGTGGCGATGGGCGGGCGGCCCGAAACCTTCGCCGGCCTGACCGGAATGGGCGACCTGATCGCGACCTGCACCAGCCCGCTGTCGCGCAACCGCCATGTCGGGGTCGAACTCGGCAAGGGACGGCACATCGATGCGATCGTTGCCGAGATGCACATGGTTGCCGAAGGCGTGAAAAGCGCCCCGACGGTGATGGCGCTGGCCGATCGTCACGGCATCGACATGCCGATCGCACGCGACGTATTCGACGTGACGCAAGGTCGGCGCAGCGCGCAGGAGGTGTTCCGCGGCCTGCTGCGCTCCGCCGTCGGCGACGAAGCGCATCCGGGTTAACGTCGGAATCCCTGGCAACGGGGCGCGATTCCGCCGCCAGCCGTGCCGAAGTCCCGACGAGCCGGGAAGATTTTGCCGTTCCGCTTCGTTGTTCCCTTCGACCATCGCGTCACGAAGGAGAAGGACGATGAAAAAATGGACGACGCTCGCGATCCTGATGGCTCTCCCCGCCGGCGCAGCCGCCGGCAGCCTGCGCTACGACCCGCCGCCGGGCTTTGAAACGCCCGAAGTGCGCGCCGAACCGATCGCCGGCCTCTACAACCAATATTGGTATAATTATCAGACCGATATAACCGAGGCCGAAAAGGAACTCGGCAGCGATCTGAAGCGCGCAAGCGACCGCGAGGATCGCTGGGACGCGTGGGACGAATGGGCGAACGAGATCGTCGACGCCGACAACGATTATGTGAAGAAAATGCGCAAGAAGGGCTATCGCGCCGGCCGTGTGACGGTCGGCTGACCCGCCCCGGAGCTGTTCCGGGTCGCAAGGGAAGGGCGGATGCTTCGCGGCATTCGCCCTTTTCCGTGGAGGCTTGGAGCTGCCGGTTCAGGCGCGCGCCAGCCGTGTCAGTGCGGTCGCGAGGAAGTCGAGCACGGTTCGTACGCGCGGGACATGGCGCAGGCGTTCGTGGGTCAGCAGCCAGAGGCCGGTGGTGTCCGCATTCCTTGGCGGGATGCAGCGGGTCAGGTCGCTGTCGCGGTCGGCGACAAAGGCGGGCAGGACCGATAGCCCCATCCCCGCGCGCACGCCCGACAACAGGCCCGACGCCGTGTCATATTGCATCACCACCGCATCCTCGAGCCCATATTGGCGCAACCAGGCGCGATAGGGTTCCCAAACGTGGCCGCCGCCGCCGATGAAGGGATGCGCGGCGAGGTCCTCGCGGCTGCGCGGGATGCCGTGCAGGTCGGCGTAATCGCGGCTGCAATAGAGCGTCCAGCCATTGTCGGCGATGCGCCGCCCGACAAGGCCGGCGCCCGACGGCTGTTTGCTGCTGCGGATCGCGATATCGGCCGCGCCTGCTGCCAGATCGCGGGTTTCGTCCGACGTGTCGAGGTGGATGTGGATCTCCGGATGCGCGGCGCGCAGGTCGCGCAGGATCGGCGGCAGGATGGTGACGGCAAAGATTTCCATCACCGTCACGCTGACCGTGCCGCCGGTATCGCGCGAGCGCGCGCCCGCGGCTTCGCCGAAGCGGTCGGCGGCCTCGCGCACCGCGAGCGCATGGCCGAGCATCGCCTCTCCCACC
>CAZSMB010000152.1:0-6419 GCA_964607625.1 uncultured Sphingopyxis sp. | reverse complement strand
ATCATGTCGTGCCGATCATGGACATGTGGACCGAGGTGTTCGCGACGCTGGGCACCCGCACCACGGGCAACGAGGGCGGCGCCTTCGCGCTGGTCGGACCGCATTGGCGGGGTTCGCTCCCGGCCGGGATGCGGATGGTTCGCAGCCCGACCGAGAACGGCTGGATCATCGGTCGCATCCAGACCAACGGGGCGCCCGACTATGATCATGTTCACGGGCTCCAGGCGGGCTATGCCGCGACCCCGTTGTCGCTGTGGGGGAAGGACGTCCAGGCCGCTTCAAAGCCGCAACCCGACCCGGCGGTCGACATGCAGACCCCGCCCGTGGCGCAGGTCGCCGGAATGTCGCCCGCAGCCTTCTATGCGCTCTTCGCCGAAACGCTGAAGCGCAACCCGCCCCACGCCACCGACTATGCCATCCTGCTCCGCATGGAACGGGTCGGCCTGTCCCCGGGAAAGAGCTTCGATCTGGATCAGGCCGACCCTGCCGTGCAACGCGGGCTGTCGCGCGCCGCGGTCGATGCTTATCGGCGCATCGTCGACAACCGGACGCGTGTGCGGCTCACACCCAACGGCTGGGTCGCGCTCGGCAACGCGCTCGGCGTCTATGGCAATGATTATCTCCAGCGGGCGTTCATCGCCTATGCGGGGCTCGGCGCGCTGCCCCCCGAAGAGGCAATCTATCCGATGGCGCCCATCGATTCGGATCGCCAGCCGCTATCCGGCGCCGCGCGCTACACGCTGCATTTCGAGAAGGATCAACTGCCCCCCGCGGATGCTTTCTGGTCGCTCTCGATGTACGGTGCGGATCAGTTTTTCGTCGCCAATCCCATCGATCGGTTCGCGATCGGCGACCGGGACAAGCTGCGCTTCAATGCCGACGGGTCGCTCGATCTCTATATCCAGCACGACTCGCCCGGCGACGCGCGCCAATCGAACTGGCTGCCGGCACCGGTCGGCCCCTTCTCGATGAACCTGCGCCTGTACCTGCCGCGGCGCGAAGCACTCGACGGGCGCTGGACGCCGCCTGCGGTCCGCAAAACGCCCTGACAAAAAAAAGGCCTCCCATCGGGAGGCCGTTTTTTCGATATGGGCGGGGCAGGTCAGACCTTGTCGCCGAGCGCACCCTTGACCTTGCCGCTCAGGTTCTGCGCTTCGCCCTTGCGTTCCTGCATCTCGCCTTCGGCACGAAGTCGCTCGTTGTCGGTGGCCTTGCCGGCTACCTGTTTCGCATTGCCGACGGCTTCGTTGGCGAGACCTTTCGCCTTGTCCTTCAGTTCACCCATGGGGAGTCTCCTTTTCGTCACGAGGCGTCATCGCCTCATGCCCGATCAACGCCCGCCCCTATCGAAAAGTTGCGCCGGAGTGCGACTAACCGCCTGCCGCAGAATGAAAAAATCGGCGGAACAAGTGTGCGAACCAAACGTTTGGAGTCAAATAAGCCCCGCGAGCGGGCTCGACGGATCGGCATAGCGCCGCTGCCCCATGCGCCCGGCCAGATAGGCATCGCGCCCCGCCTCGACCGCCGCCTTCATCGCCCGCGCCATGCGGATCGGATCCTTGGCTTCGGCGATCGCCGTGTTCATCAGCACCCCGTCGCAGCCCAGTTCCATCGCCACCGCGGCATCGCTTGCGGTACCGACGCCCGCGTCGACGAGCACGGGGACCGACGCCCCTTCGACGATCAGGCGAATCGTGACGCGGTTCTGGATGCCCAGCCCCGACCCTATCGGCGCGCCGAGCGGCATGATCGCGACCGCGCCGGCATCTTCGAGATGCTTCGCCGCGATCGGGTCGTCGACGCAATAGACCATCGGCAGGAATCCCTCGTTCGCCAGCGTCTCGGTCGCCGTCAGCGTCTCGCGCATGTCCGGATAGAGCGTCTTCGCCTCGCCAAGTACCTCCAGCTTCACCAAATCCCAGCCTCCCGCTTCGCGCGCCAGTCGCAGGGTGCGGATCGCATCGTCGGCGGTAAAGCAGCCCGCGGTATTGGGCAGGTAGGTGATTGTCTTGGGATCGATGAAATCGGTCAGCATCGGCGCGTTGGGGTCCGACACGTTGACGCGGCGCACCGCGACGGTAACGATTTCGGCGCCCGAAGCCTCCACCGCGGCGGCGTTCTGTTCGAAATCCCTGTACTTTCCGGTCCCCACGATCAGGCGCGAGGTGAAACTGCGTCCGGCGACGCTCCACTGGTCGGTCTTGTCCACGATCAATCCTTGTTCTGAACCACATTCGCGATCTCGCCGAGCGGATCGCGGACGAAAAAGCGGCGGACGCCCCACGGCTCGTCGCGCAACGCATAGACGATCTCGTGCCCCGCCTCGACCGCGCGCGCGTGGACCGCGTCGACATCGTCGACTCCCACCGAATAGGCGGGCCGCAGGCCGGACGGATCGTCGCGCAGGATGCTGATCTGCGCCATCGGCTGGGCGGCCGAACGATAGATGGTGATGAAGTCCATCGCCATCGCGGTCTCCAGCCCGAGCACGTCGTTGAAGAAACCGGCGCCGGTTCCGGCATCGTCGGCGTAGCGGTTCGGTACGATGCGCGTGACCGTCATCAGCCGCCCCCGACGAAATGCACGATTTCCAGCGCGTCGCCCTCGGCGAGCGCAACGTCGGCGAGCGTCGACCGCGGTACGATCTCGCGATTGCGCTCGACCGCCACCTTCTTCACGTCGAGGCCCAGCGCCGCAACGAGGTCGGCGACGCTGCCCGCGCGCACCTGGCGTTGTTCGCCGTTGAGAATGATCGCGATCACCGCCGCTGCCCTTCTTTGCCTTTTGCCGAGCAGCCCATATAGGGGGAGCCGTCGCGCCCGCAACCGAAAGCCCGCATCTTGTCCGACCAGCCGCTCGTCTTCGTCCTCTCGGGTCCCAACCTGAACCTGCTCGGTACGCGCGAGCCGGAAATTTACGGGCACGACACGCTGGACGACATCCACGGCCGGCTCGCCGTGCAGGCCGACGCGCTCGGGCTCCGGGTCGACTGCCGCCAGTCCAATCACGAAGGCGTGCTGATCGACTGGCTGCACGAAGCCCATTTCGCCGGCGCGAAGGCGGTGCTGCTCAACGCCGGCGGCTATACGCACAGCTCGATCGCGCTCCACGACGCGATCAAGTCGATCACCGTGCCGGTGATCGAGGTCCATCTGTCCGATCCGAAAACCCGCGAATCCTTTCGTCACATCAGCTATATCGGCATGGCGGCGGCGGCGCATTTCGCCGGTCACGGCGCGAACAGCTATACGCTGGCGCTGGACGCCGCGGCGCGTCTCTGACAAGAGGGCGCGATCAATAACCGGGGTCCGAGCGTCGTCCACGACGCCGCAACAGCAGGAAATATCACATGGGTGACCACAAAGAGCAGGGCATCAACATCGATCCGGCCTTCGTCCGCGCGCTCGCGGAACTGCTCGACGACACACAGCTCTCCGAAATCGAGGTCGAAGATGGCGAGCGCAAGGTCCGCGTTGCGCGCACGCTGACCGCGGCCGCGCCGGTCGCGATGGCGCCGGCCGTCGCGGTCGCGCCCCCCGCTGCCGCGGCAGCCCCCGCGTCGGCCGCTGCGCCGGCCGCCCCCGCCGACGACTTCGCCGGCGCGGTCAAGTCGCCGATGGTCGGCACCGTCTATCTTTCGCCCGAACCGAGCGCGCCGGTGTTCGCCTCGGCGGGCTCCGCGGTGAAGGAGGGCGACACCATCCTGATCATCGAGGCGATGAAGGTGATGAACCCGATCACCGCGCCCAAATCGGGCACGCTGAAGGCCATCCATGTCGAAAACAGCCAGCCGGTCGAATTCGACCAGCCGCTGTTCACCATCGACTGAAGGCGCGCCCGATGACCATCGAAAAGCTCCTGATCGCCAATCGCGGCGAGATTGCGCTGCGCATCCATCGCGCGTGCCACGAAATGGGAATCAAGACGGTCGCGGTGCATTCGACCGCCGACGCCGACGCGATGCACGTTCGTCTGGCCGACGAAGCGGTGTGCATCGGGCCGCCGGCGGCAAAGGACAGCTATCTCAACATCCCCGCGATCATCTCCGCCGCCGAAGTCACCGATGCCGACGCGATCCATCCGGGCTATGGCTTCCTGTCCGAAAACGCCCGCTTCGCCGAAATCATCGAAGCGCACGACATCGTCTTCGTCGGCCCGAAGCCGGAGCATATCCGCACGATGGGCGACAAGGTCGAGGCAAAGCGCACCGCGGTCGAGCTCGGCCTGCCAGTCGTCCCGGGCTCGCCGGGCGCGGTCACCTTCGGCGAAGAGACCCAGCGCCTGGCCGAAGAGATCGGCTACCCCGTGCTCGTCAAGGCCGCGTCCGGCGGCGGCGGCCGGGGCATGAAGGTCGTTCCCGACGCCTCCGGCCTCGAAAGCCTGATGGGCCAGGCGTCGAGCGAGGCGGCCGCGGCTTTCGGCGACCCGACCGTCTATATGGAGAAATATCTCGGCAATCCGCGCCACATCGAATTTCAGGTGTTCGGCGACGGCAACGGCAACGCCATTCACCTCGGCGAACGCGACTGCTCGCTCCAGCGCCGCCACCAAAAGGTGCTCGAAGAAGCCCCCTCGCCCGTCATCTCGGCCGAGGAGCGCGCGCGCATGGGCGGCATCTGCGCCGATGCGATGGCCAGGATGCACTACCGCGGCGCCGGAACGATCGAGTTCCTCTGGGAAAATGGCGAATTTTTCTTCATCGAGATGAACACGCGCATCCAGGTCGAGCATCCGGTGACCGAGATGATCACCGGCTTCGACCTCGTGCGCGAACAGATCCGCATCGCCGACGGGCGCGGCCTGTCGGTCACGCAGGACGAGCTGGAATTTCGCGGCCATGCGATCGAATGCCGGATCAACGCCGAGGACCCGCGCAGCTTCCTGCCCTCGCCCGGCAAGGTCACCGCCTACCATCCCGCGGGCGGCATGCACGTCCGCGTCGATAGCGGCCTTTACGCCGGCTATTCGATCCCGCCCTATTACGACAGCATGATCGGCAAGCTGATCGTCTATGGCCGGACGCGCGAAAGCTGCATGATGCGCATGCGCCGCGCGCTCGAGGAAATGGTCGTCGGCGGGGTCAAGACCAACATCCCGCTGCACCAGGCATTGCTCGCCGACCCCGATGTGATCGACGGCAATTATACGATCAAATGGCTCGAAGAATGGCTCGCGCGGCAGGACGCCGGGGACGCCGCCTGACACCGACCTGGTGGAGATTGTGTGAACAGCAACCCTGTCGATAGGTTGGGAACGTGGTAGCCCGCCGCACCGCCCTTTGGCTACTGGTCGGGGTTCCCCTGCTGTTGGCTGGATGCGACCGCTTTACGGCTCCTGCACGTCCCCATCTATTGCGTTATAAGTTGACGGCAACGGTTTCTACGCCGGCCGGGGAGCGCAGCGGCTTCAGCGTCATCGAGGTTGCGATGTCGCGCACGTCTCGCAAGTTCGATGTGCGCGGCGAAGCGGTGGCCGTCGATTTACCCGACGGGCAGACTCTGTTCGTATTGCTGCGCTCGGCGACCGATGCCGATTGGGCAGCATGGGCTCTGAATGCCGTGCCGACCCCCGAGCGTGACGTGCGGGTCAAGGGAACCGAAGAACGAATTGCGCAAATCGATCGCTGGGTAGCCTACTTGAAGGCCGATCGCGGCGTGCATCCGATATGGACACCGGAACCGCCGCACAAAGTGCCCGGCCTCTCGGTGCCCTACATGGTTCGTTTTCGTGACGTGGCCGATCCAAAGAGCGTCGAACTGGTTGACCCAAATGATCTCGCTGAGGCGTTTGGGCGAGGATTCGCTCTCAAAAGCCTCACGATGCAGATGACCGATGAGGTTTTTGCGGGGAAAATAAAGGAACGTTTTTCTTGGTGGAACAGATACAAATACCAGCACTTTGATGAATCTAGTACGATTTCGGATGATTTAAGAAATCCTTCGTTGGCTGCCCACCTATCTTCGGGGTCTTTCAGCACGGAGTATCTCAGGTGAATCGTGATTTCTTTCCATCCACGCTTATCAAAGAGGATATGCGTTTGGTATCGAAGGCGTTCCTGCCATTACATTAATCGTTTACTTAATTCCAGAATCGCGATGACGCAATGGCATGGCCGCCTTCCCCGAGCCGTTTTGCCTGGCATTCCGCGTCAAGTAACACAAACGGGACAACCGGCGCGAGCGGACCTTTTCCGAGGATGGCTTGCAACGAACTTTGAGCGACACGCATCGCCGTTGCACGGCGGCGCGAGCGTCGAAATCGGAGATTCAATAAGCCGTCACCCAAATATACAGACGGTGACGCCGAAGTGGCTCTGCCTTCCACCTTCGCGAAAACTCGGTTATGGCAAAGCCATGTCCATAACCTCCCCCCGTTTGGCGTCGGCGACGGCGCTGCTTCTTCCGCTCGCGCTTGCGGGC
>CAZSMB010000151.1:0-6447 GCA_964607625.1 uncultured Sphingopyxis sp. | reverse complement strand
AAGCCGATCAGGTTGCGCACCCAGCCGAGCAGCGAGATGTCGGCGATGCTGTAATCGTTCCCCATCACCCACGCTCGGTCGGCCAGCCGCTCGTCGAGGACGCCGAGCAGCCGCGCCGATTCCTTGGCGTAGCGGTCGCGCGGGCGCTTGTCCTCATAGTCCTTGCCGGCGAATTTGTGGAAGAAGCCGAGCTGGCCGAACATCGGCCCGACCCCGCCCATCTGCCACATCACCCATTGGATCGTTTCATAGCGGGCGTTCGGATCGGCGGGTATCAACCGGCCGCTCTTGTCGGCGAGATAGATCAGGATCGCGCCCGATTCGAACAGCGCGAGCGGCGTGCCGTTCGGCCCCGCAGGGTCGTAGATCGCGGGAATCTTGCCATTGGGGTTGAGGGCGAGGAAGGCCGGATCGTGGCTTTCGTCGGCCATGATGTCGATGCGGTGCGGCTCATAGGAAAGCCCCGTTTCCTCCAGCATGATCCCGACCTTGACCCCGTTGGGCGTCGGTGCCGAAAACAGCTGGAGCCGGTCGGGGTGCTGCGCGGGCCAGCGCGCGAAGATCGGATGTCCGGTCAAGAGTCATTCTCCCGCTTCGCCTGTTCGTGGTGACGAATGACTTCCTCGATGATGAAGCGCAGGAACTTTTCGCTGAATTCGGGGTCCAGGTCGGCCTCGCGCGCCAGGCTGCGCAGGCGCTCGATCTGTCGCGCCTCGCGGTCGGGATCGGCGGGGGGCAGGTCGATCTTCGCTTTCAGCTCGCCGACCGCCTTGGTCACCTTGAACCGCTCGGCGAGCATATAGACGAGCGCCGCGTCGATATTGTCGATGCTCTGGCGATAACGGCTCAACTGGTCGTCCATGGGCGGTGATGCTCCTCTCGTTCGGGGCACGCTTGGCACCGGCAAGGGGTCGGTGGCAAGGCGAAAGTCGTTGCAAAATCGTGACCGCGCGGCCAAGGCAGCGCGTGACATGACTGCCGAAATTCATCAGCTTCACGGCGACCGTCCGCCTTCGCTCGACCCGATGATGGCGCTCGTCGCCCATGACATGAACGAGGTGAATTCGGTCATTCTCGATCGCATGCAGTCGGAAATCCCGCTGATCCCCGAACTCGCCGGGCACCTGATCGCGGGCGGCGGCAAGCGAATGCGGCCGATGCTGACCCTCGCGAGCGCGCAGCTTCTCGATTATCCCGGGCGCCGGCATTGCAAGCTCGCCGCCGCGGTCGAATTCATTCATACCGCGACGCTGCTCCATGACGATGTCGTCGACGGCTCGGACCTTCGCCGCGGCCGCAAGACCGCGAACATCATCTGGGGCAACAGCGCCTCGGTGCTCGTCGGCGATTTCCTCTTTGCGCGCTCCTTCGAACTCATGGTCGAGGACGGGTCGCTCAAGGTGCTCAAGATATTGAGCCACGCGTCGGCGGTGATCGCCGAAGGCGAGGTCAACCAGCTCTCGGCACAGCGCCGTGTCGAAACGAGCGAGGACCAGTATCTCGCGATCATCAACGCCAAGACCGCCGAACTGTTCGCCGCCGCGAGCAAGATTGCCGCGGTCGTGGCCGAGCGCGACGAGGCGACCGAGGCGGCGCTCGACGCCTTTGGCCGCAACCTCGGCATCGCCTTCCAGCTCGTCGACGACGCGATCGACTATGTTTCGGACGCCGAGACGATGGGCAAAGGCGTCGGCGACGACTTCCGCGACGGCAAGGTCACGCTGCCCGTCATCCTCGCCTATGCGCGCGGCAGCGCCGAAGAGCGCGAGTTCTGGAAACTCGCGATGGCGGGGCACCGGACGTCGGACGCGGACCTTGCCCATGCGACCGACCTGCTTCGCCGCCATGATGCGATCGCCGACACGCTGGCGCGCGCGCGTCACTACGGCCAGCGCGCCGTCGATGCGATCGGCGGATTCCGTGCGAGCCAGGCCAGGGCGGCGCTGACCGAAGCGGTCGCCTTCGCGGTCGCGCGCGCCTATTGAGGCGGCGATGGCCGCCGCGCGCCAGCCGCTTCCGATCGATGCGGTGCTGCCCGACATCGTCGCGGCCCTCACGCTGAGGCCCAATGCCGTCGTCGTGGCGCCACCGGGGGCGGGAAAGACGACGCGCGTCGCTCCCGCGATCCTCGAACAGCCGTGGTGCAGCGGAGCGGTGTGGTTGCTTTCGCCGCGCCGGCTGGCGGCGCGTGCGGCGGCGGAGCGCATTGCCGAGGAACTGGGCGAAGAGGTTGGCGGACGCGTCGGATATGCGACGCGGCTCGACAGCAGGCAATCGAAGGCGACCCGGCTGCTGGTGATGACGCCCGGCCTGTTCCGCAACCGGATCCTCGACGATCCCGAGCTGACCGGGGTGACGGCGGTGCTGTTCGACGAGATTCACGAGCGAAGCCTCGATGGCGATTTCGCGCTCGCACTCGCGATCGACGCACAGCAAGGGCTGCGCGACGACCTGCGGCTGGTTGCGATGTCGGCGACGCTCGACGGCGCGCGCTTCGGGGCGCTGCTCGGCAACGCGCCGCTGATCAAGAGCGAGGGGAAGAGCTGGCCGCTCGACCTGCGCCATATCGGTCGGCGCGCCGAGGACCGCCTGGAGGCGAGCGTCCTGGCGGCGGTGCGACAGGCCCTGTCGGACGAGCGCGAGGGGGACATGCTTGCCTTCCTGCCCGGCGCTGCCGATATCGAACGCGCTGCGGCAGCGGTCGAGGCGGCGGATTTGCCGCTCGTGGTCCACCGCCTGCATGGCCAGATCGACCCCGCGCAACAACGCCGTGCGCTCGTCCGCGATGCCGGGGGCGGGCGCAAATTGATCCTTGCGACGAGCATCGCTGAAACCAGCCTGACGATCGAGGGGGTTCGGATCGTGATCGACGCCGGCCTCGCGCGGCGTCCGCGGTTCGACAAGGCGGCGGGAATCGCGCGGCTCGTGACCGAGCGTGCCAGCCAGGCGTCGGCGACGCAGCGCGCCGGGCGCGCGGCCCGGCAGGGGCCCGGGGTCGCCTATCGTTTGTGGGAAGCGCCCGCGACCGCGGGGATGCCGCCGTTCGATCCGCCTGAGATTCACGAGAACGACCTGATGCCCGTCGTTCTCGACTGCGCGAGTTGGGGCATCATCGACCCCCGCCAGCTGGGCTGGCTCGACCCACCATCGCCCGCGGCGATCGCCGAAGCCAAATCGCGCCTCGTCGCGATCGGGGCGCTTGGCGAGGATGGACGGATTACGCCGCACGGCAAGGCGCTTGCCGCCGTACCGCTGCCGGTCCCGCTCGCGCATATGCTGATCGATGCCGCAGGGCTGGGCGAGGCCGAACTCGCGGCGCGGCTCGCGGTATTGCTTACCGAGCCGGGGCTCGGCGGTCGCGGGGTCGATGTCGAAGCGCGCCTGCAACGCTGGCGCGGGTCGAAGGGCGATCGAAGCGAGGGGGCGTGGCGGCTTGCGCGGCGGCTTGCGAATGTGGGCGAGCGATTGGCCCCCGAGGGCGACAGGGCGCCCGTCCGCTCGGTGGGCGGATGGATCGCGACGGCCTGGCCCGATCGCGTCGCGCGCGCGCGGGCCGGGCAGCGCGGCGAATATCTGAGCGCCGGGGGGCGCGCCTATCGGCTCGATCCCGCCGACCCGCTTGCCGGCAGCGAATGGCTTGCCATCGCGGATGCTCAGGGACACGCGGCGGGCGTCCGCATCCTCGCCGCGGCGGCAATCGAGGCGGAGGAAGTCGCGGCGATTTTCGCCGACCAGGTCGTCGTCCATGCCGCAAGCCGCTACGACCCCGCCACCGACCGCGTCGACCACCGGCGCGAACGCCGTCTCGGCGCAATTGCCCTGGCGAGCGGGCAGGCGGCGCGCGGCGAAGGCGCGGAGGACGACGTCGCGGTCCGCCTAGCCGCCGTGCGCGACAAGGGGCTGGGGCTCGTCGGCTGGGGGCCGCTGGCGCAGGCGCTGCGACAGCGCGCGAGTTTTGCCGGCCTCGATACCTTGTCGCCTGGCGCGCTCGACGCCAGTCTCGATCTGTGGCTCGCGCCGTTGCTGGCCGAATGCCGTGGGCTGCGCGACATTCCCGATCGCAAGCTGGTCGATGCGCTGCTCGGCCTGCTCGATTGGCCGGCACGCCAGCTGCTCGAAAAGCTGGCGCCGGCCGACTATGCGACCCCGGCGGGCAGCCGCCACCCGATCGATTATGGCGCGGAGGGCGGGCCGACGGTCAGCGTCCGAGCGCAGGAGATGTTCGGGCTCACCCGGCATCCCTCGGTTGGCGACCCCGCGGTGCCGCTCGTGATCGCGCTGACCTCTCCCGCGCACCGGCCGATCCAGACGACCCGCGATATTGCCAGTTTCTGGGGCGGGAGCTGGCACGACGTGGCGCGTGAAATGCGGGGGCGCTACCCCAAGCATCCGTGGCCCGAAGATCCCGCGAATGCCCGTCCGACGCTGCTGACCAAGGCCGCGCAGGCGCGGCGGGACGGTGCATGACGAGGGGGCTTTTCGCCGCGCTCGCGACGGGCTAAGGCGGCGGCGTCAGCTTCCCGAGAGGATCGAAGAATGAAAGCGCGGATTTTCCAGAAACCGAAGAATGCGATGCAGTCGGGTCGCGCCGGAACGCAGCGCTGGATTCTGGAATTCGCCCCTTCGGAGGCGCGCAAGGCCGACCCTTTGATGGGCTGGGCGGGCAGCGGCGATACCCGCCGCCAACTGCGCCTTGGCTTCCCGAGCCGCGACGATGCGGTCGCTTATGCGGCTCGTAACGGCATAGACGCAGAGGTCGTGCCGACCCCGGAACGCACGCTGAAGATTCAGGCCTACGCCGACAATTTCCGTTGAACGATCCAACAGCGGCGGCCGGCAAGGCCGTCGCGATCGATCAGTCCTCGACATCCGGCTGGAGCAGCCGGTGCAAGTGGACGACGACATATTTCATTTCGGCATCGTCGACGGTGCGCTGCGCGGCGGCGCGCCAGGCCTTTTCCGCCGATTTATAGTCGGGATAGAGGCCGACGACATCGAGGGCGGACAGATCGACGAAATCGAGGCCCTGCGGATCGCTGACGCGTCCGCCGAATACCAGGTGCAACTTGCTCATTTTCGCTTTCCTTGGCGTCATGCGCGGGAGGAGGGGAGGTGGCGCCCCCTACCAGCGCCGCGCCGCCACGGCAAGCGGATGGGGCGCGCCAGCCTCAGGAGTCGCGTCGACCGCCCTTGGGCAGCAGCGACCCGACAAGTGCGCCGAGTGCGATCGCGCCCGCGACAAGCGCGATCGGCTGTTCCTTGGCGACGTCCTTCAGCTTGCTGTTGGCGCGCTTCGCCTGGACCTTTCCCTTGGCATAGGCTTCGCTCGCCTGCGCCTTGCCCTTTTCATAGGCCTGTCCTGCGGCTTCGCGCGCGACGTCCGCCTGTTCGCGGCCCTTGCTGGCCAGCTCGCTGGTCGCCGTGCGCGCTCGGCCATAGCCTTCCTGGATACGGGCACGCGCCGCGTCGGCGGTCGCCCTGGCGTTTTCGGCGGTCTTCTCCGCAAGTTCATTCGCTTTCGCACGCGTCTCGCGGGCGGTGTCACGCAGCGGTTTCATCGTCATAGTCCTCCATATCGGGATCTGATTCGGCCTCGTCGGCCGGGGCATGGTCATCGTGCGCTCGGCGGAAGCGGTCGATCGTCGCGTCGACCGTATCGCGCAGCCTGCGGCCGAGGCGTGGGGCGTGCTCGCGGATCGGCTCGCGGAAGAGCCAGACCGCACCGGCGACCGCCGCCAGCGCGATCGGCAGGCGATTGCTGCGAAACTGCTCGCGCACCGCATGGGCCGTGTCGTCGACCTTTTCACCGACGCGATATTTTGCGCGGCCGACGAGTGCGGTGGGCTTGAAGGCCCCGCGCGCGGTATCGAGCTTGCGTTGCAACTCGCTGCGTTGGAGCATCGACCGGCGCGCGGCGTTGATCAGGCGGGCTCGCGATGGTCGCATCAATCCTCTCCCGCTTCGTGCATCAGATCGCGGCGCAGCGCGGTCCGGACGTCGGCGACGCTCAACCTTGCGCGCCACCCTGCGAAGGCGGCAAGCGCAACCAGCGCGGCGACGACGACCAGCGTCGCGAGCAGCGGCCCGATGTGCGTTGCCAGCACGAGGATCGCTCCGAATGCGATTGCCAGCATCGCGACCAGAAGCGCACAGGCGGCGACAAAGCCCCAGGCGGAGGCCCATTTCGCCCCATGCCCGGCCAGCGCGGCCCGCGCTTCGAGCAGGGTCATTTCGGCCCTGGCGGTCTCCGACAGATTGTCGACGACGTCGCGTACGATATCCTCAAGCGGCACCGGCGGCGTCGATTCGGGCGAACCTTCGGGCGCAAAGCCGTGGCTGACGCGGTCGTAGCCGCGCCGGGTTTCGGGGTCGGGCGAAGTGTCGGGGTCTGGAGACGTCAAGGCCGGATCAGTCGTTCGATCCGCCCTTCAGCATCCGGGCGAGCAC
>CAZSMB010000150.1:0-6456 GCA_964607625.1 uncultured Sphingopyxis sp. | reverse complement strand
GAATGCGACCCATCGGCGGCTGCACAAGGCTGAACTTTACTGAACTTTGAAACGACGGCGCTAAGCGATCGCTCCTACCCCATCAGGCTCTTCGACGCCTGCTCGGTCGTGTCGCGCGACAGGCCCGGCTGCGCGAGGATGCGTTGCAGTTCGCCCTTCATCAGCGCCTGCCGCGTGTCATCGAAGCGTTTCCAGCGGCCGAGCGGCGGGATCATCCGCGCCGCGGTCTGCGGGTTCTTGGGATCGAGCGCGATCACGAGGTCGGCCAGCAGGCGATAACCCGCGCCATCGGCCTGGTGGAACGCCGCCTGGTTCGCGGCGAAGGCGCCATAGAGCGCCCGCACCCGATTGGGATTCGCCAGCGTGAAATCGGGATGCCGCGCCAGCTCGGCGACCGCCGCGACGGTATCGGGGCGCAGCGACCAGGCCTGCACCTGGAACCATTTGTCGAGAACGAGCGGATTGTCGCGATACCGCTGGTAGAAAATGTCGAGCGCGTGCGCGCGTTCGTCGCTGTCGCCATGCGCCAGCGTCGCGAGCGCCGCCTGCCGTTCGGTCATCCCGTCGGCGGCGGAGAACATGTCGAACGCCAGCGCCGGCACATCCTCCTCCCCGGTCGCCCCCAGATAGGCGAGCGCGACCCCGCGCAGGCGGCGGCGGCCCTTGGCGGTGGGCGACAGGTCGGTCGCCGCCGGGGCCGTCCTGGCGAGGATCGCCCGCCATTCGCTTTCGAGCGCTTTGCCGATCGCCGCCTGCAGCGCCAGCCGCGCGCCACGGATCGCGTCGGGATCGACCGTCACCATCTGGTCGCCGATGAAGGCTTCGCTCGGCAGCAATACCGCCTCGGCCACGAAGGCCGGATCGTCCGCCGCCCCGTCAAGCGTCTGCAGTACCGCGCCGATGACCGCGTCGCGGTCTCCCGCCTCGCCCGCGACCGCCGCAACCAGCGTATCGAGCATCAGCTGCTGGAGCGCCTCATAGCGCGCGAACGGGTCGTCGTCGTGCGCCGCAAGCCACGCAAGCTCGCCCGGCGCGCGCTCGAAATCGACGATCACCGGAGCCGAGAAGCCCCGATTGACCGACAGCGCCGGCCGGGCGGCAAAGCGGCCGATCGGCACGCGCTGCACGGCCTCGGTCAGCGTCACCAGCCTATCGGGCAGCGCCGTGTCGCCGCCGTCCATCGCAAAGGCCGCAAGGCGCAGCGGCATCATCATCGCCGCCTTGTCGGGTTGCCCCGGGGTCGGCGGCACGGTTTGCGCAACGTCGAGAAACCACTCGTCGCCGTCGCGCGCCAGCGCGAGGTGTAATTTCGGCGTTCCCGCCTGTTCGTACCAGCGGCGGAATTGCGACAGGTCGATGCCCCCGCCCTCCTCCATCGCGCGGACGAAATCCTCGCAGGTCGCGGCTTCGCCGTCATGGCGCTCGAAATAAAGGTCGGTGCCCGCCCGAAAGCGCTTGGGACCGAGCAGGGTCGCCATCATGCGGATCACCTCGGCGCCCTTGTTATAGACGGTCGCGGTATAGAAGTTGGAAATTTCCTGATAGCTGTCGGGCCGGATGGGATGCGCCAGCGGCCCCGCATCCTCGGGGAATTGCGCGGCGCGCAGGATGCGGACATCCTCGATCCGCTTGACCGCCGGCGATCCCATATCGGCCGAAAAGCTCTGGTCGCGATAGACGGTGAAACCTTCCTTCAGGCTGAGTTGGAACCAGTCGCGGCAGGTCACGCGATTGCCCGACCAGTTATGGAAATATTCGTGCGCGACGACGCCTTCGACCCCGTCATAGTCCATGTCGGTCGCGGTGTCGGGATCGGCAAGAATGTAGCGGGTGTTGAAGATGTTCAGCCCCTTGTTCTCCATCGCCCCCATGTTGAAATCGCTGACCGCGACGATGTTGAAACGGTCGAGGTCATACTCGCGGCCATAGACCTCCTCGTCCCATTTCATGCTGTGCTTCAGCGCCGCCATCGCGTGATGGGTGCGATCGACGTCGCCTGCGCGCACCCAGATGCCAAGCTCGACCCGGCGGCCCGACATGGTGGTAAAGCTGTCGCGGTTGACGACGAGATCGCCGGCGACGAGCGCGAACAGATAAGAAGGCTTCGGCCACGGGTCTTCCCATAGCGCCCAGTGCGTCCCGTCTTCGCCCTCGCCCGACGCGATGCAATTGCCGTTCGAGAGCAGGATCGGAAAGCGCGCCTTGTCGCCGGTCATCCGCACCTTGTAGCGGCTGAGCACATCGGGGCGGTCGGGGTGAAAGGTGATGCGGCGGAACCCTTCCGCCTCGCACTGGGTGCAGAGCATTCCGCCCGAGGCATAAAGGCCCATCAGCTGGGTATTGGTCGCGGGATTGATCAGCGTATCGACCTCGACCGTCGCGGCGGCCCGGTCGCCCAGGTCGACGATCAGGTCGCTGCCGTCCATCCGCCAGTCGTTCCACACCGCGCCATCGACGCGCACCTCCGCCGGCGTCAGCCCGTCGCCCCGCAGGGTCAGCGGCGCCGGCGCGGCCGCCGCGCGTTCGACCGAAAGCGCGGCGGTGACGCGCGTTTCGTCGACGCCGAGCGCGAAATCGAGCGCAATGTCGGGAATCTGCCATTCGGGCGGGCGATAATCGCCGCGGTGGATCGTGACGGGAACGGCGGGGGAGGAGGAAGCGTCGGTCATCCGAACGGTCTAGGCTTGGCGGCTCGCCTGCGCAATAAGGCGCCCGATGAGCAGGATGCTGATTTTCGGGCTGGGCTATAGCGCCGGCCATGTCGCCAACCGCCTTCTGGCCCGCGGGTGGGAGGTGACGGGAACGACGCGAAGCGGTCGCGGCGGCACGATCGCCTTCGACGATGAATCCTCTGTCCTCACGGCGCTGCGCTCGGCAACGCACATCCTGTCGTCGGTCCCGCCTTCGGACGGGAAGGATCCGGTGCTGGCCCGCTATGGCCAGGCGCTTGCCCTCGCGCCGGCAAGCTGGGTCGGCTATCTGTCCTCGACCGGCGTTTACGGCGACTGCGACGGCGCATGGGTCGACGAAAGCGCGCCGGTCAGGGGTCGGCGGCCCGATCGCAATGCCGCCGACGCCGCCTGGCAGGCGATGCGCGGGGATATGCGCGTCTTTCGCCTGCCCGGCATCTACGGTCGCGGCCGCTCGATTCTCGACCGCATAAGCGACGGGCGCGCCCATCGCATCGACCTGCCGCGACAGGTGTTCAGCCGCATCCATGTCGACGACATTGCCGGCGGTATCCTGGCATCCTTCGCCGGTCCGCCGGGACTCTATAATCTCGCCGACGACGAACCGGCGCACCAGAACCGGCTCGTCGAATGGGGCTGCGCCATGCTGGGCGCCCCGCTGCCGCCGCTTCGGACGCTCGACGAAGCGGGCCTTTCGCCCGCCGCGCGCGCTTTCTATGCCGAAAACCGCCGCGTCGCGAACGGCAGGGCAAAGCGGTTGCTCGGCTGGACGCCGCGCTATCCGACCTATCGCGACGGGTTGGCCGACTGCGTCCGGCCCGAATGATCAGAGCAGCACGTCGACCGTGTGAATCAGCACCCCGACCAGCCCGCCCACCAGCGTGCCGTTGATGCGGATATATTGCAGGTCGTCGCCGACCGCATTCTCCAACCGGTCGGTGATCGTCTTGGCGTCCCAGCCGCGGATCGTGTCCGACACCAGCCGCAGCGCCGTTTCGCCATAGCTGTCGACCACACCGACGACCGCACGGCGGGCGTAGCGGTTGAGTGTCCGCTTGATCGTCGCGTCGTCGCCCAGCATCGTTCCGAACTGGGTGACGAGTTCGCCAAGCCGGCCGGCGAGCATCGTCTCGGGATCGCGAGCGGCCTTGAGCAGCGCGCCGCGGCCCTGTTCCCATAGTCCGTCAAGCCAGCGTTTCACCGCCGGGTTGTCGAGCAGCTCGTCCCGAACACGCTCGACCTTCGCCTGAACCTCGGGGTCGTGCTGCAGGTCGAGCGCGAGCTTCGCCATGCCCTCCTCGACGCGCAGCCGGATCGGATGATCGGGCTCCGCCGCCATGTCGGTGAGCAGCTTGCCGAGCCCGGAGACGATCCGGTTCGCGATGCTTTCGTCGAGCCCGGTGAACCGGACGATGGCGTTCGAATTGTCGTGGACCATCTGATGAATCAGATGCGCGTTGAGATCGAGCGTCTTGGATCCCCATTTGACCATCGCATCGAGCAGGGGCTGGTGGCGCCCCTCGGCGAGCGCGGCCTGCAACGCCTGCCCCAGCAGCGGCGCGATATCGAGTTCGCGCAGCCGGTCGGCGATCGCCGACTTGACCATGCCGCCAAGCCGTTGCTGGTCGAGCGCGCCCAGTGCGTCGGCAATGATCCGCGACGCGCCCAGCTTCAACCGTCCGCCGCCTTCGGCGGGTTGCGACAGGAATTTTCCGACCGCCCCGGCAATGTCGACCTCTTGCATCTTGCGCGCGATCAGGCGCGGCAGCAGGAAGTTGGTCAGCAGGAAGCGCGCAAGCGTGTCACCGATACGATCCTTGTTGCGCGGCACGATCGCCGTATGCGGGATCGGCAGGCCCATCGGATGCCGGAACAGCGCGGTGACCGCGAACCAGTCGGCGAGCCCGCCGACCATCGCCGCCTCGGCAAACGCGCGCACGAAGCCGACCGCGGGATGCGCATCCTGAAAATATTTCGCCGCGACAAAGATCGTAGCCATCACCACGAGCAGCCCCGTCGCCACGACGCGGATATTGAATCCCCCCGTCGGAACGGCAACGCCCACCCGTGGGGGGTGGGCGCTCATCTGCCCGATCGGCGGGGTCGTGCGGTCCTTCATGGTCCTTCAAATGGCGCGCCGCGCCAAAGGTTGCAACCGGCGCGGTCGAACACCCCGCGCCGGCTCATCCCCTATTCCGCCGGATGCGGCACCGGATCGGCGTGCGGCCGGCTGTCGTCGCCCGGCTTGTAGGTCAGCAGATTGCTCGAGAAGAAGCGTCCGAGCCGCTTCTCGATGCTGTCCGCCAGGCTGAAGCCTGCCGGCACGATCAGCAGCGTGAGCAGTGTCGACAGGATCAGGCCGCCGATCACGACGACGCCCATCGGCGCGCGCCATGCGCCGTCGCCGGTCAGCGACAGGGCGGTCGGCACCATGCCCGCGACCATCGCGACCGTGGTCATGATGATCGGCTGCGCGCGCTTGCGCCCCGCGTCGATCAACGCCTCGACCTTGCCGACCCCCTGGTCCATTTCCTCGATCGCGAAATCGACGAGCAGGATCGAGTTTTTGGCGACGATGCCGAGCAGCATCAGCAAGCCGATATAGACGGGCATCGAGATTTCCATGCCCGTTATGAGCAGGCCGAGCAGACCGCCGAGCGGCGCCAGCAGCAGCGAGGACATGTTGACCAGCGGCGACAGGAAGCGGCGATAGAGCAGTACCAACGTCGCAAAGACGAGCATCAGGCCAGAAATTACCGCAATAATGAAGTTCTGGATCATCTCGGCCTGCCATTTGGCGTCGCCCTGAATCACCTTGCGGATACCCTGCGGCATATTCTTGACCGCGGGCAGCGCATCGATCTTCGCCTGCGCATCGCCCGTGACGAGGCCGGGCGCAAGGTCGGCGCCGATCACGATACGCCGCGTCTGGTTATAGCGCCTCAACTCGGTCGGGCCCGATCCGAAGCCGATCTCGGCGACCGACTTCAGCGGCACCGTGCCGCCGTTCGCGGTTGGTACGGGCAAATTCTCCAGCGTCGCAAGGCTGCGGCGCGAATCTTCGGACAACAGGACCCGGATCGGGATCTGCCGGTCGGAGAGCGAGAATTTCGCCGCATTCTGATCGATGTCGCCGAGCGTTGCGATGCGGATCGTCTGGCTGAGCGCGGCCGTGGTCACGCCCAGGTCGGCGGCCAGGTCGAGACGCGGCTTCAGGATGATTTCGGGGCGCGGAATGTCGCCTTCGATGCGCGGCGCGCGAATTTCCTTCAGGCCCTTCATCTCGTCGACGATCTTCAGCGCATGCTTTTCCAGTGCCACCGGATCATCGCCGCCGATGACGAAGGTGATGTCGCGGCCCGAAAAACCGCCGGACTGGCTCTGGAACGACACGCGCGCGTCGGGGATCGCCGCAAGCTGGGGCTGGAGGCTGCGTTCCCATTCGACGCTGGAAATCTCGCGGTCCTTCTTCAGCGTCAGGAAGGCGTTGCCGCCGCCGACATTGACGTCATAGAAAGCCGTGTCGACCACCGGGCTGTCGTCGAGGATCGCCGAAATCTGCCGCGCGATGACCTCGCTCTGTTCAAGCGTCGAACCCGGCGGCAGTTCGTATTTGACCTGGCTATAGTCGCTGTTCGTCGTCGGCTGGAACTGCTGCGGCAGCGTGGCGAACAGGACAAGGCTCAGCGCGAAAGCGCCGACGCCGATCCCGACGATCCAAACGCGATGGTCGAACAGACGCGCATAGGCCCGGCGAACCATGAAC
>CAZSMB010000149.1:2311-6479 GCA_964607625.1 uncultured Sphingopyxis sp. | reverse complement strand
GCAACGCTTTCTCGCGCGGCCGTCGGGGCGGCTGTTCCGCCGCTTCCTCCAGGGGATCGACGTGCTGCTCGACAGCCTGCTCAGCGCGGTACCCGCGGGGACCGCGCTCAGCGAGCTCAAGGACATGGCCGGGCTGTTGCCGCGCGGCGATTGACCGCTGCTGCAGGGGCACCGGGCGTGAGGAGCGGGGAGCGGCGCGCGGTCAGCGCGCCCCCTGCTCCGGCTCGGGCGGACACAGCGCGACCGTCCGCGTGCGCTGGTCGATCAACAGCGCGACACGCTGCAGCGCGTGGGCGCCGACCAGCAGCTCGGGATAGCGGTCGGACACGCGCACCTCGACGCCGGACATGGTCGCCGCGCCGATGCGAACCGGGCCGGCCAGCGTCGCGCGGCCCATCTCGATGCGCCCATTGGTCAGCCGCGCGCTGCCCGCCGCCTCGACCGCCGCGCCGCCGCCGACGCGGTCGAACAGCGGCTGCGGCACGACGAAGGCGATATTCGCGCCGGTGTCCAGATGGCCCTCGGTCTCGACCCGCCCGATCGCGACCGGGACGCGAAAGGCGCGGTTATAGGTCAGCACGCCGTCGGCGCCGCGTGCCAGCCCGGAGCGCCGCGTGAAGCTCAGCCGGCGGTGCGGATAGTCGATGACGAGCAGGCCGTCGGCAAAGAAGCCGCGCCCGACGATGCCCGCGAACCTCGCCTCCGGCGCCGCCTTGCCGCTATAGTCGCGGGCGATGACCTCCAGGTCGCGGCGCACGAAGCCGCCGAGGTCGATCGACTCGATCCTGACCGTGTCGGCGATCGCGGTCGTGACCCCGTCCGACGTCTCGCGCGTCCCGTGGACGGACAGGCCGAGCGCGGCGACCAGGCTTGCGTCGGCGCGGCCCATGCCGCTCGCGCCGGTGTCGACGGCAAAGGTGAAGGGGCCGGCGCCGTTCACCCGGGCCTCGACATAGATGCGTCCGTCGACGGTGCGGAACGGCACGCTGAACAGCGCGCCTGCGGGTGCGCGCGCGACAAGATCGCAGACCGCCGGAGCGGCGGGCGGGGGGACGGGCGCGGCAGCGTGCGCGCCGACGGGAAGGGCGGCGAAGGTGGCGGCCGACGCCGCGGCGATCGCGGCGGCGCAGGCGCGCCCGGCGGTGTCGGACATGTGGAATCCCCTGGCTAACTGTATTATATCAATAATACAGCCCGGTGAGGACCGATGTCAACCGCCGCGCGCGCGCCGGCTCAGCGCTCGTCCTTGTAAAAGGGCCGGTCGCCCGCGATCGTCACCCGCTCCATGCGCCGCACCGCGGGGAAATAGTCCGACGCCGCATAATGCTGCGCGGCGCGATTGTCCCAGAAGGCGATCGAATTCGCCTCCCAGCGAAAGCGGCACTGATATTCGGGCACCGCGGCCTGCGCATAGAGATGTTGCAGCAGCGCCGCGCTCTCCGTCGCGCTCAGCCCGTCGATGTGGCTGGTGAAGGCGGTGTTGACATAGAGCGCCTGTTCGCCCGTTTCGGGGTGGGTCCGCACGACGGGGTGCGACTGCGGCGGATATGTGTCGTGCAACTCTTCGGGCCGTTTGCCGAGCCGCTTGGCAAAGACGCGCGCGATGTCGTGCGTCGCGGTCAGGCTGCGACACCATGTCTGCATCGCCGGCGACAGGCCGCGGAACGCCGCGCCCATGTCGGCGAACAGCGTGTCGCCGCCGACGGGGGGCACCTCGACCGCGCGCAGGATCGACCCGAGCGACGGCTCGGCGCGCCAGGTGACGTCCGAATGCCAGAAATTCTCCTGCCCCTTCGATGCGGGACCGTGCGCGATGTGCAGCACCTCGCGATGTGGCTGATCCTGCGGTGTCGCGGGGTGGATCTCCAGCGTGCCGAATCGCCGGGCAAAGGCGATATGCTGCTCCGCGGTCAGCGGCTGGTCGCGAAAGAAGATGACCTTGTGCGCCAACAGCGCGGCGCGGATTTCGGCGATCGTGTCGTCGTCCTGCTCCTCGCGCAGGTCGACCCCCGCGATTTCGGCGCCGATCTGCGGCGTCATCGGTGCGACCTGCAGCCGCGTGAAACTCGCCTGCGCTGCGGCAATATTCATGGCATCGCTCTCCTGCGTCTCTTTTGCGCGGACATTAGGAGGCCGCGGATGCCGCGAGTCAAGCGCCGCCCTCGATCTCGGCGGTCGCGGCCCGCTCGATCGCGGTGCGCCAGTGCGGCCGCACGGCAAGGCCGAAATGCTCGGACAGCGCCGCCTCTATCCCGTCGGCGGTCAGATAGCGGCGCTCGCTCGCCCCGTCGGCGCGCCGGATCGTCAGGCGGTTGTCGCGCAGCGCATAGCGCGCACCAGCGGTGGTTCGCGCGGCGATCAGGCGATGGCGGAAATGCGAGGCGGGGTGGGTCGCGGTGTACCAGTTGGCCACCTCGTAATCGATCGCGGGCGGCGGCGCGTCGTCGATCACATAGACGGGCCGCCATTCGCCGTCGACGTCGGCCCGCACCGACCATTGCGCGCCGTGCCGCGCGATCCGATAGGCTTCGTGCGCGGTCGGCTGTGCCGCCTCGCTGTCCAGCGCGAGCGGCTGGGGCGGCACCGCCGAGCCGAAACCGACGTCGACCAGCCAGGGGCGACCGTCGAGCCGCACGCGGATCACCATATGGCTGCG
Source organism: uncultured Sphingopyxis sp. (assembly GCA_964607625.1). Taxonomy (GTDB): domain Bacteria; phylum Pseudomonadota; class Alphaproteobacteria; order Sphingomonadales; family Sphingomonadaceae; genus Sphingopyxis. The sequence goes on along the minus strand of CAZSMB010000149.1, from coordinate 3,823 downwards.
CGGTCCCGGCGGTGCATCCGGCGGTTGCATCCAGCGCACCCGGCCGAGCAGCCCCTCGGCTGCAAAGCCGATCGCGCGCAAGACCCGCAGAAACAGCCCGTTCTGTTCAAAGCAATAGCCGCCGCGGCGCTCGCCGATCAGCTTCGCCGCCACCGCATCGGCGTCGATGTCGACATGGCCCTCGACCAGCGCGTCGAACGTCTCGAACGGGATGGCGGCGATATGGGCCGCCTGTAGCGCGCGCAGCACCGCCAGGCTCGGCTCGACCGGTCCGCTATGGCCGATACGCGTGAAATACCGCGCCAGCAGCGCGTTGTCGGCGGCGGACACGGGGGCGGGCGCATCCGGGAAGGCGTCGGAAATCGGGCGATACAACATGGGCAGCTCTCCGTCTGGCGACTCGTCTGCCCCGCTTATGAAAGCTCGACCGTGGTTGAGGTCAAGCGGCGATGGCACGGGAACCCCGCTGCCGCTCGCGGGTCTTTACACCAGATGGTTTCGCTTCAGGAGAACAGACATGACCCGATTGCTCATCGCCCCGCTCGCCGCCGCCACCCTGCTCGCGGGCGGCTGCGCCTCGACCGGCTATGGTTATGGCGACGGCCATCGCGACGATTATCGCAGCGGCGGAGGCTGGTACGCCGACGATCATTATCGCGACGGCAATTATCGCGAACGGCGGGTCAATCGCGACGAGCGGATTTATCGCGGCCGCGACGGGCGCTATTATTGCAAGCGGTCCGATGGCACCACCGGCCTGATCATCGGTGGCATCGCCGGCGGCGCGCTGGGCAATGTGATTGCACCGGGCGATTCCAAGACGCTGGGCACCGTGCTTGGCGCGATCGGCGGCGCGGTTGCGGGCCGGGCGATCGACAAGGGCGGCGACGACGACGTCCGCTGCCGCTGACGCCCGCCCGAACGGGCTTTCGACACTGCGGCGGCCGTGGCATGATATCCGGCGAAGGGAGATTGCCATGACCGACCGCCATTCGCCCCGCATCCTGCTGCTCGGCGCCGCCTTGCTGCTGGCGGCGTGCGGCCAACAGGCCAGTGACCGCGCAGACGATGCAAAGCCGCAGCCTGCACAGGCCGCGGGTGGCGCGACCGAACAACCGGTCGCGGACACCGGGCTCGCCGCCTATGCCGGCAAATATCCGTTCGACGCGGTGAACGGCGTCGCGTGGAACGATCATCCCGCGGTCAAGTCGGGCATTGCCGCGACGGTCACCGATGCAAAGATCCGCACGACAATCGAGACGACGGCCGGCCCCGCGGCGCCGATCGACGAGCGGCAGGGCAGGATGATGGCGTGGGCGTGCGAGGCGCATAATTGCGGGGCGCACCAATGGGCGGTGCTGATCGACCCGGCGGGGGGCGCCACCGACGTCTGCTATTATGACGAGAGCGTCGACACGGGCCGCGCCCACTGGTTCCTCGCCGCGGGCAAGGAAGAATGGCGCGACGGCAATTGCCAGCTTGGGCAGGACGAAAGCTGATCCGCCGCGGCGG
>CAZSMB010000149.1:0-2211 GCA_964607625.1 uncultured Sphingopyxis sp. | reverse complement strand
CTAGTTTTCCAGGCTGTGGTCGAGCGTGATCTCGCAGTTCAGCAGCTTCGAAATCGGGCAATTCGCTTTCGCCCCGGCCGCGATCGCCGCAAATTCGTCGGCTTCGATACCCGGGACGCGGGCGGTGAGTGTCAGCGCCGATCTGGTGACGGTAAAGCCGTCGCCGTCCTTGTCCAGCGTCACGTCGGCGGCGGTATCGAGCTGGCCGTCGGCGTGCCCCGCTGCCGCAAGCGCGAAGGACAGCGCCATGGTAAAGCAGGCGGCGTGTGCGGCGGCGATCAGTTCCTCGGGATTGGTGCCCGGACCGTCCTCGAAGCGCGAGGCAAACCCATAGGGCTGCGCGTCCAGCGCGCCCCGCTTGGTCCAGATATGCCCCTTGCCGTCCTTGCCGAATCCTTCGTAGCGGGCGCGGGCGCTGTTTACCGTCATGCTCTGTCTCCTTGTCTCGATATGCTTGCCGGGGGTTCTGACCTTAACGGCAGGGGGCGCTCCCCGGTTCCGTTCAGGCCAGCTCCGGCGCGGCCGGCCCCGCCGCGCCGGCGCGCGCCCACGCGCGTTCGTGGAAGAAAAAGGCCACCGCGTTGACGCACGGTTCGACCAGCGCAATGCCGCCCGCGACATGCGCCGACCCGGTCATCGCATAGGCAACGCCGAACCCGATCGTCAGGTGCAGCGACAAATAGGTCAGGGTCTTGGTCAAATCACGCGGCATCGCCCGTCTCCATCAGCGAACAGGCGTCTTTATTAAGAATGATTCGCAACAATCGCCAGTGCAGCGTATCGCTTACTCTGATCGATTCCGGGCCTCGTTACCTTCCGCGCGCGACCCCGGCGCGGTCGAGCTCGGGACCGAGCCGCCCGGTCAGCCACAGCACCCACATCCTGAAATCGGCGGCCAGGCTCCACAGCGGATAGGTGAAGGTCGCGGGCCGGTTCTTCTCGACCCCGAAATGCGCGACCCAGGCAAAGGCATAGCCCGCCACGGGCAGCGCCGCGAGCCACCACCAGCGCCCGGTCGCGATCGCCGCAACCGCGATCGCCACGACCAGGCTGGTCCCGACATAATGCAGCGCCCGCGTCCGCACCTTGCTGTGCTCGCGCAGGTAAAAGGGCCAGAAATCGGCGAAACTCGTATAGGCGCGCGCCATGCGCCGACGATGCGCCCGGCGTGCTTTCGCGTCAAGACCGGCGCCCGGCCTCGCGACCTTTGGCGGTCCCGCTGGCGGTACGCGCCCTCCTCGAAGCTCACGCGCCCACCCTGTCTCCCTGGGTATGTCGGCCCGATCCCGGCCTTCGCCGGGATGACGATGGCTAGCGCGTCTCCGCCGCCAGCCGCGACATCAGGATGGCCGCGCGCGTCGCCTGCCGCGCGATGCTCGGCAATTCGACGGATTCCTCGGGGCCGTGGTCGCCAGTCGAATAGGTGCCGAGACCCGCGAGCGCGTCGATATCGGGCGCGACGAAGCTGATGTCGGCGGCGCCGCGCTTGATCGGGTCGAGCGCCGCCATCTCGGGCAGGCCGAGGTCGCGGTTCACCGCGTTGAGCCGCGTCAGCAGCGCGCGATTGCCGTCGGTCGGCGCCATCGCGGGATAGCCGCCGGGATCGAACGCCAGGCTCGCGTCGGTGCCGGGCGCATGGTCGGCGACGATCGCCGCCATCTTCGCCTTTACCCGCGCCGCCTGTTCGCCCGACAGCGTGCGCAGGTCGCCGCGCGCGCTCGCGATCGCGGCGTCGAGGTTGGTCTTGCCGTTCGCGGTCGCCCGGATCTTGCCCTCGTCGAGGCTCGCCTGCTCGCCGCCCGCGATCAGCCCGACGTTGAAGGTCAAATTGGGCTCGGGCAATTCGGTGCGAAAGCGATGGAGGATGCGCGCGAGTTCATAGATCGCCCCGTCGCCCTGTTCGGGGGTGAAGATGCCCGAACTATGCCCGGTCTTGCCGCTCGCGGTGACGGTCCAGCTTTCGGACGAGCGCCGCGCGACCGAACTCATGTCGGCGCCGCTGTCGCGCACCAGCCCCTCGAACCCCAGCGCGACGTCGCTGCGCTTGCCCGCGGCGATCAGCGCGGCGCGCGCCTTCTCGATCGGATCGCCCGCATCCTCCTCGTCGCCGGTCAGGTGGATTTCGATATTCGCGCCCTCAAGCGTCCCCGCCGCCTTCATCGCGCGCAGCGCCGCGACGATCACCGTCATCCCGCCCTTGTCGTCGCCCGC
>CAZSMB010000148.1:0-6509 GCA_964607625.1 uncultured Sphingopyxis sp. | reverse complement strand
CCGCGACCTTTGCGCCGGGCAGCAGGATGCGCAGCATGGCCTGTACCTGTTCCTTGGCCGCTCCGCCCGTGCCGACGATCGCCTTTTTCACAAGCCGGGGCGCATATTCGTATACCGGAAGGCCGGCGCGCGCGCAGGCGAGCAATACCACGCCCCGGGCGTGCGCGAGTTTCAGCGTCGACTGCGGATTGTCGTTGACGAAGATTTCCTCGACTGCGGCGTGGGTCGCCCCATGATCGGCGATGACCGCGGCGAGCACCGTGTCGAGGTGCGCGAGCCGGTCGGGCAGGGGCGCCTTGGTGTCGGTCTTTACCTGGCCGTTGGCGATGTGGCTGATCCGGCTGCCCTCGACGCGGATCACACCCCAGCCGGTGCAACTGAGCGAGGGGTCGAGGCCAAGGATAATCATGGCGTCTATCCCCCCTGTGCGGTCCGCCCGGCAAAGGACGCATCGGCCCTTCGCCAAGCTGTCTTTCTCAAGGCTGCCTTCCCCATCGCTTCGTGACAGGGAGGATCGTCATCAGCCCAGCTTCTCCATCACCGCATCGGGGATGTCGTAATTGCCCCAGACGGTCTGGACGTCGTCGTCATCGTCGAGCGTGTCGATCAGCCTGAACAGCGTTTGCGCGGTGCCTTCGTCCGCGACTTCGCTCTTCAGCGTCGGGCGCCAGGCGAGTTTCACTCCGTCGGCTTCGCCCAGCTTGGCCTCGATCGCCTTGGCGACTTCGTGCAGGCTGTCGACGCTCGTCCAGATGTCATGCCCGTCTTCCGACGATTCGACATCGTCGGCGCCGGCATCGAGCGCCGCTTCGAAGACCGTGTCGTTGTCGCCCGCGTCGGCGGGGTAGCTGATCAGCCCGAGCCGGTCGAAGCCGTGGCTGACGCTGCCCGACGTGCCAAGGTTGCCGCCGTTCTTGCTGAATGCCGTGCGAACATTGGTTGCGGTGCGATTGCGATTGTCGGTCAGCGCCTCGACGATCAGCGAAACGCCGCCGGGACCATAGCCCTCGTAGCGGATTTCTTCATAATTGTCGCCGTCTCCGCCCGATGCCTTGTCGATCGCGCGCTGGATATTGTCCTTGGGCATCGACTGCGCCTTGGCGGCATTGACCGCGGCGCGCAGGCGTGCGTTGGCGTCGGGGTCGGGCAGGCCCATCTTCGCCGCGACGGTGATTTCGCGGCTGAGCTTGGAAAACAGGGCGCTGCGCTTCTTGTCCTGTGCACCCTTGCGGTGCATGATGTTCTTGAATTTACTATGGCCGGCCACGGCCTACCTCCATCGCATGCGGGAAATCGTGCGCTGCCCCTAGCGCGCCCGGCGGCCCGAAACAACTGCGCTTCAGAGGACGACCGCCGTGCCGCTCGCCGAAACCATCAGCATCGACCCGTTCTGGCCGAGCACTTCATAGTCGATATCGACGCCGATCACGGCGTTGCCGCCCATCTTGGCCGCCTCGGACTCCATTTCCCCGAGGGCTTGCTTGCGCGCACGCGCAAGGACGTCCTCATATTTGCCCGAGCGGCCGCCGACGATGTCGGTGATGCTCGCGAACAGGTCGCGGAAGATGTTTGCGCCGACGATCACCTCGCCGGTGACGATCCCCAGATATTCGCGGACCGGTCGACCGTCGACATTATTGGTGGTGGTGCTGAACATCGTTCCGTCTCCTGTTGCGGGCGTCGGCTCAGTCGATGCCAAGCGCCGATTTGTAAACGTCCAGGATCGCTTCCATTTCCTTGCGATCGTGGATCGGCATTTTCCTGAGGCGCACGATCTGGCGCATGATCTTTGGATCGTAACCCTGCGACTTCGATTCGTTGTAGACGTCGCGAATGTCGTCGGCGATGCCCTTTTTCTCTTCTTCCAGCCGCTCGATGCGCTCGATGAAAAGGCGCAGTTGTTCGTCGGCAGTCGTGGCTTCGCTCATTTTATGCTCCGCTGGATTGGATGATGGTCTGGCGAGAATCGCCCCGGCGCCCGATTAGCGGGGTCGAGGATTCTTGGCCATGCTTTCTTCCATCCGTTTGAGCTGTTCGTTGCTCGCCGCAACGTGATGGCGCGCTTTCCATTCGGCGGTCGGCATGCCGTGCACGATCGTCCGCCCGGCCTCCTTGTCCATGCCGCCGGCTTCGGCGACCCAGTCGCCCAGGCAGTTGCGGCAAAAGCCGGCGAGCCCCATCAGGTCGATATTCGCGGCGTCGTGGCGATACCGGAGCAAGCGGACGAGCCGGCGAAAGGCGGCGGCGGCGACGGCATCGTCCAGATCATCGAGCGCATCGGACGCCTCGTTTCGATCTTCGCTGCACGACATGCCGGGCTCCTTTTATATGATGAATAGCTATACGGTGGTTGCCTTGGCGCGCGCGACGCGCCATTCCTCGTCCACCGTAACGGCAAACAGGCAAGCGGAGCAATCGTGGTTCACAGTTTTTCCCCCCGCCAGCGCAAGGTGCGCATTTTGGCGACGCTTGGCCCTGCAAGCGCCAATCCCGACATGATCGCGGCGCTGCATCGCGCCGGCGCCGACGCGTTCCGGGTCAACATGAGCCACGGCGATCATGCCGGTCATGCAAAGGTCATCGCGGCGATCCGCGCGCTCGAAAAGGAAACCGGCCGCCCGACGACCATCCTTGTCGACCTGCAGGGGCCGAAGCTGCGCGTCGGGACGTTCCGGGACGGCCCCGCAGATCTGGAGACCGGCGCGAAATTCGTCCTCGACGCCGATGCCGCGCCGGGCGACGCGACCCGCGTCCACCTGCCGCATCCCGAATTGTTCGCGGCGCTCGAACCCGACACCCGGCTGCTGGTCGATGACGGGAAGCTCGTCCTGCGCGTGAAAGCCGTGGAGGCCGGTCGCATCGAAACGCTGGTCGAGGTCGGCGGCAGGATTTCGGACCGCAAGGGCGTCAATGTTCCCGACGTGGTCGTACCGCTCGCCGCGCTGACCGAAAAGGATCGCAAGGACCTGTCCTTTGCGCTTGAGCAGCATGTCGACTGGATCGCGTTGTCCTTCGTCCAGCGGCCCGAGGATGTCGCCGAGGCGCGGCGCCTGATCGGCGGCAAGGCGGCGTTGCTCGTGAAATTCGAAAAGCCTGCCGGCGTCGCCCGGATGGAAGAGATACTGGAAATCGCCGACGCCGCGATGGTCGCGCGTGGCGACCTGGGCGTCGAACTGCCCCCCGAAGCCGTCCCGCCGCTGCAAAAGCGGATCGTCGCGACGGCGCGGCGCATGGGCAAGCCCGTCGTCGTGGCGACGCAGATGCTCGAATCGATGATCGTGTCGCCGACGCCGACCCGGGCCGAGGTTTCGGACGTCGCAACCGCGATCTACGACGGTGCCGATGCGATCATGCTGTCGGCCGAGACCGCTGCCGGATCGTGGCCGGTCGAGGCGGTCACGATGATGGATTCGATCGCCCGCTCGGTCGAGGGCGATCCCGATTATTATCGCCGGCTCCACTTCACCGAAACCTTCCCCGATCCGACAACCGCCGACGCGCTGGCCGAGGCGGCCGGCAGTATCATCGGGACGATCGGAGCCGATGCGATCATCTGTTTCACCGCGTCGGGATCGACCGCGCGCCGCGTCGCGCGCGAGCGGCCGGGCGCGCCGTTGCTCGTGCTGACGCCGAAGCGCGATGCCGCGCGTCGCATGGGGCTGCTCTGGGGCGCACATGCGGTGCCGACCAAGGACATCGGCAGCTTCGAGGAGATGATCGCGAAGGGCAAACGCATGGCGATGCGCCACGGCATCGGCAATGCAGGGGCCAAGCTGGTGATGATGGCCGGTGTGCCCTTTGGCACGCCGGGGTCGACCAATGTCCTCCACGTTGCGACGCTGACCGGCGACGAGTTGAAGGGATATAACTGATCCGGCCGGTCCCCGCCGGCGCGGATCGATTCAATCCGGGACAAAAGTTACCAGCCGATTCAGAAAATTTTCGAGCTGATTCAGTTCGGGACGCGCAAAAATGGTAAATGGACTTTGCACCATTGACGCTGCGCGGCATAGTCGCTGCATAGGAAGCGTTGGCGCCCGCGTGGGAGGGCGCTCTTTTGCAAACCCGGAGGTCCAGCTCGCGTGTCCGCCCCGTTCCGTTTTCCGCGCTTCTTCGTGACCAGCCCCGCTCCATGCCCCTATCTGGCGGGCAAGACCGAGCGAAAGGTATTTACCGAACTCAGCGGCCCGAACGCGAACGAACTCAACGACGCGCTGGGGCGGATCGGATTCCGCCGCAGCCAGTCGGTTGCCTATCGCCCGAGCTGCGCGGAGTGTTCGGCCTGCGTCTCGGTGCGGGTATGTGCGGGCGAATTTTCGCCGAGCCAGTCGCAGAAGCGCAATATCCGCCGCAACCGCGACCTCGTCGCGACGGCGTGCAAGCCCTGGGCGACCGACGAGCAGTATCAACTTTTGCGCTCCTACCTCCTGTCGCGCCACCCCGACGGCGGCATGGCCGACATGGATGAGCAGGATTTCGCCGACATGGTCGAGCAAACCCCTGTCGACAGCCATATGATCGAATATCGAGAGCCGACGGCCGACGGCCGCCCCGGACGGCTCGTCGGTTGCTGCCTGACCGACCGGCAAGGCGACGGGCTTTCGATGATCTACAGCTTCTTCGATGCGCAGCATCCGCTACGCGAAGGGCTGGGCACCTACGTCATTCTCGATCACGTGCAGCGTGCGGCAAAGGCTGGACTGCCCTATGTCTATCTCGGCTACTGGATCGAGGGATCGACGCGCATGGCCTACAAGGCGCGTTTCCGCCCGCTCGAAAAGCTGGGCCCCGACGGATGGTCGCGGTTCGAACCGATCGCGTCGGATCGTATCGCGGCGATGTTCGAACTCGCCTGATCGGCGCATATATCCTCCACCAAAAACGCGCTGGCAGCGGTTGACCTCGCGCCGGGTTCGGGGGCATAGTTCGCCCCTCTAGGACATAAGTCCGGGTCGCATCCGTTATTGATCGCCGAAGGGGGCTGGCGATGGGGGGTAGGGTGCCCATGTACGCAACGATGCCGCGACGGCGACCTGGCCGGACGCCCGCCCTGTGAGCGAGGCGGTCAAGGTCGCGATCGTCGGGTCGGGTCCCGCCGGCCTGAGTGCCGCCTCGCGGGCTGCGCACCTGGGACTAAGCCATGTCCTGCTCGAAAAGACCGACCATCTGTCGGATACCATTTTCAAATATCAGAAGGGCAAGCGGGTGCTCGCGACCCCCGACCGGCTCGACCTGCGCTCCGACTGCCGCTTCGGAGAGGGCGCGCGGGAGACGATCCTGGCCAATTGGGACGAGGATGCGGCCAACAACAAGATCAACGTCCGTTATAATGCCGAAATCGTAGAGGTTTCGGGGACCAAGGGCGCTTTTACGATCACGACCGCAAAGGGCGAGACGATCACGGCCGAGACGATTGTTCTCGCGATCGGCACGCAGGGCAATCCCAACCGGCTGCGGTGCCCGGGCAACGAATTGCCGCACATCATCTATCAGGTCGACGATCCCGAGGATTTTCGCGACCGGCACATTACGGTCGTGGGGTCGGGCGATGCGGGGATCGAAAATGCGCTTGGTGTTGCCGAGGAGGCGCTCGGCAATCGGGTGACGATCCTCAACCGGTCGAAGGATTTCGCGCGCGCCAAGGCTAAGAATGTCGCCGATCTGATGGAGGTCGGCGAAAATGGCGCGATCGACATCCGCACCGAGACGCAGCCCAAGCTGGTCGAGGATGGCTGGCTGACACTCGATACCCCGAACGGCGAGGAGCGGATCGCTTGCGACACCATCGTCGCGCGACTGGGCTCGGTCGCGCCGCGCGGCTTCGTCGAGGCGATGGGGATCGAGTTCACCGGCCCCGACCGCGAAGCCTTTCCCAAGCTGTCTCCGACTTTCGAGACGACGGTGCCGGGCATCTATGTCATCGGCGCGCTCGCGGGCTATCCGCTGATCAAGCATTGCATGAACCAGGGCTATGACGTCGTCGAGTTTTTGAGCGGCAACGAGGCGCTGACGCCCGCGGACGAAAAGGATCTTGCGGCGATCTTTGCCGGGATGCCCCATGACATGCCGGTCAGCGAGTGGCTGGAATATCTGCGGGCCCATGTCCGCATCTTCGCGGATGTTTCGCCGCTCCAGATGCGCGAATTCATGCTCGATTCGAAGGTCGCCTTCTACCGCGCGGGAGAGGTGGTGTTCGAAAAGGACGAGCCCGGGTCGTCGCTCTTTGCGATTGCCGAAGGACATGCGCTCGTCGAGGTCGGGCCGGACATCACGGTGCCCATAGAGGAAGGATCGATCTTCGGCGAGGTCGGCCTGATCTCGGGGCGCAAGCGCGGCGCGACGATCCGCGCGGGCGGGGACAGCATCTTCGTCGAAATGTCGCGCACCGCGGCGCTCAAGTTGATGGCGGCGGTTCCGGGGGCCAAGCGCGCGATCAACCGCATCTCGCTCGAACGCCAGCTACTCCAGATCTTCAAGGGCGGGCTGACGGTGGAGGATCTCGCGCCCGT
>CAZSMB010000147.1:0-6576 GCA_964607625.1 uncultured Sphingopyxis sp. | reverse complement strand
AGGCGCCGTAGTGGAACCAGTCGTCGCCCATCCAGCCGTCGATCATCGGGCTTTCGGGCGCCGCGACCTTCAGCGCGGGATGCGGATGGAGCAGCGCCATCACGACGGTGAAGCCTTCGTAGGACGAACCGATCATGCCGACGCGGCCGTTCGATTCGGGCAGGTTCTTCTTGTTCACCAGCCAGTCGATCGTGTCCCACGCATCGGTGGTATGATCGACCTTGGTCGGGTTGAGCGGACCGACCGGAGGACGGTTGACGATATAGTCGCCCTCCGATCCGTATTTGCCGCGAATATCCTGGTAGACCCGGATATAACCGTCCTTCACGAAAATCTCGTCGGAGAGCGGCAGCGTCGACAGCATGCTCGGGCTGTCCATGCGGTTCGCGCGGCCCTTTGCGTTATAGGGGGTGCGCGTCAGGACGATCGGGGCGTTCGTGGCTCCCTTTGGCACGACGATGACCGTGTAGAGCCTGGTCCCGTCGCGCATCGGGATCATTTCGACGCGCTTGTCATAGTCGGCGTCTTCGTTCGGGATCGTGAACTTGTCGGGAATGTCGGCCTGGACCTGCGCCGCTTTCGGCGCAGCGCCGGCGGCGGCCCCGGCGACCGATGCGCCGGTCAGCGCGACCGCGGAGAGCGTGACGAACAGAAATGAGCGGACCATGCGAACCCCTTGCTTTCGTTTTGGCAGGCGTGGACCTTGGGACACGACACGACGCAATGCAACCGTCCGATGTAATCTTATTACGCAAAAGAAACGGAGCGGCGGGGGCCGCTCCGTCAGGCGCCGGCAGGTGCCGGGAGAGATCAGGCGGCGGCCGCGCGCGGGAGTGCAGCCGCTCCCTTGGCTTCAAAGAAGGCCATTTCGAGCACGATGACCGCTTGAATCGCGACGATCGCGATACCCGGCCACGTCATCTGCGCCGCGAAGAGGGCGATCACGGCAAAGCTCGCGGCGACCCATCCGAGATTGCCGACCGCGATCAGATTGGCGAGCCCTTTGCTCGGCTCCTTCTGGAAGGCGACGAACAGCATGAGGGCGGCCGACGGCAGGCCGATCCATCCGGCAACGGTTACGATGTCGGAAGGGAGGCCGAGCAGCGAGGCGACCGGGGCGGTGGCAAAGACGCACGACAGAAACAGGACCGTGCAGGTGACGGCGTCGACGATCAGGACGGTCTTGAGGTTGGGACGGGACATGACGCATTCTCCTTTCGAACCCAGTCTCCTTGAACCCCGATCGACATGACGTCGATTACGCGCAAGGTAATGGAATCCGGATGTCGGCCGCGTTAGCCGATGGCGCGAAGGAGACATGGAATGCAGGTGGCACCGCTCGGCGAACAGCTTCGCGAATGGCGCACGCGTCGCCGGATGAGCCAGATGGATCTCGCGCTCGAAACCGATATCTCGACGCGGCACCTGAGCTTTATCGAGACCGGCCGGTCGAAACCGAGCCCGCGGATGATCGAGCGGATCGCCGAACGGCTCGACGTCCCGCATCGCGCACGCAATGCGCTGCTCCTGGCGGCGGGCTTTGCGCCCGATTACCTCGAACGTCCGCTCGACAGCGCCGAGATGGCGGACATGCGCGCGATCGTCGAGCATGTGCTGCGGGGGCACGAGCCCTATCCGGCGCTCGCGGTCGATCGTCACTGGAACATGATCGCGGCCAACGGCGCAATCGCGCTGCTGACCGCGCTCGTCGACCCCGCGCTGCTCGAGCCGCCGGTCAACGTGCTGCGTATCGCGCTGCATCCCGGGGGGCTGGCGCCGCATATCGGCAATCGCGGCGAATGGCGGGCGCATATCCTACACCGCCTCGACGGCCAGGTCGAAGCAACCGGCGACACGGGACTCTCCGCGCTGCGCGACGAGCTGGCCGCCTATGAGCCGGGCGGAAACGAGGACATGGCGGTCCCGGCAAACGGAATCGCGGTTCCCCTGGCCCTGAATACGCCCGCGGGACAGATACGGTTCGTATCGACCGTGACGGTGTTCGGCACCCCGCTCGACATCACGCTGTCCGAACTGGCGATCGAGGCGTTTTTTCCAGCAGACGCCGACAGCGCGGCGTTGTTGCAGCAGCTCGCGTCGGCTTAGCGCCGCCGGCCCTGGTGGCGGATATTCTTCGGCCGTCCGCGCTTGCCGACCATATGCTTGCCGGCCCCCTTCGCTTTGCCGTCGCGCCGCGGCGGTCGCTTTACCGATGCGCCTTCGGGTGCGTCGGGGAGTTCGAAACGCAGCGCGCCGCTGATCGGGTTCGCTTCCATCAGTCGCAGTTCGAGCCGCTGGCCGACCGAATAGCTGACGCGGCCATGTTCGCTGTCGAGCGTGCGCGCGGCCTCGTCATAGAAGAAGCGCTCGCTTCCCAGGGTCGAGACCGGCACCAGCCCGTCGCCACCGAGCCCGTCGACCGTCGCGAAGAAGCCGAAGGGCTGGACCCCCGTGATCCGCGCAGGAACGATTTCGCCGACCTTGCTCGCCAGATAGGCGGCGACATAGCGGTCGATCGTTTCGCGCTCGGCCTCCATCGCGCGGCGTTCGAGGCCGCTGATCGTCTCGCCGATCCGCGACAGGCCCTTGGAGTCGGCTTCGCCGAGTCCGGTGCGTTCGGGCAGGCCCTTCACCTTGCCCGGCACTTCGAGGCGATAGGAATCGACGAGCGCGCGGTGGACGATCAGGTCGGCGTAGCGGCGAATCGGCGAGGTGAAATGCGCGTAGCTGCCGAGCGCGAGGCCGAAATGCCCCGAGTTGGCGGGGCCGTAATAGGCCTGCGTCTGGCTGCGCAGGATCGCTTCCATGATCTCGGGCAAGCGGTCGTCGTCCGAAAAGCCGTCGATCAGCCGATTGAACACCGCGGGGGTGATGACCTGTCCGAGGGCGAAATTCTGGTCGAAGGTATCGAGATATTCCTTCAGGCTGACGAGTTTCTCGCGGCTCGGCGGCTCGTGGATGCGGTACATCACCGGCGACTTCTTTGCCTCGAGCGCCTTCGCCGCCGCGACGTTCGCAGCGATCATATAGTCCTCGATCAACCGATGCGCATCGAGCCGCTGGCGCACGCGGATTTCGGCGATATTCCCTTGCTCGTCGAGGATGACCTGCCGCTCGGGCAGATCGAGATCGAGCGGTGCCCGCGCCGCGCGCGCCTGGGCCAGCAATTTCCAGCAGCCCCAGAGGTTCTGGAGCGCGGGCAGAACCGCCTCGTCCCAACCGTCGTCGGGAGTACCGGCATCATGGGCCGCTTGCGCGCGCTCATAGGCGATATTGGCGCGAAGCCGCACGAGCGCGCGGGTGAAGCGCCATGACGTCACCTTGCCATGCCTGTCGATGACGAGGCGGCACGCCGTCGCCGCGCGGTCCTCGCCCGCTTTCAGCGAACAGACGCCTGCGGAGAGCGTCTCGGGCAGCATCGGTACGACCTGGTCGGGGAAATAGACGCTGTTGCCGCGCCGCCGCGCCTCGCGATCGAGCGCGCCATCGGGACGGACATAATAGCTGACGTCGGCGATCGCGACGATCGCGAGCCAGCCGCCCTTGTTCTTTTCGTCGGTATCGGGTTCGGCCCATACCGCATCGTCATGGTCGCGCGCATCGGCGGGGTCGATCGCAACAATCGGCAGGTGGCGGAGGTCTTCGCGGCCGTCGGGGGAGAGCGGCAGCTTCGCCGCACGCTCGGCCTCGGCGAGCGTGATGTCGCCGAACACATGCGGGATCTCGTGCTTCGCGATCGCGATCATGCTGAGCGAGCGCGGGGCGAAGGGATCGCCGATGCGTTCGACCACCTTCGCGCGCGTCGCGGGTCCCCGCCCCGACAGTTCGGCACGCACGAGGTCGCCGATCGCCGCCTCGCCCATCTCCGACACCGCGAAGTCGAACCGCGCCCGCTTGTCGGCGGGGCGCAGCCAGGTGACGGGCTTGCCGCCGGGACCGGTGTCTTCGACGAGCACGCCGACGACGGTTTCGCCGCCCGCCTGTAGCCGCTTCATCGGGTGCGCGACATGGCCGCTGCCGCGTTCCTCGGTCCGCGCGAGGATGCGGTCGCCGACGCCGAGCGCGTTGCGGCGCCCCTTTTCGATCACGCGCACCCGCGGCGGGGGCCCACTCGCCTCCCAGCGCTCGGGCACCGCCCACACGGTGTCGCCGTCGACCGATGCAACGCGGAACACCGTGACGCGCGGCAGTCCGCCATGCTTGTGGAACGCCCGGCCCGGCGCCATGTCGACCAGCCCGTCGTCGGTCATGTCCTTGAGCAGTGCCTTCAGCGCGATCTTGTCGGCACCGCGCACCGCGAAATGTTTGGCGATCTCGCGCTTGCCGACCGCCGACGAACTTTCCTCGATGAACCGAAGAATATCGTCGCGCGAGGGAAGCCCCGCGGGCTGTGGTCGTTTCGGGTTCTTCGCCAACTAATAGGTCCGCCCGATGAGCACGCGCTCGACCGCGGGCTCGCCGGTGAAGAAGCAGGCGCCGTCGGCGGGCGCCGCGTCGAGAGGAGTGTTGCGCATCGTCAGCTTCAACGCTTTCAGCTGGTCGACGATCCCGTCGAGCGTCTTGCCCGTCGGACGCGACCATTGCACCTCGACCCAGCCGACGAACTTGTCGTCGCCGCGGAAATGTGCCGCGAGGTCGGTGACGTCGCGGCGGATGTTCGCGTGCAGCCGTTCCTTCGCCTCCGCGTGCAACGCCCGCTGGATTTCTTCGAGCATGGCGACCGCGCCGTCGACGAACGCGTCCTTCGGGGTGAAGGCGGTGTCGAGCTTTCCGCTCTCCTGATAGAGCCGGTCACGGCGGATCACCGCGACCTTGCCGCCGGCGACGTCGCGCGGGCCGATTTCGAGGATGATCGGCGCGCCCTTCTTGACCCAGCCCCAGCGCTTCGTCTGCGCCTTGTTCGCGCTCGCGTCGAGCAGCACACGCACCGGCTCGCGAAAGGCATCGAGCGCCTTCAATTGCGCCTCGAGGTCGCGGCAATAATCGAGGATCGCCGCGTCCTCTTCATTATCGCGCAGCATCGGCACGATGACGATCTGGTACGGCGCGATCCGTGGCGGGCAGCGCAGGCCGTCGTCGTCGCCGTGCGTCATGATGACGCCGCCGATCATCCGCGTCGACGTGCCCCAGCTCGTCGTGTGGCACAGGCTGTGACCGCCGTCCTTGTCCTGATAGCGAATATTCGCCGCCTCGGCGAAACCGGTGCCGAGGTAATGCGAGGTGCCCGCCTGGAGCGCCTTGCCGTCCTGCATCATCGCTTCGATCGAATAGGTCGCGACGGCGCCTGGAAACCTCTCGTTCTCGGGCTTTTCACCCGCGATCACGGGCATCGCCAGGACGTCCTCGGCAAAGCTGCGATACATTTCGAGGGCGCGCAGCGTCTCGTCCATCGCATCCTCGCGCGTCGCGTGCGCGGTATGGCCTTCCTGCCACAGGAACTCGCTGGTGCGCAGGAACATGCGCGTCCGCATTTCCCAGCGCACGACATTCGCCCACTGATTGACCTTCAGCGGCAGGTCGCGCCAGCTCTGCACCCAGCGGCTCATCGCTGAACCGATCACCGTTTCCGACGTCGGGCGGACGATCAGCGGCTCCTCGAGCTTCGCCTCCGGATCGGGAACCAGCTTGCCCTTGCCGTCGGCGATCAGCCGGTGGTGAGTGACGACCGCCATTTCCTTTGCGAAACCATCGACATGGTCCGCTTCCTTTTCAAAGAAGCTCAAGGGGATGAAGAGCGGGAAATAGGCGTTCTGGACCCCGGCATCCTTGATCGCGGTGTCCATCACCGTCTGGATGCGTTCCCAGATGCCATAGCCCCACGGTTTGATGACCATGCAGCCGCGCACGCCCGATTCCTCGGCGAGGTCGGCTTCGGCAATGACGTCCTGATACCAGGCCGCGAAGTCGGCCTGACGGGTTACGCTGAGCGCATGCTTGATCATCTGTCCTGTTTTCTGTGCTGGGGGCGGGAGAAGCCCCGGATTAAGCCTTGTCGGCAAGCGCGGCCTTGAGATCGGCGATTTCGGCCTTGAGCGCCGCGATTTCGGCGTCCTTCGACTTGGCCGACATCGCGCCCGGCATGAAGGCGCCCGCCGCCTGCTGAAAGATTTCCATGTTCCGCCGCGTCAGTTCGGCGAGCGGATTGCCCGAACCGAGCGCACCTTCGAACGCCGAGCGGACGTCCTGTTGATTCTTGGCAAAGGCCGCCATCGACGCTTCGAGATATTGCGGCACCATCGACTGCATCTTGTCGCCGTACATCCCGATCAGGTGGCGCAGGAAATTGACCGGCAGCAGCGTCTCGCCGCGCGTTTCGGTATCCATGATGATCTGGGTCAGGACATTGTGGGTGATGTCCTCGCCGCTCTTTGCATCGACCACGCGAAAGTCGCGGCCTTCGCGCACCATCGCGCCAAGGTCGTCGAGCGTGATGTAGCAGCTCCGTTCGGTGTCGTAGAGGCGGCGGTTGGCGTATTTCTTGATGGTGACGACGCCGTCGTCGGTAGCCGTCTTCGACTTTGCCATAATGACCTTGTTCCTCCGACCCCAGGCAAAGGCGATGCCGCCGCGCCGATA
>CAZSMB010000146.1:0-6647 GCA_964607625.1 uncultured Sphingopyxis sp. | reverse complement strand
CCCGCGTCCAGAATTTCGAAGGCGTGTGCATCGCGCGCTCGAACAAGGGCATGGGATCGAACTTCACCGTGCGCAAGCTGTCGTTCGGTGAGGGCGTCGAGCGCGTCTTCCCGCTCTATTCGCCCAACATCGATTCGATTACCGTCGTCCGCAAGGGCGCCGTCCGCCGCGCGAAACTTTACTATCTGCGCGGCCGCACCGGCAAATCGGCGCGTATTGCGGAGCGCCGCGACAACCGGCCCGGAACCGAAGGCTAAGGAGAGCTTCTCTCACCCAAAGCCGAAACAGCTTTCCAAAACGGCCGGTTCCGCCAACAGGCAGAACCGGCCGTTTGCATATTCAGAACCACGAAAGGCAGGACCATCATGGGTTATCGTATCGTAGTCGCGGGCGCGACGGGCAATGTCGGGCGCGAAGTGCTCGCCATTCTCGCCGAGCGCGAATTCCCCATCGACGCACTCGCCGCTGTCGCCTCGTCGCGCAGCCAGGGCACCGAGGTGGAAATCGGCGACACGGGCAAGACCGTGAAATGCCAGAATATCGAAAATTTCGACTGGTCGGGCTGGGACATGGCGATCTTCGCCATCGGCAGCGACGCGACCGCGACCTATGCGCCAAAGGCCGCCGCGGCGGGCTGCACGGTGATCGACAACAGCTCGCTCTACCGCATGGATCCCGACGTGCCGCTGATCGTGCCCGAGGTGAACCCCGACGCGATCGACGGCTATACCAAGCGCAACATCATCGCGAACCCGAACTGTTCGACCGCGCAGATGGTCGTCGCGCTGAAGCCGCTGCACGATGCGGCGAAGATCAAGCGCGTCGTCGTTTCGACCTATCAGTCGGTGTCGGGCGCCGGCAAGGCGGGGATGGACGAGCTGTGGAACCAGACGCGCCAGATCTTCGTCGGCGACGAAAAGGACATCGGCAAGTTCACCAAGCAGATCGCCTTCAACGTCATCCCGCACATCGACAAATTCCTCGAGGACGGCTCGACCAAGGAGGAATGGAAGATGGTCGTGGAGACCAAGAAGATCCTCGACCCGAAGGTAAAGGTCGTCGCGACCTGCGTCCGCGTCCCGGTTTTCGTCGGCCACGCCGAGGCCCTGCATATCGAACTCGAGCGCGAACTCAGCGCCGAACAGGCGCAGGACATCCTGCGCGAAGCCCCCGGGGTGATGCTCGTCGACAAGCGCGAGGACGGGGGCTATGTGACCCCGGTCGAATGCGTCGGCGACTATGCGACCTTCGTCAGCCGCGTGCGCGACGACAGCACCGTCGACAACGGCCTCGCTCTGTGGTGCGTCAGCGACAATCTGCGCAAGGGCGCCGCCCTGAACGCGGTGCAGATCGCCGAACTCCTCGGCCGCCGCCACCTCAAAAAGGGCTGATGCCCCTGTCCCGTTCGTGTCGAGCCCTTCGACTGCCTTGGCAGGCGCTCGGGATAAACGTCGGCTTTTGGCCGAAGTCGAGACACCCATCGGGGTGACTGCCGTCGAGGCATCTCGACTTCGCTCGATGCGAACGGGTAGGTGGGGAGGTGTTTTCGGTCTTCGCACCCATCCCTCGCCCGCAACGCCTGCTGCTCGGCCTGCTCCTCGCGCTGTTGCTGCTCGCGCAGGTCGACCAGCCCTATCCGTCGATCGCGCCGCTTCAGCATAGTCCCACCGCGCTGCTGCTGATCGCCTCTCCCTGGCTGCTGCGGCGCTGGCCGCTGTCGACCCCGGCGCTCGCGTCGATCCTGCTGTTTCTCGCGCTACATACGCTCGGCGGGCGCTATGCGTACAGCAATGTGCCCTACGACGACAGGGCGCGCGCGCTGACGGGCAGGGAACTGTCGCAGGCGTTCGGGTGGACGCGCAATCACTACGACCGCCTCGTCCATTTTGCGTTCGGCCTGCTGTCGGTCGTCCCGGTCGCAGAGGTCGCGCGGCGCTATGGCGGGCTCGGCCGGCGCGGCGCGATGGCGGCGGCGCTGGGCTGGGTGCTTTCGGTCTCGTGCCTTTACGAAATTTTCGAATGGCTGCTGACCATCGTCGCGGCGGGCGAAACGGCCGACCGCTACAATGGGCAACAGGGCGATATGTGGGATGCGCAAAAGGATATGGCGCTCGCGGCGCTCGGTGCGGTAATGATGCTGCTCGTGCCGCGCGGCGAACGGAAGGAGCCATGATGCGACGATTGACGACGATCGCGATGCTGGCGCTGCTCGCCGCGTGCAAGCCCGCTGCGGAGACGCCGGCCTCCGGCGACGATGATGTGCCGACTGCCCCCGAAATCCCTGCGGCCACCGCGGAAGGCCCGGCGGCGGCGACCACCGCGATCGGCCTCGACGGCGCCGGGTTGCGCTTCGTCGACACGGCCAGCGGCAAGACGAGCCTGCTCGCCTTCGGCGTTCCGCGCGCGCAGGCCGAAGAGGCGCTCGCGCGCGTCGAGGGCGTCGCCGACGATCGCAGCAGCAACGAGGAATGCGGGGCGGGGACGATGGACTTCACCCGCTACAACGCGATGACGCTCAACTTCCAGGACGACAAGTTCGCCGGCTGGTTCCTCGGCAACGAGCCCGGCGCCGACCGGTACACGACGATGAGCGGTATCGGTGTCGGCACCACGCGCGCCGCGGCGAAGCAAAGCGTCGCTATCGTCGACGTCGAGGACAGCACGCTGGGCGAGGAATTCACGATCGGCAGCGGCGACGACGCGATCGGGGGCATGTTCGCTGCGCCCGGCGACGCCGCCAGGGTCGAGGCATTGTTCGCGGGCGCCAACTGCTTCTTCCGGTAGGCGCGGCGGGGCGGGACGCTCGCATTTGCTCGGGCGGGCCGGCATCTGCTAGCCTGCCGGTCGATGTCGTCCTTCGTTCCCTATGCGCCGCTCAACACGCTCAAACCCTTCGGAACCGATGTCTGGACGGTCGACGGTCCAGAGATACGGATGGACTATGGGCCGACCTCGATCCCCTTTCCGACGCGGATGACCGTGGTGCGGCTCGCCGGTGGCGGGCTGTGGGTGCATTCGCCGATCGCGCCCGAAGAAACGCTGGTCGCCGCGATCGACCGCCTCGGGCCCGTCGAATGGCTCGTCGCGCCGAACAGCCTCCATTACTGGTATGTCGCCGATTGGCAGCGGCTCTATCCCGCGGCGCGCACGCTCGCCGTTCCGGGACTTGCCGACCATGCGAAGCGGCCCTTCCGCGTCGACGCGGTCGTCGATGCGGACGATGCCCCGCTGCCCGGCGGGCTGCGGGCGGTCCTCGTGCCGGGGACCGCGGTCACGGAAGCGGTCTTCTTCCACGAACCTTCGCGCACCGTGATCCTGACCGATCTGATCGAGAATTTCGAGCCGCAGCGCGTGCGCAGCCGCTTCTACCGGTGGCTGGTGCGCCTGTCGGGCGCCGCGCATCCCGACGGCAAGGCGCCGATCGACCTGCGGCTGACCTTCTGGCCCAGGCGCCGCCGCGTGCGCGCGGCGATGGCCACGATCCTCGGCTGGGACTGCGAGCGCGTCGTGATGGCGCACGGCCTGCCCTATGCGTCGGACGGTGCCGCCGAGTTGCGGCGTGCGTTCCGCTGGGCGGTGTAGTGCCGAGCCGGCTGCCTTAGCCTTGCAACACGCCCGCCGCCTCCCCACATCGCGGAGCATGGCGAGCCCCGGCCTCTACCAGCGATTGCGCGCGAACGCGCAGGTGCGATTCGCGCTGTTTGCGACCGGCGTGCTGCTGATGATCGTCGCGCCGATCATCGGACCGTTGCCGGGACCGGGCTTCATCATCCTCTTTCCCGCCGGCCTGATGCTGTGCCTGCAGAACAGCCTGTGGGCAAAGCGGCGTTATGTCGGCTTCAAGCGGCGGCATCCGCGCTATGGAGCGTGGACCGACCGGGTGATGCGGCGGGTCAGCGCGGCGCGGCGGCGCGCGCGCGATCGGCTGGAAAGCCTGCGCAATGACGATTGATCGCCCGATGCGACCGGGGGCGATTGACTTTCGCGCGCGACTCCCTTATCCGCGCCCCCACTGGCGGCCGCCCGCGTTTGGCGGCCCTTTTTCGTTAGATCGATCGAAGAGAATTTGGGGATACCGCGATGAAGCGCACCTATCAACCGAGCCGCCTCGTGCGCAAGCGCCGTCACGGCTTCCGCGCCCGCAAGGCCACCGTCGGCGGCCGCAAGGTCCTGGCCGCCCGCCGCGCCCGCGGCCGCAAGAAGCTGTCGGCCTAAGGGCCGTCGGTGCGCCGCGCGTGCGCACCCTCAGCAAGCGAAGCGAGTTTCTGGCCGCGAACCGCGGTCTTCGCTTCCCCATGCCCGGCTTCGTGCTGCTCGTCCGCCCGCGCGGCGACGATGATGCGGACATCGGCGTCGGCTATACCGTCAGCAAGAAGGTCGGCAACGCCGTCACGCGCAACCGGATGAAGCGCCGGCTGCGCGCGCTGGCCCGCGCCGCGCTGCCCGTGCGGGGAATCGCCGGCGCCGATCATGTGCTGATCGGCCGTAGCGGCGGCAACGACATCGTCTTTGCCGAACTGGGCGACCATCTCGATTCGGCGCTGGCGCGCGCCGCGAAGAAGCTGGCGCAATGACGGCCGTGCGCAGGACAGAGGTGCCAATCGCGCGTGAATCACCCCGGCTTTCAGGGCGTTGGGCATGATCGCCCGCCTGCTCATCCTGCTTGCCCGGGGGTGGCAGCTCGGCCCTTCGCGCATCCTGCCGCCGACGTGCCGCTATGCGCCGTCGTGCAGCGAATATGCGATCGTCGCACTGGGCCGCCACGGTGCGATCAAGGGTGGCTGGCTGGCGATAAAGCGGCTATTGCGCTGCCATCCGTGGGGCGGGCACGGCTATGACCCGGTGCCTTGACTGACCAACTCCCCGATATTTTTGAGACGAAGAGAGACCCTAGAGCGTGGACGACAAGCGTAACCTGATCGCGGCCATCCTGTTGTCGGTGGCCATCCTGCTGGGATGGAATTTCGTCGCCGACCGATTTTTCCCGACCCCCGCCAAGCCCGATGTGACCACGACGGTCGCGGGCACCGACGGTGCCGCGGCGCCAAAGGCGCAGGGCGAACCGAACGGCCTGCCCCCGGCGGGCGACGTCACCCCCGCCGCCAGACCCGCGGCCCAGGCGGTGCGCCCGGTCGACGCGGTGCTCGGCAGCGGCCGGCGCATTCCGATCGAAACGCCGGCGCTTTCGGGGTCGATCAACCTCGTCGGCGCGCGAATCGACGACATCACGCTGACCAAATATCGCCAGACGGTCGAAAAGAACGCGCCGCCCGTCCGCCTGTTCGCCCCCGCGGGCACCAGGGCCGCCTATTTCGCGGCGATCGGCTGGTCGGCGCAGGGGATCGCGACCCCCGGCGCCGACACGGTGTGGACCCCGAACGGGACGAAGCTGACCCCCGAAACCCCGGTGACGCTCAGCTGGGCGAACGGTACGGGCCAGACCTTCCGCATCGAATACAGCATCGACAGGAATTACCTGATCACCGCGAAACAGACGATCGCCAACAAGGGCAGCGCGCCGGTGACCGCGAGCAGCTATGCGCTGATCGACCGCCTCGGCAAACCGACCGACCCGCACGAAAAGAGCAGCTGGACGATCCATGTCGGCCCGACCGGCTATCTCGACGGCAAATCGATCTTCGACGTCGATTATGAAGATCTCGAAGAGGGGGCGACGCCCAAATATACCAGCGCCGGCTGGCTGGGCTTCACCGATAAATACTGGCTCGCCGCGGTCGTGCCGGCCAAGGGCGAGCGCGTCACCGCGTCGATGAGCGCGCCGACGACGAACACCTACCAGACGCTGTTCGCGCGTCCCTTCACCCAGGTTGCGCCGGGGCGCCAGGTCACGACGACCAGCCGCATCTTTGCGGGCGCAAAGGAAGTCAGCACCCTTTCGGCCTATCAGGACGATCTGGGCATCCCGCGCCTGTCGAACGCGATCGACTGGGGCTGGTTCGAATTTTTCGAAAAGCCGATCTTCAAGCTGCTCGACTGGCTGTTCAAGCAGGTCGGCAACTTCGGCGTCGCGATCATGCTGCTGACGCTGATCATCCGCGCGGCGATGTTCCCGATCGCGCAGCGGCAATTCCACTCGATGGCCCAGATGCGCGTGATGCAGCCCAAGATGAAGGCGCTGCAGGACCGCTACAAGGACGACAAGCCGAAGATGCAGCAGGAGCTGATGAAGCTCTACAAGGATGAAAAGATCAATCCGTTGATGGGCTGCCTGCCGATCGTGCTCCAGATCCCGATCTTCTATGCGCTCTACAAGGTGCTGATGCTGACGATCGAGATGCGGCACCAGCCCTTCATCCTGTGGATCAAGGATCTGTCGGCGCCCGACCCGCTGCACATCCTGAACCTGTTCGGGCTCCTGCCGTTCACGCCGCCGTCCTTCCTCGGCATCGGCGTGCTCGCGCTGATCCTCGGCATCACCATGTTCCTGCAGTTCCGGCTCAACCCGCAGGCGACCGACCCGGTGCAGGCGCAGGTGTTCAAGATCATGCCGTGGCTGTTCATGTTCATCATGGCGCCCTTCGCGGCGGGCCTGCTGCTCTACTGGATCACCAACAACTGCCTGTCGGTCGCGCAGCAGCAGTTCATGTATCGCAAGTTCCCGCAGCTCAAGGCGGCGGTGGCGAAAT
>CAZSMB010000145.1:0-6677 GCA_964607625.1 uncultured Sphingopyxis sp. | reverse complement strand
ACCTGCGTGGTCGACTGGGCCAGGACCGGAACGGCGAGAACGGGGGCCACGGCCACCGCGAGCGGGGCGAGCAGACGAAATGTGTGGGGCACGGGGTTGCGACCTGAACAAATGAAAGGGGGTTGGCCCGTTATACCGTGTTTTCGATGCGCAAACCAGTCGGTGCGACCCGCGTTTTCCGTCCCATTGCGGCACGAAAGCGCGACAAAACGTTAAAGCGAGCGCCCGATCCGACGGGTCATGCCGATCGACGCCGGCGCAGTCGATTCGAATCCAAAGCGAGCATGGGGCCGGTGCGGCTCGCCATCCTCAATCGACCGCGTCGAGCAAGTCGCCCAGCATCGCAACCATCGTGTCGATCTGGTCGCGCTCGACGATCAGCGGCGGCGACAAGGCGACGATGTCGCCCGTCACCCGGATCAGCAATCCCGCATCGAACGCCGCGTGGAACAGGTCCATCGCCCGGGCGCCCGGCGCATCGGCGTGCGATTCGAGCTCGATCCCGGCGACGAGGCCGATGTTGCGGATGTCGACGACGTGCCGCGCGCCTTTCAACCCGTGAACCGCTTGCTCCCAATAAGGCGCCAGCTCGGCCGCCCGCGCGAACAGTCCTTCGCGCGCATAGAGGTCGAGCGCCGCGAGCCCCGCCGCCGCCGCGAGCGGGTGGCCCGAATAGGTGTAGCCATGAAACAGCTCGATCCCGCCGGTCGCCGCGTCGATCACCGCGTCGTGCAGATCGCGCCTTACCGCGACCGCGCCCATCGGCACCGCGGCGTTGGTCAATCCCTTCGCCATCGTCAGGATATCGGGCGTCACCCCCCACGCCTCGGCCGCGGTCGCCGCGCCGACGCGGCCGAAGCCGGTGATCACCTCGTCGAAGATCAGCAGGATGCCGTGCCGGTCGCAAATCTCGCGCAGTCGTTGGAGATAGCCGACCGGCGGCACCAGCACCCCGGTCGAGCCTGCCATCGGCTCGACGATCACCGCCGCGATCGTCTCGGCGCCGTGCAGGTCGACCAGCCGCTGCAGATCGTCGGCCAGTTCCACGCCATGCGCCGGAAAGCCTCGCGAAAAAGCGTTGCGGGCGGGATCGTGCGTGTGCCGCAGATGATCGACGCCCGGCAGGCCGGTCCCGAAGGCGCGCCGGTTATTGCCGATCCCGCCGACGCCGATGCCGCCGAAGCCGACGCCGTGATAGCCGCGCTCGCGCCCGATCAGCCGGGTGCGCGTCCCCTGCCCCTTCGCGCGCTGCACCGCGAGCGCGATCTTGAGCGCCGTGTCGACCGATTCCGATCCGCTGTTCGTGAAGAAGATACGGTCGAGCCCCGCGGGCATCATCGCCGCGAGCCGCTGTGCAAGCTCGAACGGCAGCGGGTGGCCGAGCTGGAACGTCGGCGCGAAGTCGAGCGTCCGGGCGGTTCGCGCTATCGCCTCCGCAATCTCCACCCGGCAATGCCCGGCGTTGCAGCACCACAGCCCCGCCGTTGCGTCGAGAATGTCGCGACCATCGGCGCTTTGATAATACATGCCGCTCGCCGAAACGAGCTGGCGCGGCGCGGCCTTGTACGCGCGGTTCGCGGTAAAGGGCATCCAGAAGGCCGCGAGCGGGTCGTTTTCACCTTTCATGCCAGCTCCTTAAGCCTCTCCCCCGAAGGGGAGGGGTACAGGCACTCTAATGCCCGCCCTTCTTCCCTGGCAAGACATGCAAAATGCCAGCGATCAGGCCGCCGAGCAACAGCCCGAACACACCCGCGCCCGCCGCGCCGACGATCCACTCCCACATCCCGCCCAGCGGCAGCCCGCCGCCGATGCGGTGCGCAAAATCGTGCAGCGCATGGCCAAGCCCCCCGATGTGAAACTCGTCGAGACCGTGAAGGACGATCTGCCCGCCGACCCATAGCATCGCTGCGGTGCCGATCGACGCGAGCGCGGCGAGCAGCGTCGGCATCACTGCCACGAGCCAGCGCCCAACCGACCGTCGTGCGCTCGATCCCTCCTTCGCCATGTCCAGCCCGATGTCGTCCATCTTCACGATCAGCCCGACAACGCCATAGACCGCCACGGTGATGATCACCGCGACGAGGGCCAGCGTCGCACCGCGCATCAACAGAGGTTCGTCGAGCACTTCGTTGAGCGCGATCACCATGATCTCCGCCGACAGGATGAAGTCGGTCCGCACCGCCCCCTTCACCATCGTCTCTTCATGGGCCTTGTCCGCAACGATCGCGGCATCCTCCGCCAGGCTGGTTTCGTCCTTGCCCAGCGCCTGAATCACCTTCTCGGCTCCCTCGAAGCACAGATAGGCGCCGCCGAGCATCAACAACGGCGTGATCGCCCATTGCGCGAGCGTCGAGAGCAGCAGCAAGGCGGGCAGGATCAGGACCAGCTTGTTGAACAGCGATCCCTTGGTGATCCGCCAGATGATCGGCAATTCGCGGTCGGGCGTGAAGCCGGTGACATAGCGCGGCGTCACCGCCGTATCGTCGACGACCACGCCCGCAGCCTTAACCCCCGCTTTCGAGGCGGCGGCGCCAACGTCATCGATGCTGGCGGCCGCAACCTTGGCAATCGTCGCGACATCGTCGAGCAGGGCAAAAAGGCCGGATGGCATAAGGGCTTGGGCTTTCGGTCGAGGTCAGAGAATCATGCCTGAAAGACAGGTCGCGACCTTGCCCATATCGCCGTTCCGACGAAAGCCGGAATCTTAGCGGTGCGCCATCGCAAAGGCCGCGGCAGCGCCGAACAGGCCGGGTTGCGGATGGGTGATCAGCTTGACCGGAATCGCCGCCATGAAATTTTCGAATCGCCCCTTGGAAACGAAGCGTTCGGGGAACCCCGAGCGGATCAGGTCATCGCGGATGCGCAGCCCCAGTCCGCCGGCGATCACCACGCCGCTCGCCCCCTGCGCGAGCGCCAGGTCGCCCGCGACGCTGCCGAGCGACAGGCAGAACCGATCGACCGCCGCCGCGGCCAAGCTGTCCTTCTGCGCCATCCCGCGCGTCCAGATCGCGCGATCTTCCTCGGGCGTCACCGCACGCCCTTCCATCGCGGCGAGCGTTTCGAAAATATCGACGATGCCCGGGCCCGAAACCACGCGCTCGACCGAGACGCGGCGATGGCGCTTCCTGAGCCGCGCGAGTATCGCGTCCTCGATGCTGTCGAGCGGCGCGAAATCGATATGTCCGCCTTCGGTAGCCTGCACGCGATAGTCTTCGCCGTCGCGCCACACATGCGCCACGCCGAGTCCGGTGCCGGGGCCGATGACGCTGATCGTGCCCGATTCGGGAAGGGGTGTTTCGGGGCCGCACAGCGGCTCGAAATAGCTCGCGTCGGCCTGCGCGACGGCGTGGCCTACGGCTTCGAAGTCATTGACGAGTACATAGTCGTCGACGGTCAGCTTTTCGCGGATCAGGGCCGGGCGGATGATCCACGGATTATTGGTGAAGCGAATGATGTCGCCCTTGGTCGGTCCGGCGATCGCGATCGCGACCTTGCGCGGCAGGCTGCCCCCCTGGCGCTTTTCGAAATCCTGCCAGGCGGTCTGGAAACTCGCATGGTCTTCGGTGTGCAGCGTCGTCTCTTCGCCGAGCGAGATGCACCGCCCGCCTTCGACCTGTGCAATCGCGAAGCGCGCGTGGGTTCCCCCGATGTCGACGGTGACGATCGATGTGCTCATGACTCTCCCCTACGCGGCAGCAATGCCGCGAGCCCGGCAAGTGTAACGAGCCAATCCCCGATGCAACAGGGCATAGCTATGCGCTGGCGCTGGAAACGATATCCTTAGCCCAGCACCCACTGGCGGCGCGAATAGCCCTGCGCCCACAGGAGTGCGGTCAGGTCATGGTGCCGGATCGCCGCGTCGGCCGCGTCGGCCGCGGCCTGATGCGGGTGATAGGCGATGCCGAGCCCCGCCGACGTGATCATCGGGATATCGTTCGCCCCGTCGCCGACCGCTAGCGTTTCGGCGAGCGGCAAGCCGTGCCTCGCGGCCTCGCTCTTCAGCGCTTCCAGCTTCGAATCCTTGTCGACGATCGGCTCGGCGACCTTGCCGGTCAGCTTGCCGCCCTCGATCAGCAGTTCGTTGGCGACCACGCGGTCAAAGCCGATCGCCTCGGCCACCGGGGTCGCGAAGGTCGTGAAACCACCGGTTACCAGCACCGAATGCGCGCCATGCGCCTTCATCGTCTGGACGAGCGTGCGCGCACCGCGGGTCAGCCGCACCCGTTCGGTGCGGCATTCGGTCAGCACGCCCTCTGCCATGCCGCCCAGCAACGCCACCCGCTCCATCAGCGCGCCGCGGAAGTCGATTTCGCCGCGCATCGCCTTTTCGGTGATCGCCGCGACCTCGGCCTTGAGTCCGGCATAATCGGCGAGTTCGTCGATACATTCGACGGTAATCATCGTCGAATCCATGTCCGCCACGATCAGCTTCTTTGTCCGGTCGCCCTGCGGCTGCACGACGATATCGAGTTCGCCATGATCCATCTTTGCCAGTTCGGCGCGCGCGCTGATCAGGCTGCCCTGAAAGACGATGTCCGCCGCATCGCCCTCGTCGAGCCAGTGCGGCGCCCCCACGTCATGCTCGGTAGCGGCAAGGCGGTCGATCGCCTCGCGCACCACCTCGCCCGTCAGCTTTCCGGCTGCTATCAGCGTTGCAACGAACATGGCGTCTCCTTCTGTCTCTTCCGGCCACCGGCCCCGGCTCGCGCTTATCGCTGGCCCCACCGCAAGCGGCAAGTCCGCGCTCGCGGTCGCCTTGGCGCAAAGGCTGGGCCGGGCGCAAGTGGTGAATGCCGACGCCAGCCAGGTTTATCGCGATCTGTCGATCCTGTCCGCGCGCCCGACCAGCGAAGAGATGGCAGGCATTCCCCACGCCCTCTTCGGCCATGTCGACGGACAAGAGGCCCATAATGCAGCGCGTTGGGCCAGCGAGGCGCGCCGCACACTGGTTCACGCGTGGGAGGATGATGAGGTTCCCGTCCTTGTCGGCGGCACCGGCCTTTACATGCGGACGCTGCTCTTCGGCATCGCCCCCGTGCCCGAGATCGATCCCGAAATCAGGGCTCAGGTCCGCGCGCTGAGCGTCGCCGATGCCCATGCGGCCCTGTCCCGTCTCGACCCCGGCGCCGCGGCCCGCCTGTCGCCCGCCGACACCAGCCGCGTCGCCCGCGCGCTCGAAGTCGTGCGCGCGACGGGACGCCCCCTCGCCGCCTGGCAGCAGGAACGCGAGGGCGGGATCGCGGACGCCGTCGATCTGGTCCCGCTGATCCTGCTGCCGCCGCGCGACTGGCTGCGCGCGCGCTGCGACGCACGGCTCGAGGCGATGTTCGCGGGCGGCGCGGTCGAAGAGGTGGAGGCGCTGATCGCGCGCGGGCTCGACCCCGACTTGCCCGTCATGCGGGCGATCGGTGTGCCGCAGATCGCCGCCTTCCTGGCCGGTGAGGCGACGCGCGACGAGGCGCTCGAACGCGCCCAGGCCGCGACGCGTCAATATGCCAAGCGCCAGTTTACATGGTTTCGGCACCAGCCACCCGCCGAATGGCCGCGCCATAGCGAGTCATTATCCAATACATCCATAAATGATTTAGCAATATTATTACATAATACGCTATTGACAGGATAGAATCATACACCTATTGCCCGCAACCCTGTTGCAGCGCACAAGCTGCACCCCCGCGCGCGTGCGCGCAGGTCAAGAAGGAGCAAGATCGTGACGGAAATGAGCGGTGCCGACATGGTGGTTCAGGCGCTGGTCGACCTTGGGGTCGACACGGTGTTCGGCTATCCGGGCGGCGCGGTCCTTCCGATCTACGACGCGCTCTTCGACCATCCGACGATCAAGCACGTTCTGGTTCGCCACGAACAGGCGGCGACCCATGCGGCGGAAGGCTATGCGCGCTCGACGGGCAAGCCCGGCGTCGTGCTCGTGACCTCCGGCCCCGGCGCGACCAACGCGGTCACCGGCATCACCGACGCGCTGCTCGATTCGATCCCGATGATCGTGCTTACCGGTCAGGTCCCGACCAATTTGATCGGTACCGATGCGTTTCAGGAATGCGACACGGTCGGTATCACGCGCCACTGTACCAAGCATAATTATCTGGTGATGGACCCCGACCGGCTGGGGCCGATCCTGCACGAAGCCTTTTATATCGCGACCCACGGCCGCCCCGGCCCGGTGGTGATCGACATTCCGAAGAATGTGCAGGTCGCAACCGGCAGCTATTCGATGCCCGACAAGATCGACCACCAGAGCTATCGCCCGCAGGTCGAGCCCGAGGCATCGGCCATCGACGCGGCGATCGAACTGATTGCCGCGGCCGAGCGCCCGGTCTTCTATACCGGCGGCGGCGTCATCAACGCCGGGCCCGACGCGAGCGCCGCGTTACGCAAACTCGTCGGGCTGACCGGCGCGCCGATCACCTCGACCCTGATGGGACTCGGCGCCTTTCCTTCGGACGATCCGAAATGGCTCGGCATGCTCGGGATGCACGGCACGTTCGAGGCGAATATGGCGATGAACCGCGCCGACCTGATCGTCGCGGTGGGCGCGCGCTTCGACGACCGGGTGACCGGCCGCCTCGACGCCTTCGCGCCCGAAGCGAAGAAGATCCACATCGATATCGACCGGTCTTCGATCAACAAGATCGTCCCCGTCGATATCGCCGTGCTCGCCG
>CAZSMB010000144.1:2450-6687 GCA_964607625.1 uncultured Sphingopyxis sp. | reverse complement strand
GCGCTGTCGGCGCACCACGAGGCGCGCATCGGCGCGGCGCCGCCGTGGACGCGCGACAAGATGAACCCCGCGCTGTTCGGCCGGATGACCGGCGCCATCACCGGATTCGAAATGCGGATCGCTGCGTGGCGCCCGACGCTCAAGCTGTCGCAGAACAAGAGTGCCGACGAGCGCGAGCGCGTCGCGGTGGGTCTCGACGCCACCGGCCATGGCGCGCTCGCACAGTTGATGCGTCATCTTGGCGGCGATAGGGAGAGGGCATGACCGACGCTGCCGACGCCCTCGCCAAGAAGCGTTTCTTCGCCCTGAACGCCATCCGCATCACCGGCGCGATCTTCGTGCTCGCCGGCTTCGTACTGATCCGCGGCGGCTGGGCGCTCGCGGGGCAGCCCGCCGACCGCTGGATCGGCACTCTGATCGTTCTGATCGGCCTGTTCGACTTTGCGGTCATGCCCAAGATCCTCGCGCGCCGCTGGCGGTCGCCCGGCGCGTGATGAAACGCTTCTGGAAAACGGCGGAAACCGTCGCGCAAAGCGGTGGCTGGGGCATCGCGCTCGACGGTCGCCCCGTGCGAACCCCAGCGCGCGCGCCTCTCCTCGTTCCAGCCGAGACGCTGGCGCGAGCGATGGCCGACGAATGGCGGGCGCAGGGCGACACCATCGACCCCGCGGCCATGCCGCTCACCGGCGTCGCCAACGCCGCGATCGACCTTGCGACCCCCGATCCGGCGGCGTTCGCCGCGCCGATCGCGGCCTATGCCGCCAGCGACCTTCTTTGCTATCGCGACGATCGGGACAGCGCGTTGCAGGCCGAACAGGCGGCAATGTGGAACCCGCTGCTCGCCTGGGCCGAGGGACGTCACGGCATCGAGTTCGCGCTCACGCAGGGGGTGCTCCCGGTCGACCAGCCGGACGCGACGATCGCGACGCTGAAAGGCGCGGTGCTGGCGCTCGACCCGTTCCGCCTCGCCGCGCTGGCGCCGCTGGTGACGATCGGCGGCTCGCTCGTCGCCGGGCTGGCGCTGAGCGAAGGCGCATATGATGCCGACACCCTATGGCAGGCGGTCAGTCTCGACGAGCTGTATCAGGAGCGCCGCTGGGGCGCCGACGGCGAAGCCCAGGCCATGCGCGCACGCCGCGAGGCCGACTGGCACAATGCGGCGCGGTTTTTGGAATTGCTCTAAACGGTCAATCGGCAAAGTCCGGCTTGCGCTTCTGCATATGCGCCATCACCGCCTCCATCTGGTTGGGGGTGCGGATGACCTTCACCTGCTCGTCGCTTTCGGCCTGTAAAATTTCGGCATCGCTCGCGTCGGCCAGCATGTTGCAGAGCCGCTTGGCGCCGCGGACCGCGTGCGGATTCTTGTCGGCGATCACCGCGGCAAGCTCCATCGCCTTCGCCAGCGGGTCGTCGGCGACATGCGTCGCAAAGCCCAATATCTTTGCCTCCGACCCGGTGAATTCGCGGTTGGTATAGATCATCTCGCGCAGCACATCGTCGGCGACCTGCGTCCGCCACAGCGCCATGCCCGCAACGTCGGGGACGAGGCCCCAGCGCATTTCCATGATCGCGATGCGCGTATCGGGGTGGACGATGCGGATGTCGGCGGCGGCCATGATCTGGCTGCCCGCGCCGAATGCGACGCCGTGCACTGCGGCGATCACCGGCACCGGCAGCTCGCGCCAGCCCCACGCAGCATATTGGGCGTTGTTGGCGATTCCCCGGGTCCGGTCGGACAGGCCTCCGCCGGCGCTGCTCGCGCCCGGCTCGCGCTCGGAGCCTAGGCTCGAAAGGTCGAGTCCCGCGCAAAAGGCGCGCCCTTCGCCCGACAGCACCACGACGCGCAGGCCCTGGGCCCGCTTCAGCTCGTCGACCGCCTGCGCCAGCGCCTCCCACATCGCGGCGTCGAGCGCGTTCATCTTGTCGGCGCGGATCAGCCGGACGTCGGCGATTCCGCCCTCCAGCATGGTAATCGAAATGCGGTCCTTCATCGGGGAGTCCTTTTCAGTGCGGCCTCGACGAGCGGGAGCTGATCGTTGCCGAAATACATGTCGTCGCGATCGACGAAGATCGTCGGCGATCCATAGCCGCCGCGCGCGACGACTTCCTCGGTGTTCGCGCGGAGCCGCGCCTTCACCGCATCGCTCACCGCCGCCCCGGCGATCGCACCGCCGTCGAGGCCTTCGCCATCTGCCACCGCGATCAACACCGCGGGATCATCGAGGTTGTCCTCTGCGCCGAAATAGCTGGCAAAGGCGGCACGGGCAAAGCGGACGAGGGCGGGCTGGTCGTCCTCGAGCGCCGTGCAGAAGCGCATCGCCGCGACGCTCTTCGCGGGATGCCAACGCGACGGGAAATTCATGGGCACGCCCGCAAGCTCCGCCCAGTCTTTCAGCACCTTCCAGCTATGCGCGAGCTTGCGGTTGTCGGTCTGCTCGCGCGCCGCATAGACGGCGGGATTGACCGCATTGAACACGCCGCCGACGAGGATCGGCCGATAGCGCGCACGCGCACCCGTCCGCTCGAGCACGGCGGGCAGGTTGTGGAAGGCAAGGCAGGTCCAGGGACTCGATAAATCGAAGAAGAATTCGACGCGGTCGGTCATCACGCCTTTTCCTTCGCCTTCTCCCAATATTGGTCGCGCAGCAGCCTTTTGTAGAGCTTGCCCGTGTCGTGGCGCGGCAGCGCGTCCATAAAGTCGATGCGGCGCGGCACTTTCACGCCCGACAGCTTTTCGCGCGCGAAAGCGGTGATTTCGTCGCGGAAGGCATCGGTGGCATCGGCCATGTCGGCAGGCTGGATCACCGCAATGACTTCCTCGCCCATTTCCTCGTGCGGGCCGCCGACCACCGCGACGTCGGCGACCTTGGGGTGGGTGACGAGGTGGTTTTCGATTTCCTGCGGATAGATGTTCACGCCGCCCGAGATGATCATGAAGCTCTTGCGGTCGGTAAGGTAGAGGAAGCCATCTTCATCAACTTTGCCCACATCGCCCAGGGTCGACCAGCCCCGGCTATTGCGGCTCGATGCCGTCTTTTCCGGATCGTCATGATATTCAAAGACATTTTCGCTTTCGAAGAACACCGCCCCCTCTTCGCCAACGCCAAGCTCGGTCTCGTTGTCGGGGCCCATGATGTGCACCGTGCCGTGGATCGCGCGGCCGACCGTGCCCTTGTGCGCGAGCCAGTCCTCGCTCGTCGCGAAGGTCATGCCATTGCCTTCGGAACCCGCATAATATTCGAGCAGAACCGGTCCCCACCAGTCGATCATCGCCTGCTTGACCGGGATCGGGCACGGCGCCGCGGCGTGGATCGCGCCCTTCATCGACGATACGTCGTATTTCGCGCGCACCGCCTCCGGCAGTTTGAGCATCCGCACGAAATGGGTCGGCACGAACTGCGCCGCGTTGCAGCGATAGGTTTCGATCGCCGCCAGCGCCCCCTCGGGATCGAATTTTTTCATCAGCACGACGGTGCCGCCGAGGCGATGGATCGTCATCGACCAGCGCAAGGGCGCGGCGTGATAGAGCGGCGCAGGCGAGAGATACACGCTGTCCGGCCCGATACCGAAAGCGGCGGCCGCGAGCATGACGAGGCTGTTCGGCGCGTCGATCGCCGCCTCTTCGGGCAGCGGCACGCGCACCCCCTTGGGCCGCCCCGTGGTCCCCGACGAGTAGAGCATATCCACCCCGGCGCGTTCGTCGGCGACGGGGTCCGCAGGCATCCGGGCAAGCTCGTCCTCGATTCGCGGCCAGCCCCCGATGTCCCCGCCCATCGAAAAGCGCTCGATCCGCGTCTCGAGCCGCTCGGCGGCGGGTGCCAGGCTGGCCGAGACGACGAGCATCTTCGCTCCCGAATTTTCGAGAATATAGTCGGTTTCGTCCTGCGTCAGCCGCGACGAAATACAGACGTAGCGCAGCCCCGCGCGCTGCGCACCCCACGTCAGGCCGTAATAATGCGGCGTGTTTTCAAGCATGAAGGCGACGACATCGTCGTGCTGCAAGCCATGCGCGCGAAACATCTGCGCCGCGCGATTCGAGGCGGCGTCCATCGCGCCATAGCTGATCGCCTCCCCGGTTTCGGCGACGATGACCGCGGGTTTGTCGGGATTGGCGCGCGCGTGGACTGAGGGGTGCATGACATCATCTCCGAAAGGCTGATTGGTTTGTTTATGCCGGAAATCAGTAGCGACTTGAAACTTTCGGTCAAGCGAGCTTGCCGTGGCGCGTGCGCAGCGC
>CAZSMB010000144.1:0-2350 GCA_964607625.1 uncultured Sphingopyxis sp. | reverse complement strand
GACAGGACGATCAGCGGCCGCCGCGCCGCAAGCCCGCGGGCGAGGAGGACAAGCTCGCGCGGGGCGGCACCGCCCGCGTCGCCGAACGGGTCGATCGCGAGCAGGTCGAAGCCGCACGCGTGCCAGCGCGGCAGCGCTTCGACCGGCGGCGGCAGCAGCACGACCCCAAAGCCCGCGGCCGACACCGCCGCCGCCAGTTTCCAGCCGCGCGCATCGTTCCGGTGGTGGATCGCGACGAGCGGCGGCGCGGTTGCGGCGTGGCCGTCGCTTTCCTCCATCGCCGCGCTCCCCGGACTTGCCGCCTCGATCCGGTCCCGCTGCCCCCCTTGCATTGCACGCTAGCACCGCTGTGCTAACGAAATGCCCATGACCAGTTCCGACCTGCTCGCCGGCGACTTCGCCACCTTGTCCGATTTGGTGCATGCCCACGCCGGCGAACGCCCCGATGCCGTAGCGGCGGCCGATCCGGTCCGGCGGCTGACTTGGTCCGAACTGGACGCGATGGTCGACCGAATCGCCGCGCGGCTGCAGGCCGGGGGATTCGCGAAAGGCGACCGCACCGCGATCGCGGGACTCAATAGCGTCGAACAGATGGCGGCGATTTTGGGGACGCTGCGCGCCGGCGGGGTCGCCGGGCTGATCACCAACAGCGCGACCGGCGAACAGATGGCGGCGATGATCGCCGACACCGGTGCGCGCCACCTGTTCCTCGACAGCGCCGCGTCGGCGAGCCTCGACGGCCAGACGGTCACGGCCAGCGAGCGCATCGCGATGGACGGCAGCGGCGTCGGGGTCGCGCTGGGCGAATGGATGGCGCCGGCCGGTGCAAAGCCCGAACCGGTGGCGGTACTGCCCGAGGACGGTTTCAACATCATCTATTCGTCGGGAACCACCGGCACCCCCAAGGGGATCGTCCACAGCCATGCCATGCGCTGGCAGCACATCCAGCGCGGCGCCCCCGCCTATGGTCCGGGGGCGGTCACCATCCTGTCGACCCCGCTCTATTCGAACACGACGATGGCGAGCTTCATGCCCACGGTCGGGTCGGGCGGCCAGGTCGTGCTGATGAAGAAGTTCGACGCGCGCGGCTTTCTGGAACTGGCCGAGCGCGAACGCGCGACCAACACCATGCTGGTGCCGGTGCAGTACCGGCGGATCATGGCGCTCGAGGATTTCGATCGGTTCGACCTGTCGAGCTTCGTGATGAAATATTGCACCTCGGCGCCCTTCCCCGCGGCGCTGAAGGCCGATGTGCTGAAGCGCTGGCCGGGCGGGCTCGTCGAAATATACGGGATGACGGAGGGCGGCGCCGCCTTCATCCTGGAGGCGCATCAATTCCCCGACAAGCTGCACACCGTCGGCAAGCCCGCGCCGGGCCATATCGCCAAGGTGATCGACGAGGCGGGCAACGAATTGCCGCAGGGTGAGGTCGGCGAGGTTGTCGGCCGCTCGCCCGCGATGATGACCGGATATAACAACCGTCCCGATGCGACGAAGGCGATGCACTGGCACGACGCGGAGGGACATCTCTTCTATCGCCACGGCGATATCGGGCGGATCGACGAGGACGGCTTCCTGACCCTGATGGACCGCGCGAAGGACATGATCATTTCGGGCGGATTCAATATCTTTCCGAGCGACCTGGAAGCGATATTGATCGCCGACGAGCGCGTCGTCGAAGCCGCGGTCGTCGGCATGCCGAGCGAGGAATGGGGCGAGACCCCGGTCGCCTTCGTCGTGCTGAAAGACGGTGCGGACGCCGAGAGCGTGCGCGCCGACTGCAATGCCAAGGTCGGCAAGACGCAGCGACTGAGCGCGATCCGCGTCGTCGACGAACTGCCGCGCAGCCCGATCGGCAAGGTGCTGAAACGCGAACTCAGGAATGCCCACGCCGGCTAGCGAGCGATTGCGGACATATTCTTCATCGTCACCCCGGACTTGATTCGGGGTCCATTAGGCACAGCGTGGGAAGAATGGATCCCCGATCAAGTCCGGGATGACGAAGGAGGATCGAACGTCCGCTTCCCACCCCAAATCGGACGTTCAGCCGAACAAAAAGCCAGACACAGAACAAACAAAAAGCCCGCTATCCCATAGGGAAAGCGGGCTTTTTGTTGGTTGCGGGAGTAGGATTTGAACCTACGACCTTCAGGTTATGAGCCTGACGAGCTACCGGGCTGCTCCATCCCGCGCCAATTGGGCAGGTGGCATGCGCCACCGACATGTGAATGGGTTTCTTCGACCATACGCCGGCTGCAATGCCTGGCGACGTCCTACTCTTCCGGGGCTTAAGCCACAGTACCATCGGCGCTGTCAGGTTTCACGGCCGAGTTCGAGATGGGATCGGGTG
>CAZSMB010000143.1:0-6719 GCA_964607625.1 uncultured Sphingopyxis sp. | reverse complement strand
CGGACATCCGCCGCAAAAACCGCTGTCCTACATGGCTCCGCTGTGCCAGCCTTCGTCCCGGCTCTTTCGTCAGGGGGGATAAAGGCGGTCACGGTTTACGGATACGAACGCGCCCCATCGGCGGCTCCACAAGGCTGAACTTTACTGAACTTTGCAACGATGACGCGGACCCGGCCCGCGATAACCGAAGACGGCAAGGGCAACAGGCACCCCAAAGCCGCCTTGCCCGTCGAACGCCATGATCACTGAAAGAAATGCCCCGCCGGTTTCCCGGCGGGGCAGTAGGGGGAGGTGGTGTCGGGGACCGGCCCGTTGCGGGCTGGACCGATCCCGATGCAGGCCAACCACCGAAAGACCTGCTGACATCGCGATAGGCGGCGTCCGCCACATCGGCGTTGATTTGAATCAACGATCCGAAAAATTGGCGCGCGGGGTGGAACTCGGCGGCAAAGCGCGGCATGGACTTGGGCCTATGAAGGGCAGCAACGCATGAGCATCGTCGAATATCGCGGATTCGCGGGCGCTCGCCTCGAAGCCGAGGTCGTCGGTTCCGAAAATGACCCGGCGGTGCTGCTCGTGCACGGTGCGGGCCAGACCCGCGGCGTCTGGGCCGGGGTCGCCAACGCGCTCGAACAGGCCGGGCGGCGCGTGATCAGCCTGGATCTGCGCGGTCATGGCGGCAGCGAATGGCCCGACGACGGGCGCTATGATTTCGACGCGATGGTCGAGGATCTGCGCGCGGTGCTTGCACAGATGGGCACCCGTCCCGTCGTCGTCGCCGCGACGCTGGGGGGCTGGATTGCGAGCGCCGCGCTCGAGCGCGATGCCGCGTTGCTGGCGTCGGGGCTGGTCCTCGTCGACGTTCCGCTCGATCTCGATCCCGCCGCGTCCCGCGGTATCGGTGCGCGGCTACGCGAGGCGGCGGCGCTCGCACCGGGGCAGGCCGAATGGGACACGCGCTTGCTCGATGCCTTCGACCGCGGCGCGATGGCCGATCGGCTCGCCGGCACGCCCGCCCCGATCGCGCTGCCGACGCTCTATGTTCGCGGGGCCCGGTC
This sequence comes from uncultured Sphingopyxis sp., assembly GCA_964607625.1. GTDB lineage: Bacteria > Pseudomonadota > Alphaproteobacteria > Sphingomonadales > Sphingomonadaceae > Sphingopyxis. The sequence continues at coordinate 5,661 of CAZSMB010000143.1, read as the reverse complement.
GGATCTCGTTTCGGGCGACCGGGCGTCCGCATTCGTCGCCAGCCTTCCCGATGGCGAACTGGCGGAGGTCGAGGACATGTCGCTCGTCGTCACCGACGATCGCAGCGACGCGCTCGGCGGCTGGCTGATCGATTTCCTCGAACGCCGCGCCCCGCGCGAGTCGCCCGAATATCGCGAAGGTTCGGATGCGCGCACCTTCCGCGACGCGCTTGGCTGCTTTGCGACCGGAGTCACGGTCGTTACCGCGATGTGCCCCGACGGCACCCCGATCGGGCTCACCGCGAACAGCTTTACCTCGGTCTCGCTCGACCCGCCGCTGTTGCTCGTCTGCATCGCGAACGGCGCCGGCAGCGCGCCGGTTCTGCGCGATGCCGACCGTTTCGCGGTCAACGTCCTCCAGATCGGCCAGCAACCCACCTCGAACCGTTTTGCCGGCAAGGGCGAGGATCGGTTCGCCGCAACACCCTGGGCGGTCGGAGAATTCGGGACCCCGGTGCTCACCGGCTCGCTTTCGAGCTTCGAATGCGCGCGCGAGGCGCTTCACGATGGCGGCGACCACTTCATCCTCGTCGGGCGGGTGCTGAAGGCGATCTTCGAGCCTCGCCGCGATCCTCTGCTCTATTTTCGCGGCAAATACCGCAAACTCCACTTCGCCTGATCGCGTACCGACGCAGTCATCGTTCGCCGTCGCGTACCAGCGCGGAAAGCGCGGGCGGCGGGTGCCGGCCCGATCGATCGAGCCTATCCAGCGTCGCCTGCGCCATCGCGCGATAGGCTGGAGCGCGGTCGGGGCAAAAGTCGTGCAACCCCGCAAGGTGCGCGCGGACCGTATCTATGTCGCCGCGAAGCAGCGGCCCCGACAGCGCCTCGAATCCGTTGGCCAGGCTGTTTTCCAGTGCGGCCCGAACCAGCGGAGCGACCAGCGCCCGCGATTCGTCGACCTGCGCGGCGTCCAGCATGGCGAACGCGTCGGCGAGCAGGGTGACCAGATGGTTCGAAGCGTGGCACAGCGCCGCGTGATAGAGCGGGCGATGCGCCTCGGCGATTTCGGTCGCGCGACCGCCGACAAGGCGCACGATGCCGCGTGCCTGCTCGGTCGCTTCGGCGCTCGATCCGGTGATCGCGAACCAGGCGTCGCGCATCCGCGCGGCCTCGCGCGCCGGATCGCCGGTAAAGGTCATCGCCGGGTGGATGGCGGCGGTCCGCGCCCCGATCGTGCGGAGCGGAGCGAGTATTTCGGCGCCGCTTCGTCCGCTGACATGCGCGACGAATGCCGGTCCGCCGCTCTCGATGCCGCAGGCCAGGTCGTGCGCGACACGCGCGATCGCGTCGTCGGAGACGGCGAGGAGCACAAGGTCGCAGCCGGCGCCGATCGCCGCCATCGTCTCGACGCGTCGGGCCTTGCCGATTGCGGCGACGGCCGCATCGGCGCGCTCTGCCGACCGGCCCCACACCGACAGCGGCTCCTGCGAATGGGGCGCGAGGGCCAGTCCAAGCGCCTTCGCGGCCCGTCCCGACCCCAGAATTCCGATGCGTCGATACGTCATGGCATCGCCGGCGCCCGGCCAATTTTTCGCGCCGGGATCAGAGTGTCGCGTCCTCGTCGGGGGGCGAGTGGAATTCGTGCCACAGGCCGTTCAATATGCCGACGCCGACGGCAAGGCCAAGGCCCAGAACCCAGGTAAAATACCACATGGCGATACCTCCGGTCAGTAAAAGTCGGGGTTGGTTCGCACGTCGTCCAGGGTGACGCGGCCGAACAGCACCTTGATCACCCACGCCGTGTAGGCGAGAACGATAGGCAGGAAAATCAGTGTCACGACAAGCATGATCCACAGCGTCAGATGGCTCGACGAGGCGTTCCACACGGTCAGGCTCGAATGCGGGTCGATCGAGCTCGGCAGGATGAACGGAAACATCGACAGGCCGACCGTCGCGATGATGCCGAACACCGCCAGCCCCGACCCGGCGAACAGCAGCGCCTGCTTGCGTCCGGCAATCGCGACATAGGCCAGGATGGGACCGATGAAGCCGAGTAACGGCGCCAGCAGCATCCAGGGATGGCGACCGTAATTGTCCAGCCAGGCACCGGCGGCGGGGACGCTTGTTGCCCAGCGCGGGTTCGATGGACCCGCGGGATCGAGCGCGCCCTCGATCCGGTAGCCGAGCGCGGTCGTCGCGACCATCACGCCGCCCAGCGCGAATAACAGGATCACGGCGATCGCGGCATAACGGCCCCAACGGCGCGCCCGATCCATCACCGGTCCCTCCTCTACCTTGAGAGCGAGCCAGCCCGCGCCGTGTAGCGCGATCATCGCGACCGAAAGCAGGCCGGTGAGCAGGGTGAAGGGGGTGAAGAGCCCGAGCAGCGACCCTTCGTAAAAGGCACGCAAGTCCCCGTCGAGGCGGAACGGTGCGCCCGCCAGCACGTTGCCGACCGCGACGCCGAAAACCAGGGCGGGCACGAAACCGCCGACGAACAACGCCCAGTCCCAGCGGGTCCGCCAGGCGGCATCGTCGCGCTTCGACCGATATTTGAAACCCACCGGCCGCAATATCAGCGCGGCGAGAACCAGGAATATCGCAAGGTAAAAGCCCGAAAAGCTGATTGCATAGACGAATGGCCACGCGGCAAAGATCGCGCCGCCGCCCAGGATCAGCCAGACCTGATGCCCCTCCCATGTCGGTGCGATACTGTTGATCACCAGCCGCCGCTCGGCATCGTCCTTGGCGATAAAGGGCAGCAGCGCAGCGACGCCGAGGTCGTAGCCGTCGGTGAGGGCAAAGCCGATCAGGAGCACGCCAAGCAGCAGCCACCAGATCAGGCGGAGCGTTTCATAATCGAAGGGAATCGCCATGACCTGTCCTCCTTATTCGGCCGGCAGCGGGGCATAGCCCGCGCCGGGATTGGGCTCGACGCCCGACGCGAGGTCGCGGCCCCGCTTCGATTCGGGGCCCTTGCGTATCGCGGCGAGCATCAGTCGCACTTCGATGACCGCCAGCCCGCCATAGAGCAGCGTGAAGGCCGCGATCGTGGTCCAGAGTTGGGGTACGGTCAGGCTCGACGCGCCCAGGAAGGTCGGCAGCACCCCTTCGATCGCCCACGGTTGGCGGCCATATTCGGCCAGCACCCAGCCCATTTCGGCGGCAAGCCACGGCAGGGGGATGATCAACACGGCGGCGCGCAGGAACCATTTGACGTCGAACCGCCTGACCGTGGCGAAATAGAAGGCGAGCGCGAAGAAGCCGATGAAGAAGAAGCCGAGCCCCGCCATCAGGCGGAACAGCCAGAAGGTGACGGGTACGTTGGGCACCGTATCCCAGGCGGCTTTCATCACCTGTTCCTCGCTGGCGGTGCGCGGATCGGCGACATAGCGTTTCAGCAGCATCGCATAGCCAAGGTCGGCACGATGTTCCTCGAACGTCGCACGCGCCGCCGCGTCGGTGCGATCGGCCTTCAGCTCTTCCAGCGCGCCATAGGCGCGCTTGCCGCTCTCGATCCGCTCCTGTGCGTGGAGGACGAGCTCGTTGATGCCCTGAACCTGGCCGGTCAGGCTGCGCGTCGAAATAAGCCCGAGGACATAGGGGATCTTGATCTCGTACCGGGTGGTGCGATCCTTGACCGACGGAAACCCGATCAGCGTCAGGCCGGCCGGCGCCTTTTCGGTGTGCCACATGGCCTCGATCGCGGCGAGCTTCATCTTCTGGTTGTCGGTGAGCGCATAGCCCGATTCGTCGCCCAGCACGACGACCGACAGCGACGAGGCGAGCCCGAACGCGGCGGCGACGGTCAGCGACCGCCGGGCGAGCGCGGTGAAGCGCCCGCGGAGCAGGTACCAGGCCGATATACCGAGCACGAAGACAGACGCGGTGACATAGCCCGCGCTGACCGTGTGGACGAATTTCGCCTGTGCGACGGGGTTGAACAACACCGAATAGAAATCGGCGACCTCCATCCGCATCGTTTCGGGGTTGAACCGCGATCCCACCGGATTCTGCATCCAGCCATTCGCGATCAGTATCCACAGCGCCGACAGGTTCGACCCGAGCGCGACGAGAAAGGTGACCAGCAGGTGCACCTGCTTCGACAGCTTGTCCCACCCGAAGAACATCAACCCGACGAAGGTCGCCTCCAGGAAAAAGGCCATCAGCCCCTCGATGGCCAGCGGGGCGCCGAATATGTCGCCGACATAGTGCGAATAATAGGACCAGTTCATCCCGAATTCGAACTCCATCGTCAGGCCGGTCGCGACCCCCAGCACGAAGTTGATTCCGAACAACCGGCCCCAGAAGCGCGTGATCGTGCGCCAGATCTCGCGCCCGGTGATGACATAGATGCTCTCCATGATGACAAGCAGGAAAGAGAGCCCCAGGGTGAGCGGGACGAAGAGGAAATGATACATCGCCGTCAGGGCGAATTGCAGGCGGGAAAGCTCGACGACGGCGAGGTCCATGGCGTCACTCCTGAACGGCGACTCGGGTGGCGGTTCCGCGCTTGCGGAGCCGTCAATTAATGAATATGAGAATGTGTGAATATAACGAAAATGTCAACTGGTCAGAATGTCTCATCCGAACGCCCGACGTCCGGTCGCGGCGCACTTGCCGCATGGCTGGGCGACACGGTGGCGGCGGTGCTTTTCGCCTTTGCGTTGACGCGCTTGCTGGCACCCCTCGTCGCCGGTGAGGTCGCGCGCACCGGTGCGATAGGCTGGGCGCTGCTGCTTGTCGTGGCGGCCGTGTCGCGCGGCGCGGCGCAGGGTGGCGCGATGATTGCCGGGATACGGCGCGGGATCGCGGTCGCCGGCGCGATGCGGGCGCGCATCGCGCCGACCTTGATGGTCGCCGCCACGGGGCGCGGCCGGCTCGTCGGCGAAGACGCCGAACTTGCGGTCGGGGGCATCGACCGGATCGAGCCCTATGTGGCCCGATATTTGCCGCTGCGTCGAGCGGCCATGCTGTCGCCGATGCTGATCGCGCTCGCGGCGTTCCCGGCCAGTTGGGTTGCGGCGACGATCCTCGTCGCGACGCTTGTCCCGTTTGCGCTCGGAATGGCCCTGGCGGGCGGGGCCGCGCGCACCGCGAGCGACGCGCAGCTCGGCGCCCTGTCGCGGCTCGGCGGGCTGTTCGTCGATCGCGTCCGCGCGCTCCCGCTCGTCCTTTCCTATGGCGCCGAGGACCGCGTGATCCGCCACATCGGAGCGGCGGCTCAGGATCTCGCGGCGCGGACGCTGGGGGTGTTGCGCATCGCTTTCGTGTCGAGCGCGATCCTCGAATTTTTCAGCGCGCTCGCGGTCGCGCTGGTCGCGGTCTATTGCGGGTTCGCCTTGCTGGGCCTGCTGCCCTTCGATCCGCCCGAACAGCTCGATTTCGCGCGCGCCTTTTTCGTTCTCGCGCTTGCACCGGAATTTTACGTCGGAATGCGCCGCCTCGCCGCCGCCTATCACGACAAGCAGCAGGGCGAAGCGGCGATCGCCGCGCTGGCGGTTGCCGACGGGGTCGCAGCGCCCGGGACGCCGATCCCCGTCGCGCCGCGCCGCCTCGACTCGCTCGCGCTCGTCGACCTTGTCGTCCGGCATCCGCAGGGTGCCGCGATCGGGCCGGTGACCGCCAGCTGGCCGGGCGCCGGGCTTCAGGTCGTGACCGGACCGAGCGGATCGGGGA
>CAZSMB010000142.1:2858-6961 GCA_964607625.1 uncultured Sphingopyxis sp. | reverse complement strand
GCTGGCGAGCACAGCGACGCGATCCTGCGCGAAATCGGCTATGACGACGCGGCTATCGCCGCTTTCCGCTCACAAAGGATAATTTGAAGGCGCGCGGGTGGACGCGGCGGCTGCCGTGCATTAGATACCGTTCAGTATAGAATTTAGCGCAGGAGCCAGCGATGAGCGATCAGACCGACTATGTCCCCCCGAAAATCTGGACGTGGGACAAGGACAGCGGCGGGCGTTTCGCCAATATCAACCGGCCGATCGCCGGACCGACGCACGACAAGGATCTTCCCGTCGGCAAGCATCCGCTGCAACTCTATTCGCTCGGAACGCCCAATGGCGTGAAGGTTACCGTCATGCTCGAGGAACTGCTCGAGGCGGGCCACGCCGATGCCGAATATGACGCCTGGCTGATCCGGATCAACGAGGGCGACCAGTTTTCGAGCGGCTTCGTTGCAGCCAATCCGAACAGCAAGATCCCCGCGCTGGTCGACCGCAGCGGGGCCGAACCGATCCGCGTTTTCGAATCGGGTGCGATCCTGGTCTATCTGGCGGAGAAATTCGGCGCTTTTCTGCCGACCGATCCGGCGAAGCGCGCCGAAACGCTGTCGTGGCTGATGTGGCAGATGGGCAGCGCGCCTTTCCTGGGCGGCGGCTTCGGGCACTTTTACGCTTATGCTCCGTTCAAGCAGGAATATCCGATCAACCGCTATGCGATGGAAGTGAAACGCCAGCTCGACGTTCTCGACCGTCGCCTCGCAGAGACGGACTTCATAGCGGGCGACGATTATACGATCGCGGATATGGCGATCTGGCCCTGGTATGGTGCGCTCGCCAAGGGCCTTGTCTATGACGCCGGCGAATTCCTCCAGGTTCAGGACTATAAGAATGTCCAGCGCTGGACCGATCAGGTCGCCGCCCGCCCGGCGGTAAAGCGCGGCCGCATGGTCAATCGCGTGATGGGCGACCCGGCCAGCCAGCTTCACGAACGCCACGATGCGTCGGATTTCGAACTGCGGACGCAGGACCGGATCGCCCCCGAACCCGCCGCCGAATAGCGCATTTTGCGTATCCCGCACCGCGCCGGGCGTTAACGATGCGCCAAGAGACGGGGCGATCGGCGCGAAATCGCGGCGATATTTGACGCAAATTGCGTAAATCGCCGGATAGTGCGGGCGACGCGATATTGATGGCTTGGGGCGATGCTGATGGCATGTCCTGTCCGATCCGTCTCCGTCGGTGCCCCGCTCGCTCGCTGCCTTCGGCCGCTTCGCGGCTCTTGCGCGGCGAGCGGGCGGCGGCGATGGCCGAAATGGCTCTCGTGCTGCCACTGTTCCTGGCGCTCGCGACGGGCATATTGGTCTACGGCCGCTATTTCATGCTCGCGCACAGCGTGCAGCAGGCGGCGAACGACGGCGCCCGCGCGGCGATCACGGGGCTCGACGCGGTCGACCGCGAAGCGATTGCGGTTCGCGCGGTCGACCGCAGCCTCGCCGGCGTTTCAGGAGCCTCCACCGACGCGCGTGCGGTCGCGGTCTCGGAAACAGCCGATACCGTCACGGTCGCGGTCACCTTCAATATTCCCGACGACGATCTCCTGCGCTCTTCGTTCGTCCCGTCGCCGGACACGGTCATCCGCGCCCGCGCGACCTTCGAACTGCCGGCGGATTGAGGGCGATGCGGCGCCTCCTCTTCTCGACCCTGGGCCGCGACTCTCGTGGCGGTATCAGCGTCATGGTCGCCTTCGGGCTGACGATGCTGGTCGGGTCCGCTGCGCTCGCGGTCGATGTCGGATCGCTGTATCTCGATCGCCGCAAGCTGCAAGGGATCGCCGATGCAGCGGTCCTCGCGGCCGTCCAGCATCCCGAAAACGCGCGATCCGCCGCCGAACGGATCATTGCGACCAATTGCGACTGCGGCATCGCCATCCGGACGTTCGTCGCGGGTACGTACAAGCGCGACGTCACGGTCCCCGCGGAAAGCCGCTTTTCGACGGGCGGGATCGCGCCCAATGCCATCCGCATCGTTTTGACGCGCAAGCGCCCGCTCTTCTTCGGCCGCTTTCTGACCGGGCGCGAGGACAGCGTCATCAGCGCGTCGGCAACGAGCGCGCGGCAGGGCTATGCGGCCTTCTCGCTCGGGTCGCGCGTCGCGTCCCTGCACGGCGGCGCGGTCAACGCGGTGCTTTCGGCACTGACGGGCAGCCAGGTGGACCTGTCGCTGATGGATTATCAGGCGCTTGCAAGCGCCGATGTCGACCTGCTCGCCTTTTCGGACGCGCTGCGCACCGAACTCGACGCCGACGCGCTGACCTTCGGGCAGACGCTCGACGCCGAAGCGACGCTGCCACAGGTGATTTCCGCGCTGGCGAGCGCCAGCGACGGGCAGGTTGCGACCGTGCTCCAGACCCTCGCCGACGATGCGCTGCCTCGGTCGCTGGTTCCGTCGCGCGCCATCGATCTCGGCCCGCGCGCATCGAGCATCCGCGTCGATGCCGCCAACCCGGTGCGCGTCAACGCGATGAGCCTGCTTCAGGCTATGCTCGCGCTCGGCAGCGCCGACCGCCAGCTCGACCTGTCGCTGGCCAGCGACCTTCCGGGCGGATCGGGGATCGACGTGGCGCTTTTGATCGGCGAGCCGCCCGCGAACTCGCCGTTGATCGCCGTGACCGACGACCAGGACGTGATCGTGCGTACCGCGCAGGTGCGGCTAAAGATCGGTGCGACGATCGCGACCCCGCTTGCGAGCGTCAACCTGCCGCTGGTGGCCGAACTCGGCTCGGCGGCGGCGCGGATCTCTTCGATCGACTGCGGCCGCAACGCGAACCCCGCGGTGTCGCTGGCAGTCACGACATCGCCGGCGATGGTCGCGATCGGAACGGTCGACGCCGGAACCTTTCAGGACATGACCAGACCGCTCGCCCCCCAGGCCGCCCGCGTCGTGAAACTGCCGCTCGCAAGTGTCGACGCGCGGGCCAGGCTCGACCTCGCGGACCTCACCGAAAAGCCGCTTGGCTTCTCGCGCCAAGAGATCGCGGCGGGATCGGTGAAGACGGTCGAAAGCAGCGGACTTACCGCCGGCGCGGCCCGCTCGCTCGCCGACGATCTCGACCTCCAGGTCAATCTCCTGGGCCTGGGGCTCAATCTCGGACCGCTCACCTCGACCGTCGGCAATGCGGTCGGGCTCGCCGCCCCGGTGCTGGACGGGGTGCTCGAAGGCGTCACCGGCGCGCTCGGCCTCCATCTCGGCGAAGCCGACGCGCGCGTCAATGAACTGCGCTGCCATCACGCCCGCCTCGTCTGATCGTCCGCTATGGCGCGGAACCGGACCCGGTTTCGCGCCGATCGCTCCGACTTGGCGACCAGTGCGATGCCGGATCGCCTACAAGATCGGCTGGTCTTGTCGTTTCGGGAGGCGAGTGTGGAGCCAGCCAGAGGGGCGCAGCGCGTGTCCGCTGCCGAATTTATCCGCGGCTTCGGCAATTGGCGGCTGCAAGCGGCGCGCAAGCCGGTCGTCGTCACGCATCACGGAAAGGATGCGCATGTGCTGATTTCGCTCGCCGATTACCGCCGGCTCGGCGCCGCCGCAGGCGAAGGCGGCGACCCGCTCCTCGCCTCGCAGGCCGCGCTGCTCGAATCGCTGCGCGATGCGATCATCCTGATCGATCCGCGGCGGCGGGTGCGGGCGGTCAATCCAGCGGCGGCCGACCTGCTCGAGCGCGCTGCCGGAGAGCTTGTCGGCGGTGCGCTGGACGACATCCTGCCGGCGCTCGACGGATCGATGATCCAGGCCCATCTCCAGCGGATGCTCGACCATCGCGAACGCTTTTCGGGGGAGGTGCCGGGCCTGATACGGCCGCGCCGCTGGCTGCGCATCGACCTTGTCCCGCTTCCCGTCGGCGGCGCGATCGTGCTCCGCGATACCAGCGATATTTGGGATGCGCAGGACGAACAGGACAGCCGGCGCGCGCTGGCCGACGCCATAGAGATCGACGGCGGCATCGGCGTCGCGCGCCTGTCGGTTCGCGAGCGGGTCGAAGCCGCGAATCCGGCGCTCGCAACCATGATCGGCGCCGAAGAAACCGCGATGCGGCGTGTCCGCTTTTCGGCGCTGCT
>CAZSMB010000142.1:0-2758 GCA_964607625.1 uncultured Sphingopyxis sp. | reverse complement strand
CGCGCCCCGTCGAGAAAGGCGGCATCGAAATAGCGCGACGGCAGGGGCGGAACGATGTGGCTGAGCACCAGCATCTTCACCCTGGCGCGCCGGGCGCTGTCGGCGGCCTGCGCCGGGCTGGCATGATAGTCCAGGATATCGTGCATGATCTGCCCCGTCTGCACCCGCCCGGCGGCCTTCAACCGGTCGGAGAGCATCTGCACCATCTGCGGCTGCAACGCTTCGTGAACCAGCAGGTCGGCCCCCTTCGCGGCGCGCTCGAGCGATGCCGATGCCGCGGTGTCGCCGCTGATCACGACGCTGCGCCCCTTATAGTCGAAGCGATAGCCGACCGCGGGCTGGACCGGACGATGGTCGACCGGAAAGGCGGTCACCGTCAGGCCGTTCGCGTCATAGACCACCGTTGGCGCGGCGGGCATGGCAAAGGGGAGGGCAATCGCCCCGGCGGCGGCGGGCGGCGCGATCGCGGCGCCGTGATGCGCGGTGCGATAACCGTTGTCGAGCGCATAGGCCGCATCGAACCCCGCGATCACCGCTTCGACCCCCGGCGGTCCGCGGACGGGGAGTGGGGTCTTGTTGCCGCTCGCGGTCCAGCGCAGCAGCATCATCGGCCCCATCCCGTCGATATGATCCGAATGATAATGGGTCAGGAACAGCCCGCCTATCTTCGCGTTGGGAAGGCCCATCAGCGAAATGTTGCGCGCGCCGCCCTCGCCGGCGTCGACGACGAACATGGCCTTGCCCGCAATGACCACGGTGCAGGCGCCGGCACGCTCGCGGTTGGGCAGCGGCGACCCGGTGCCGCAGAGCGCGACGTGCAACCCGTCGGGCAAGCTCGCCAGCCGGTCGCGCGTGACGTTGCGTTCGACGGCACGGTCGAACAGCCACAGCCCGATCGGCCGCTGGAACAGAAACGCCGCCGCCACCGCGATTGCGGCAATCGACAGCACGAACAGCGCCAGGCGCCTGCCCTTGGTCATTGGTCATCCCCCACCCGTTTTTTCCACCATGCGCCGGGGAAGGGCGCTGGACAAGCCCGCTCGTTCGGCGCAACTTGACGATGTTCACACATGTGAAGGTTGCGGCTCGCAACTTTCCGTTTACGTAAAGGTGAGCGCTTTCTATAAGGGCGCCATTGCCCAAGGGAGAATCAAGATGGACATGGAGTTCAGCCCCGAAGATCTCGCCTTCCAAAAGGAAGTGCGCGACTTCATCGCCGAAAACTATCCCGCCGAGCTACGCGGCAAGCAGGACGAGGGCGACGAACTCGGCAAGGAGGATTTCCTCGCCTGGCACCGGATTCTCTACAAAAAGGGCTGGGTCGCCCCCGCGTGGCCGGTCGAATATGGCGGCACCGGCTGGACCCCGACGCAGCGTTTCATCTTTTCGGAGGAAACCGCGCGGGCCGACTGCATCCGCCTGCTGCCCTTCGGCCTGTCGATGGTCGGGCCGGTGATCTACACCTTTGGCACTCCCGAGCAAAAGGCGCGTTTCCTGCCGCGCATCCTGTCGGGCGAGGATTGGTGGTGCCAGGGCTATTCGGAGCCCGGCGCCGGGTCGGACCTCGCGAGCCTGCGGACCACCGCGGTGCGCGATGGCGACCATTATGTCGTCAACGGGCAAAAGACGTGGACGACGATGGCGCAGCACGCCGATTGGGGCTTCTTCCTCGTCCGCACCGACAAGGATGCGAAGCAGCAGGAAGGCATCAGCTTCCTTTTGATCGACATGAAATCGCCCGGCATCACCGTGCGCCCGATCATCACGCTCGGCGGCGAGCATGAAGTCAACGAAGTCTGGCTGGAGGACGTCCGCGTCCCCGTCGACCAGCGCGTTTACGAAGAGAATAAGGGCTGGACCTGCGCCAAATTCCTCCTCGCGCACGAACGCACCGGAATCGCCGGCGTGGCGTCGTCGAAGCGCGGGATCGAAAAGGTGAAGCAAATCGCTCGCACCGAACTCGACGGCGACAGGCCGCTGCTCCAGAATCCCTTCTTCAAGCGCAAGGTCGCCGAGCTCGAGGTCGACCTGACCGCGCTCGAATTCACCGAATTGCGCGGGCTCGCCGGCCCGAACGCCGGCAAGGGGCCGGGCCCCGAATCGAGCCTGCTCAAGATCAAGGGCAGCGAAATCCAGCAGCGGCTGACCGAACTGACGCTCGAAGCGGTCGGCCATTATGGCGCGCCCTATTTCCGCGGCTTCGGAGAGGGCGACAACGAACATCCGATCGGTCCCGACTACGCGCACCGCGCGGCGCCGACCTATTTCAACATGCGCAAAACGACCATTTATGGCGGATCGAACGAGATCCAGCGCAACATCATCGCGAAGATGGTGCTCGGCCTCTAAAATATTGACGTCATTCCGGCGGAGGCCGGAATCTCAACACCTCGACCTTGAGACCCCGGCCTTAGCCGGGGTGACGGTGAAATTAGGGAACAAAGATAATGGATTTCACCTACACCGAAACGCAGGACATGATCCGCGACACGCTGTCGCGCTTTCTGGCCGATACCTATGACTTCGAAACGCGCCAGAAGTTCATCAATGGCGACGAGGGCCGCGACCCCGCGATCTGGACCGCACTCGCGCAGGAGCTCGGGATGCTCGGCGCCCCGTTTGCCGAAGAGCATGGCGGCCTCGGCGGCGGCGCGCTCGAAAATGCCATCATCATGGAAGAACTGGGCAAAGTGCTCGGCATCGAACCCTATCTGCCGACCGTCGTGATCGGCGGCGGCGCCTTGAAGGCCGTCGGCGG
>CAZSMB010000141.1:4795-6994 GCA_964607625.1 uncultured Sphingopyxis sp. | reverse complement strand
ACGACCAAGTTCAGCGACCTGGCCGACGAGAGCCAGGCCTATGCGGATTATGAGTGAGGTCGCTATTGCCGTCGCCCCAGCGAAAGCTGGGATCGCTGGCGTTCATTGAGGCCGATAGCGGTCCCAGCTTTCGCTGGGACGACGTCTTCTTTCTCTATTCAGGCCATCCCTAGAACGCCGGATCGTTCGCCGGGTCGTCGCCGATCGGCGTCACCGCCTCATGGATGCCGCATTCGGTCTTGTCCCAGCCGCGCCAGCGGCCCGCGCGCGGGTCTTCGCCGGGCTTGACCTTCGACGTGCACGGCGAACAGCCGATCGACGGATAACCCTCGGCTTCGAGCGGGTGGCGCGGCAGGTCATGCTCTTCGAAATAGGCGTCGAGCATCTCGCGCGTCCAGTTGGCGAGCGGGTTGAATTTCAGGCGGCCGGTGTTGCCGTCGAGCTCGAAGCGCGGCAGGCCCTGCCGGGTCGACGACTGGAAGCCCTTGCGGCCGGTGATCGACGTGTCGAAGTCGGCAAGCGCCTTTTCGAGCGGTTTGACCTTGCGGATTTCGCAGCAGCCGTCGGGGTCGTAGGACCAGCGCAACCCGGTCTCGTCCTTCCCGGCCAGTTCGTCCGCATCGGGGGTCAGATTGACGAGGTTGAGGCCCAGCCGCGCGGCGAGTTCGTCGCGATAGGCGATCGTTTCGGGAAAATGCTTGCCCGTGTCGAGGAACAGCACCGGGATGCCGGGGGCCGCCTGCGTCACGAGGTGGAGCAGGACCGCGCTTTCGGTTCCGAAGCTCGACACGATCGCGCTCTCGCCGATCAACCCCGCGCCGAGCACGCTCGCGACCGCTTCGGCCGCGTCCTGGCCGCGGAACAGATTGTTCAGGCGGATGACGTCGGCCTGCGTGAAGCGCGGCGCGACGTCGATCCGGTCGCGGGTCCGGTCTTCGCCCTTTTCTTGCCGTTCGCCCTGAGGAGCCGTTGAGCTTGTCGAAACGGCGTCTCGAAGGGCCTCGCCCGGTGCTTCGAGACGGGCCTTCGACCGGCTCCGTCCCTCCTCGGCACGAACGGATTTCCCGAAGTCAGCCATGCCTCAGCTTCCAGATCGGCACCGCACCATCGGCGGCGTCCTGATAGACATGGCTATAGCGGCTGAGCGCCGCATCGACATCGGCGCGGTTCAGCGGCGCTTGCGGGGCGAAGCTGTCGAACCCGCAGCGGCGCATGAAGAAGATGAGGTCGACGAGCACGTCCCCCTCGGCGCGGATTTCGCCGTCATAGCCCGCCTCGCGCAGTACGCGCGCGGTCGAAAAGCCGCGGCCGTCGCGAAAGCGCGGAAAGCCGACCTCGACCAACTTGACGCGGTCCAAGTGCGGGAGCAGACGGCGCGGATCGTCGCCTGCTTCGATGCGCACGGCGCTCGCGCTCGCCTGTTCGACGAAAGCGTCGAGCGTCACCGCAGGCTCCTCGACCGGGTCGTCGTTACGGAAACGCAGGGCTGCCTCAGCCATAAATAGCCTCCTTGAAGGGGTCCATGCCGACGCGGCGATAGGTATCGAGGAAGCGTTCGCCGTCGGTGCGCAGTTCGCGATAGCGTTCGATCGTCCGCTCGACGGCGTCGACGATGCCTTCCTCGTCGAATCCGGGACCTGTGATCTTCGCCTGCGACGTGTCTTCGGCGCCCGAGCCGCCGAGCAGTAGCTGGTAGTTTTCGGTTCCCTTGCGGTCGACGCCGAGGATGCCGATCTGGCCCGCGTGGTGGTGGCCGCAGGCATTGATGCAGCCCGAAATCTTGATCTTCAACTCGCCGATATCGCGCTGGCGCGTCGCATCGGCAAAGCGCTCGGCGATCTTCTGGGCGATCGGGATCGAGCGTGCGTTGGCGAGGCTGCAATAGTCGAGGCCGGGGCAGGCGATGATGTCGGTGACGAGGTCGAGGTTCGCATCGGCGAGGCCCGCGGCATCGAGTGCCTGCCAAAGAGCATAGAGATCGGCCTTGCGGACGTGCGGCAGCACGAGGTTTTGCGCGTGCGTCGCGCGAATTTCGTCGAAGCTGTAGCGTTCGGCAAGGTCGGCGACGATGTCCATCTGCTCGGCCGAAATGTCGCCGGGAATGCCGCCCACGGGTTTCAGACTGATGTTCGCGATCGCATAGCCCGGCGCCTTGTGCGCGATCACCTGGCGATCGACCCACAGCGCGAAGTCGGGGTC
>CAZSMB010000141.1:2927-4695 GCA_964607625.1 uncultured Sphingopyxis sp. | reverse complement strand
TTCGCCCGCCTCGTTGCGGACGATCCGCAGCGCACAGTCGTGCCAGCGCAGCGCCGTGCGATCTTCCTTTGAGGAAATCACCGCGATCTTGAATTTGCGCGGCAGATAGCTGAATTCGGGGTGGAAAGTCGTCGCCTGACGTAAAAGCTCCGCCCACGGGCGCGGGTCGCAGATTTCGTCGGCGGCGGCGCCGGCATATTGGTCGGCGGAGATGTTGCGAATGCTCTCGCCGCTCGTCTGGATCGCGTGCATCTCGACCGTCGCCAGTTCGGCGAGCAGGTCGGGCGCCTGTTCGAGCTTGATCCAGTTGTACTGGATATTCTGGCGCGTCGTGAAATGGCCGTAGCCGCGGTCGTATCTGCGCGCGATATCGGCGAGCTTGCGCATCTGTCGCGAATTGAAAGTGCCATAGGGGATGGCAACGCGCAGCATATAGGCGTGCAGCTGAAGATAGAGGCCGTTTTTCAGCCGCAGCGGCTTGAACTGATCCTCGGTCAGCTCGCCGGCGATGCGGCGGCGGGTCTGGTCGCGGAAATCCTCGACCCGGGCGTCGACCATCGCCTGGTCGTAGCGGTCATATTCGTACATGTCAGATCACCCAGTCGCCGGCCGCGGGGTCGGCAGGTTTCAAAGTCAGGTCGGGGCGCACGGTCGGTCCGAGCGCGCGGATGCGGTCCTTGATATGTGCAGGGCGCGGACCGTCGGCGGTTTCGCTGCCGTCGATCAGATACGGGGTGTTGACCCGGCGCGCGCCTTCTTCGGCCTGCAGGATCGCTTCGCCCTGTTCGCCGACGTCGGCGGCATCCTCGACGTGGAGCGACCAGTCGCGCCCCGTCCACCAGATCACGGCGCCGCTCTTCAGGTCGTTGCCGGTCAGAAGTCGCATGAAAAATCCCTTATCGAAGAGGCAAGGCCGGGCGCGCCCAGGCAATCGAGCGCGTCGGCGCGCGCCGCGACCCGGCCGACGATGATAAGCGCGGGGCTTGCAACCCTTTCCCGCGCGACGAGGTCGCCGAGGTCGGTCAGCAGCGTTCGCAGGACGCGCGCATCGGCGCTCGTCCCACGTTCGACCACGGCGACCGGCAGGTCTGGCGAAACGCCATCGGCGATCAGCTTGTCGGCAATCGCGGGCGCGGTCGCGAGTCCCATGTAGATGACGAGCGTCCGGCCGCGGCCGGCAAGACCCGACCAGTCCTGGTCGCTCAAATCCTTGCATTGGCCCGCGACGAAACTGACCGCGCTCGCATCTTCGCGGTGCGTCAGCGGCAGGCCGGCCTGCGCCGCGCAGCCGGCGGCGGCAGTGATGCCGGGGACGACGTCGCATGCCACGCCGGCTTCGCGCGCCGCATCAAGTTCTTCACCGCCGCGTCCGAAGATGAACGGATCGCCGCCCTTGAGTCGCACCACCTGCTTGCCGGCGCGCACTTCGCCCACCAGCAACTCGTTGATCAATTCCTGCTTCATCGTGTGGCGGCTGCGCTGCTTGGCGACGCTGATCCGTTCGACGTGCGCCGGTATCAGCGCAAGGACGCCTTCGCCGACGAGCCCGTCATGGACGACGATGTCGGCGCTTTCGAGCAGGCGCGCCGCGCGCAGGGTCAACAGGTCGGGATCGCCGGGGCCGGCGCCGACCAGCCACAGCTTGCCCGCGGGCGGGAGAGGGGCGGGGGGCTTTGTCATGCCGGCGAAGATGGTTCGACGGCCGCCGAATCGCAAAGCAGCCTTTTTTGCCCCCGGTGAAGCTAAATTTGGGGGGATAGGCGAACGA
>CAZSMB010000141.1:0-2827 GCA_964607625.1 uncultured Sphingopyxis sp. | reverse complement strand
GCGCAATAGTCCGCGGCATAGAAGGCGCTCGGCCGATGATTGCCCGACAGGCCGACACCCCCGAAAGGCGCGGCCGAGGAGGCCCCGTTGGTCGGGCGATTCCAGTTGATCACCCCGGCACGCGCGTTGGCCCAGAACTGGTCGTAGAGCTGGGGGCTTCCGCCGATCAGCGCCGCCGACAAACCGAAGGCGGTGTTGTTCGCTTCGGCAATCGCCGCCTCGAAACTGTCGACGCGCACGACTTGAAGCAACGGGCCGAACAGCTCGACATCGGGGCGTTCGGGCATGGCGGTCACGTCGATGATTCCGGGGGTCAGGAACGGGCGGTCGGCCACCGGACGGGTCATGTGCCGGATCACCTTGCCCCCGTTCGACATCAGGATCAGGAAGCTTTCCGTCAGGCCGTCGGCCGCCTCGTTGTCTATCACCGGACCCATATAGGGCGCGGGGTCGGCGTGCGGATGGTCGACGATCAGGCGGTTGGCGAGTTTGCGGACCTCTTCGATCAGATTTTCGGCCATCGATTGCTTGACGATCAGCCGCCGCGCGTTGGTGCAACGCTGCCCCGCGCTCAGGAAAGCCGACTGCACGACAAGGGTCGCCGCGGCCCGGATGTCGGCGGTATCCCACACGACGACGGGATTGTTTCCGCCCATTTCGAGCGCCAGTATCTTGTCGGGCCGCGCGGCGAACTGGCGGTTGAGCGCGACGCCCGTCCGTGCCGACCCGGTAAACAGCAGTCCGTCGATCCCCTCATGCCCGGCGAGCGCCTTGCCGATGTCCGGGCCGCCCGCGACCAGCCGCAACACCTCTTCGGGCACGCCGGCGCTGTGGAACAGTTCGACCAGCCTTGCGCCGACCGCCGGGGTCTTTTCGGACGGTTTGAACAGCACCGAATTGCCCGCGATCAGCGCGGGCACGATATGCCCGTTGGGCAGGTGGGCGGGGAAATTATAGGGGCCGAGAACCGCGAGGGCGCCATGGGGTTTGTGACGCACCGCGTTGCGCAGGCCCATCGCGCCCTCGATGCGCCGGTTGGGTGTGCGCTCGGCATAGGCTTTCACCGAAATATCGACCTTGTTGCAAACCGATTCGACTTCGGTGCGCGCTTCCCAAAGCGGCTTTCCCGTCTCGCGCGCGATCAGGTCGGCAAAGTTTTCGGCGTCGGCCTTTACCCGATCGACGAAGCGGCGCAGCGTTTCGGTGCGGAAGGTGACCGGCTTTGCCGCCCACTCCGGCCACGACCGGCGCGCGATCTCTATTTCGGCGTCGACGTCGCTGACGGCATGACGCCACAATTCGGCGCCGGTCGCCGGTTCGTAGGAAACCAGCTCCTCGCTCACCGTCGCGCGACCCGTTTGAAAAAGAGGCTGCCGGCGGGCAGGGTGCGGGCGTCTGACGCGAACTGGACCATGGCTTCGCTCTTATCGGTGAAACCCGGGCGCGGCAACTATCGCGGAACCTCGACGGATCGCTTGCACCGCGGGTGCGGGTTGGCGATAGATGCGGCCACAGGCTTGTAAAAGGGGACCGGCGATTTCGGTTAGGGAAGAGACACGCGGCGCATGGAGCGACCATTATTGGTGGTCGGGCGACGGAGTGCGTCTGCATGCGCGCATCTATGACGGGCCGGGCGGCAGCGAGGCGATGCCGCCGATCCTGTGCATGCCGGGGCTCGCACGCAACGCGCGGGATTTCGAAGCGCTGGCGCCGCATCTCGCGGCGTCGCGCAAGACGATCGTCATCGAATTTCGCGGACGGGGCGACAGCGCCTTTGCCAAGGACCCGATGACCTATGTGCCGCTGACCTATGTCCAGGATGTCGTGCTTCTTCTCGACGAACTCGGCATCGACCGTTTCGCGGCGATTGGAACCTCGCTCGGCGGCCTGGTCGCGATGCTGATGGCGGCCAGCTTGCCCGGCCGGCTCGTCGGCGTCGTGCTCAACGACGTCGGGCCCGAACTCGAACATGCGGGGCTCGAGCGTATCCGCGACTATATCGGCGCCGGGGGCAGCCAGCCGACATGGATGCACGCCGCGCGGGCCTTTGCCGAGCTCAACGCCGCAATCTATCCCGACTATGGCATTCACGACTGGCTGCGCCTGACGAAGCGCACGCATCGCCTGACCCCGGAGGGCCGGATCGTGACCGATTACGACAAGCAGATTGCGGCACCGCTGCGCCTTGCGACCGATGAACAGGGGATCGACCTGTGGCCCGCCTATCGCGCCTTGGGCGATGCGCCGGTGCTGATCCTGCGCGGAGCGCTTTCGGACATATTGGCACAGGCTGCGGCGACGAAAATGGCCAAAGACCTGCCGAATGCACGGCTCGTCGAGGTGCCCGGCGTCGGCCATGCGCCGACGATGGACGAGGCCGGTGCGCGCGCCGCAATCGACGCCTGGGTTTCGGAGCTTCCCGCCGCGTGAGCGCCGACGACGACATCGAACCGCGACCGCCGTTCCGCATATTGCACCTCCATTCCAGCTTTTCGCTGGGCGGCAAGGAGGCGCGGGCGGTTCGGCTGATGAACCTGATGGGCGCGTGTGCGCGGCACACCATCCTCTCTGCGATGCCAGAGGCGCTCGGCGCGCGCGAGGCGATCGCTTCTGGGATATCGGTCGATTTCCCGGACAATGCCCCGGCGCTCCACGGGAAGCCCTCGCTCGGGCGCTACCGCGAGCTCGCCCGCTATTTCTGCGGTTTCGACCTGGTGCTCAGCTATAATTGGGGGGCGATGGACGGGGTGATGGCGCGCCGCGTCAACGTCCCGCGTCTCTGGCACAGCATGCCCGAGCTGATCCATCACGAGGACGGGTTCAACGA
>CAZSMB010000140.1:0-7000 GCA_964607625.1 uncultured Sphingopyxis sp. | reverse complement strand
GCCTGGAAAAACGGCTGCTGGAGGCGGCGGGGAGCAACAGCGAGGATGCGGTGGCGGCGTAAGGATGGGCCTAGTTGAAGAAAGAGTACCGCTGCGGTGCTGTGGCTTGAGCGAACTCAATGATTCGGTGATTCACCCGGCCGCCAATCTCGGCTTGGACAGTCTCAAACGGTAGAGATCTCATCTCATTTATAGCCTCGGAATAAGCACCCATGACCGAGTCATCCACATCCTCGTTTGGTGGCTCTAGCGCCAACAGAACAGAACCCTCCTTAATTCTTTGATGGTCTAAAAGATAATTTAATCTACGTTTCCAAAGTGCGCCGTAGTCAAATACAGACAAAGATGTCTTTTGCGTAAATACCAACGGATGAATAGCAGAAAAATCACCGTTCCACCGAGCTAATGGAAAAGTTACGGGAACGATAGGATCATCTATTCGAAATGCTCGAAACCCTTTGACGCCGTTTACCTTCAATTCTCTCTTAATATCCTTTATCAAGCCGAGATCGTGGCCCTCTTGGTGTTGGCGCATAACCAGTCGGCTAAATAGCATATCGACGACGTCTTCAATCGCGTCGGAAGACATCAGCATGCGAGTATCGCTGAAAATGATCGAAGATTCATGGCTGCGGGTTAGGTGAGAGAAGGCTATCTTAGGTTCCCATTTGGACCAAAAGCCATTCCGAGCTGCGAGGTGCGCCAATTCAATCCTAAGATGCTCGATTACCGAGGCGTAAGCTCGATAAGCATCATCACCGAAAAATTCTCGAAGGCGTCTGAACCTTTGCCGTGCAAGCTTAAACTGCAGGCCTTGATGGCCTGCATCAAGCGCCACGATGCCAATGTTAGCAAACTCTCCCAAATCGGCGGACGGCCGAAAGCGGACTATGGAATAGCGATAAATCGTGTTCATCCGAGTTCAGCCCAAAATTCAGTGGTCGTATACCGATCCAGCAAAGCATCTGCTTCAGCGACAAAACTCGGCCGCTGCTCCACCCATTCATCGGGCAAATGCCCTAGCGATCCGTTAAGTACGGTTCGTGCTTTTGCCATTTTATCACGTAAATCTGCCACAAAATCATTGCTCTTGCCGATTGCTGCTCAACTTCGCCTTCCGGCATGAACGGTCAGTTCACTGGCATTATAGTTGGTCTTGAAGGCCAAATTGTGATCAAACACAATGACCCTTTTATCCGCGAACTTGTACATCAGGTTAGGGTTCCCATCGTCATCGCCCAGCGACCGGTCCCCATTAGCGATCCAGTGATCAAACGCATAAAGAGTGGCTAGGAATTTTGCGCTTTGGCGGTCCCTGATTGTGGGAGTAAGCGGATCGCAGGCGTCTTGCCATAAAGATGCAAAACCGATCCCAGCGCCTAGCGAACTCGCCATCGTTGAATCTTCGGAATTTTCGATCAACGCTTTGGGAATTTCAGTGATTGCGAAATCAGGAATAGGTAGCCCCACTGCCCGTCCCAAAACTGCCGCACAGACCTCCGCGAGTAGCCCTTCGGGAAGAGCATCTTTGCCCTTAACGGCGTAGATTTGATCGTCATCTAATCGACATTGATAGGGGTTGGTCATGCCGCTTTGGAGCGGCCTGATGATTTCAACGACTCGAAATCGATCTTGAACACCCATCAGCAATCCAGCCCCCCAATGCCTTCCCATTGTTCAACGAATTGACCTCGATTGGAAGCCCCGCAGCGACGCTTAAGCTTTCATCATCGATGTGTTTGAACATTGCGATATTGTAGAGGGATGCTTCATTACCAAGCATATTCAATAAAAAGCTGGATCAATGTGCTGCATTAAAACGCATCGCATGTGCTTAGCTCACCCCCGCAGCCCGGCGCCCAGCTTCGCCGCCGCGGCGACCACCTTGTCGGCGATCGCCTTCAACTCGGCCTCGGTGAAACTCTTGTCCTGCGGTTGCAATTCGACCTCGACCGCCAGGCTGACCTGCCCGTCGGGTACGCCGGCCCCTGCAAAACGGTCGAACAGGCGGGCGTCGACGATCGCCGTCTTGTCGGCGCCGCGGATCGCGCGGACGAGGTCGGCCGCGGCCAGCGTTTCCGGCGCGAGGAAGGCGAAATCGCGACGCACCGATTGCAGAGCGGGGGGCGCATAGGCCGCGCGCGCCGGGCCGCTCGCGCGCTTCGCGGGAACCGCGTCCATGAAAAGCTGCACCGCCATGACCGGGCCGTCGACGTCGAAGTGGCGCGTCAGCGCGGGATGCAGCGCCCCGAATTCGGCAAGCACCGTCTTGGGGCCCAGGCGAAGCGTGGCCGACTGGCCGGGATGCCAGACCGCCCCTTCGCTCACCGTCTCCATCACCTGCAACCGGTCGGTCGGCGCGCCGGCGGCGTCGAGCAACGCGAGGGCGGTCGCCTTGGCGTCGAAGGCGTCGAACGGCACCGGCTTGCCCGCCTGCCAGCTTCGCGCGCGCTTGTCGCCCGCCATCAGCAGCGCCAGCGTCGGATGTTCGGCGTCGGCGAGATAGCGGCGGCCGATCTCGAACAGGCGGATGCTGTCCGCGCCGCGATTCCGGTTGCGGGCGGCCGCCGACAGCAGGCCGGGAAGCAGCGACGGGCGCATGACCTTCAGGTCCTCGCTGATCGGGTTGGCGAGGCTCCACGCGCCGCCACCGAAGGGGGCGGCTTCACGATCCGAGACAAAGCTCCACGTCACCGCCTCGTGATAGCCCGCCGCCGCGGCGGCACGGCGCAGGCGGCGTTCGAGCAGCTGGTCGGGGGTCGCGGTCGGCCGGGCGACGCCGTCCGCACGCGGCAGCGGGGTCGAAGGGATCGCATCGAAGCCGTGGATGCGGGTGACTTCCTCGACCACGTCGGCAGGCCCGTCCATGTCGCGGCGCCAGCTCGGCACGGCGATGCGCCACGCGCCTCCCGTTTCGACGCCGAAGCCCAGCGCCTCCAGAATGTCGCGCTGGCGTTCGGCGGGAATCGCGATTCCGCCCAGCGTTTCGGCGAGCGCCGGATCATAGGCGATCGTTCGCGGTTCGACCGGAGGCGTTCCGGCGCGGGTGATCGCCGAGGGGGTGCCGCCGCAGATCGACAGGATGTGGCCGGTGACGATGGCGGTCGCCTCGTCCAGAAAGGCGGGATCGACCCCGCGTTCGAACCGGCTGCGCGCATCGCTCGTCAGCGCGAGCGCCTGACCCGTGAGCGCGATCCGCTCGGGCGTGAAATAGGCGATTTCGAGCAGCACGTCGGTCGTCGCTTCGCTGCACCCCGAATGCTCGCCGCCCATGATGCCCGCGATGTCGTGGACCCCGGCGTCGTCGGCGATCACCGTCATCGTGCCTGTCAGCGCATAATCCTTGCCGTTGAGCGCGGTGACGCTCTCGCCCTCTTGAGCGCGGCGCGCGACCAGGGGGCCGGTCAGTTTGGCGCGGTCGTAGATATGGCTGGGACGGCCGAGGTCGAACATCACATAGTTGCTGATGTCGACGAGCGCCGAGATCGAACGCTGGCCGATCGCTTCGAGCCGGCGGCGCATCCAGTCGGGCGCCGTACCGTTGGCGACCCCCGCGATGGTGCGGCCATAGAAGGCGGGACAGCCTTCGGGGTCGTCGGTGCGGATTTCGGTGGCCGGCGCGCCTTCGCCTTCGATCGCGGGCACCGCGAGCGGCTTCAGTGCGCCCAGCCCGGCCGCGGCCAGGTCGCGCGCGATCCCGCGCACGCCCATGCAATCCTGCCGGTTGGGGGTGATCGAAATGTCGATCACCGGATCGTTCGCTTGCTGATAGTCGGCGAAGGCCGTTCCCACGGGCGCGTCGGCGGGCAGTTCGATGATGCCGTCATGCTCGTCGCCGAGTTCGAGCTCGCGCACCGAGCACATCATGCCGTTCGACGTGACGCCGCGGATCGCGGAAACTTTCAGCTCCATGCCGTTCGCGGGCACGACCGCGCCGGGGGTTCCCAGCACGCCGACAAGCCCGGCGCGGGCATTGGGCGCGCCGCACACGACCTGCAACGGGGTGCCGTCGCCGGCGTCGACGGTCAGCACTTGCAGCTTGTCGGCCTGCGGGTGCTTCTCGGCGGTCAGAACCTTCGCGATGCGAAAGCCTGCGAGCCGTTCGGCGGGGTTTTCGACACCTTCGACCTCGTGACCGATGCGGTTGAGCGTGGCGATGACATCCTCGACGGTGAAATCGCCGTCCAGATGGTCGCGGAGCCATTCGAGGGTCAGTTTCATGCCGAGATTCCTCCGCTCAGCGTCGGAACGTTGAGCGCGCCGAAGCCATAATGGGCGAGCCAGCGCAGGTCGCCGTCGAAGAAGGCGCGCAGATCGTCCATGCCATATTTGAGCATCGCCAGCCGGTCGACGCCGACCCCGAAGGCGAAACCCTGCCACTCGGCGGGGTCGAGCCCGCAATTGGCGATCACGCGCGGGTGGACCATGCCGCTGCCCAGCAGTTCCATCCACGCATGGCCCGCATCGTCGCCGTTCCCCCCGACAATGCGGCGGCCCTTTTCCTGGGCATAGCCGACGTCGACCTCGGCCGACGGTTCGGTGAAGGGGAAATAGGACGGGCGCAGCCGCAGCACGATATCGTCGCGCTCGAAATAGGCCTTGAGGAAGGTTTCCAGCGTCCATTTCAGATGCCCCAGATGAATGCCGCGGTCGATGACGAGACCTTCGATCTGGTGAAACATCGGCGTGTGCGTCGCATCGCTGTCGCTGCGATAGACGCGGCCGGGGGCTATGATCCTGATAGGAGGCTCTTTTTCTACCATCGTGCGGATCTGCACCGGCGAGGTGTGCGTGCGCAGCAACATCCGCTGCGCGGCACCTTCGCCAACTTCGGGAAAATAGAAAGTGTCGTGCATCGCGCGCGCGGGATGTGTCTCGGGAATGTTGAGCGCGGTGAAATTGTGCCAGTCGTCCTCGATCTCGGGACCCGTGGCGACCGCGAAGCCCATGTCGGCGAAGATTTCGGCGAGTTCGTCCATCACCTGGCTGACCGGGTGGACGCTGCCGCTGGGCGCGATCTCGGCCGGCAGCGTCATGTCGAGCCGCTCGGCCGCGAGCCTGGTTTCGAGTGCGGCGGATTCGAGCGCGGCCTTGCGTGCCGCGATCGCGTCGGTCACCGCCTCGCGCAACGCATGGATCTGCGGCCCCTGTGCCTGCCGTTCATCGGGCGTCATGCCGCCCAGGGTCTTGAGCAGCGCCGATACGCTGCCCGCCTTGCCCAGCGCGGCGACGCGCAGCGCCTCGAGCGCGTCGAGGTCTGCGGCGCTTTCGATATCGGCCAATAGCCCGGCCTGCATCGCCTGATAGTCGCTCATGTCATTCGTCCTGCGGCGGCGGGTCGCCCGGGGGCGCGCCGCCGCTGTCTGTCCTTTTGGCTTATCGGGCGATCGGCGATGGGAACCCGCCCTTGCCCCGCCGCCGCTTGCACCGAAGCGGCGGCGCGGGTCAACCCATATGAGCGTATCATCAGGCTCTAGCCTTGCGGCTTGTGCAGCCCCTGCACCGCCTCGCCCGCGGCGGCGGCGCGTGCAAGGGCCGCAGCGCCGAGGATCGGCTTCGGACGTGCGGCATAGGCGCGGGGGCTCATGCCCATGAAGCGCCGGAAATCGCGGTTGAACTGTGCCTGATCATAATATTGGAGGTCGAGCGTATCGATCCACGCCATCGAAGGGTCGAGCATGAACCGCGCGAGGCTCCGCAGGAAGCGCTGGCGGCGGAGCAGCAGTTTCGGCGGGAAGCCGAACGCCCGCCGACTGAGCCGTTCCACAGAGCGTTCGGACAGGCCGAGCATGTCGGCAAGCGCGGAGACGCTGGCCAGCCCCTCGTCGACCAGCGCGGCATGGGCACGACCAATGGCCGGATCGCCGGGCGCGCTGTTGGCAAGGAGCGCGGTGAAATGTCCGTCGATCATCCGCGCGCCGGCATCGGCGTCCTCGATATGCGGCAGGCCGCTGGCGAGCGGCGCGATCGTGGCAAAGGCCGGGTGCGCGGCACCATCGCAAAAGCGGTCGGCAAGCGCATCCGCGCGAAGCGGCACGAATCGCGCCCAGCCCATCGGGAGGATACCGATCCCCCAGGCGCGCATCGTTCCAGCGGCGAAATAGGTCGCCCGGCTGGTCGGCCCCGCCACGATGAATGCAGGCGCCGGGCGCGGCGTATCGCCGCCGATCGCCGCCAGCGGAACTTCTCCCGTCACGAAGCGCATATTGGCCCATTCGGGATGCAGATAATCCTCGGCCCGGACCCCGGGCGGCGCGTCGATCTCAAGCAAATAGATGGTGCTGGCATAAGGGCGCAGCGCCGGCGACACCGGAAAGAAACGCGTGGTTACGCGCGGGCGGTTGCCTGCGGTTCGATTGCGCTCGTCCATCGGCGCCAGCTTGCGAGGATCGCCGCCGAAAAACAATGAATTGAACGGCGCGATGTCGGTTTTCTACAACTTTTGTCACAGGTGTGACGCTATACGTCACCGACAGGGACCAGGGTTCATGCCACAGTATAGGAACACTTCCGCCGGCCGACGGCTATCTGCGACCCACGGCTAACCGGTTCGGAGGGAGGGGGGCGATGCATCCTCTGGATCATCGTCGAGACGGCGCGGGGGCATCGCCTTCCGCGCCGTCTCTCTCGGGCCGGACGGCCGTGCATGGAAAAGGGCGGCCTCCATCGCTGGAGGCCGCCCTTTTGGTTTTCGGTGTACCGGGGCGCGTCAGGCGGCCTTCGGCAGCGCCTTCTTGGCCTGTTCGATGATCGCGGCGAACACGGCGCCTTCGTTCATCGCAAGATCGGCCATGACCTTGCGGTCGAGTTCGATTCCGGCCAGCTTCACGCCGTGCATGAACTGCGAATAGGTCAGGCCTTCGGCGCGGACCGCGGCGTTGATGCGCTGGATCCACAGGGCGCGGAAGTTCCGCTTTTTGACCTTGCGGTCGCGATAGGCGTACTGGCCGGCCTTTTCGACGGCCTGGCGCGCGATGCGGATGGTGTTCTTGCGACGGCC
>CAZSMB010000139.1:4048-7038 GCA_964607625.1 uncultured Sphingopyxis sp. | reverse complement strand
CTTCGCGAGCCGCATCAGCTCGTTCGCGGCCTCGGCCTCGGTCAGCGATTCGATGTTGGTCATGCCCCGGCTTTTGCCACCGGAGCGAACTCGGCGCGAGTATCCAATCGCGCGATCACCAGCACATGCACCTGCCGCCGGATGCGAAAGCCGAGCGTTTCATAGAGCGCGATCGCGCCCGCATTGTCGGCGTAGCTGTGCAGGAAGGGCGTGTCGCCGCGCGCCGCCATCGCGCGCATGACATGGCCGATCAGCGCGCGGGCGAGGCCGCGCCCACGGCAGTCGGCCCAGGTTGCGACCCCGCTGACCTCGGCCATGCCGGGCATCAGCATCCTTTGGCCCGCCATCGCGAGCAGTCGCCCCTCTTCGCGCACGCCGAAGAAGGGGCCATAGCGATGCGTCGCCGGCCCCCACGGACCCGGCTTCGCATGGTCGGCGAGCGCTCCCATTTCGGGCGCATCGGCGTCGGACAGCGGCACCATCGCAGGCTCGCCGGCGCGCGGCGCGGGCGGCGGTCCTTCGGCCACCATCTGCGCAAGCACCGCGCGCCGCACTTCGCGCGTGCCCGGCGGCAAGGGCCATGGCTCGCCCTCGACGATCCACAGTTCGCCGTCATGGGGAGCCAGCGCCGCGAGCGCCGCCTGCGCCGCGGCGCCCGTATCGACGGCGGCACCGAACGGCCCGTAGCCGCGATCGATCCGCGCCGCCCGGGCGTTGCCCGTCGCCAGGTGCGCCTGCCGCCCGGTGAGCATCGACCAGACGGGGCGGTCGAGGGGGTGATAGGCGTCTTTCAAAGCCCCTCCCGTTGAGAGGTTGGCGTGGACCATCGGTCGGGCGAATGGCGAGCCATGTCTTCGATATGGCGCAGCACGCCGTCCATGTTATCGAGTACATCGGCGTTGGTCAGGCGAAGCGTCCGATAGCCATACTGCTCGTCCAGCCGGCGATCCAGGGCCTCGTCTCGCTCCCGGTCGTGCGTATCGCCGTCGATTTCGATGATGAGCCCTTTCGCCGGACAGAAGAAATCAACGATCCGATTGCCGATTATTGCCTGCCGCCGGAATTTCAGTCCGTCCAGCTTGGTGCCGGAAAGGTATCGCCACAGTCGCTTTTCGGCTTCCGTAGGCTCCCGCCGCATTCGGGCGGCTCGTTCGAGCATGACGCGGCGGTCCATCACGATAAGCCCCTCCTCTTCAGAGGAGGGGTTTGGGGTGGTGGGCGCCGGCGAAGGCGCACCACCCCGCTGCGACTAACGCGCAAAGCGCGTAAGTCTCGCTGCCCCTCCTCTGAAGAGGAGGGGCTTGAACCAGCGCCCTCACTCACACCACCTCCAGCAGCCGTTCCGCCTGCGCGCGCGCCTCCTCCGTCACTTCCGCCCCGGACAGCATCCGCGCGATTTCTTCGCGGCGGCCCGCGTCGTCGAGGGCGCGGACGCCGGTGCGGGTGACGGTGCCCTCGCTCGACTTGGCGATCAGGAAGTGCGCGGCACCCTTGGCCGCGACCTGGGGGCTGTGCGTCACCGCCAGCAATTGCTTGCCCGCGCCGCCCGTCGTTCCCTTGGCGAGCCGTGCCAGCCGCTCGCCGATCGCGCTCGCGACGGCGCCGCCTACGCCGCGGTCGATTTCGTCGAAGATGATCGTGTCGGCGCCGCCTTCCTCGGCGAGCGCGACCTTGAATGCGAGGATGAAGCGCGACAATTCGCCGCCGCTCGCAATCTTGGCGAGCGGCGCGAAGGGCGCACCGGGATTGGTCGAAATGAGAAATTCGACCCGGTCGATGCCGTCGGGTCCCCAGCGTTCGGCGGGCAGCGGTTCGACGAGCGTCTGGAAGCGCGCGGCGTCGAGCTTGAGCGGCACAAGCTCTCCCGCGACCGCGGCGTCGAGCCGCGCTGCCGCCTTCGTGCGCTGGTTCGACAGCGCGGTCGCGGCGTGGGTATAGGCGGCCGCGGTGTCGCGCACCGCCGCCTCGAGTTTCGCGAGCCCCGCGCCGCCGCCCTCGATCGCGTCGAGCCGCGCCGCGAGGTCGAGCGCCAGCTGCGGCAATTCGTCGGGCTGCACACCATGCTTGCGGGCGAGCGCGCGCAGTTCGAACAGGCGCGTCTCAGCGGCCTCGAGGCGGTCGGGATCATATTCCATCGCGCGCGCCGCCTCGTGCAGCTTCGCCTCGGCCTCGTCGGCGTCGATGATCGCGCGGTCGAGGTTCGCGAGCGCCTCCGCGAGCAGCGGGTGATCGCCCGCGAGCCGATCGAGCCGCCGCGCCGCGCCGCGCAGCAGCGCCGGTCCCCCGTCGCTGCCGTCGAACGCTTCGAGGATCGTCGCAAGATCGCCGGCGATCCGCTCACCCTTCTGCATCGACGCACGCGCCTCGGCGAGTTCGGTTTCTTCGCCGGGCCGGGGCGCGAGCGCCTGTAGTTCGGCCACGCAATGGTCGAGCCATTCGCGGTCGCGTTCGGCCTCGTCGAGCGCCGCCCTCGCCGCGGCGAGCTTGTCCTCGGCGGCGCGCCACGCGCGATGCGCCGCGGCGACCGCGCCGGTGTCGGCGCGCGCATAGGCATCGAGCAGCGCGCGGTGTCCCGCAGGCGCGAGCAGGCCTCGATCATCGTGCTGACCGTGGATTTCGACCAGATACCCGCCGACCTCGCGCAGCAGCGCCGCCGAGCAGGGCTGGTCGCCCAGAAAGGCGCGGCTACCACCATCGGCCCTGAGCGTGCGGCGGACGAGCAGGGGCTCCCCGGGTTCGAGCGCGATGTCGTTGTCGGCCAGCAGCACGGCGAGCGGCGTGCCCGGTGCCGGCGGTGCAAAACTCGCCGTGACCTGCGCGCGATCGGCGCCCTGCCGCACCAGTCCGGTGTCGGCGCGCATGCCGAGCGCAAGCCCCAGCGAATCGAGCAGGATCGACTTGCCCGCCCCGGTTTCGCCGGTCAGCACGCCGAGCCCGCTGTCGAATTCGAGGTCGAGCCGCTCGATCAGCACGATATTGGCAATGGACAG
>CAZSMB010000139.1:0-3948 GCA_964607625.1 uncultured Sphingopyxis sp. | reverse complement strand
GCGGTCGGCGCGTGCTTTTCCATCAGTTCGAACGCGCGTTCGTACCATTTGCTGCCCGGATAGTTCGCGCCGAGAACCGCCGCCGACTTCTTCGCCTCCGACGGCACGCCGAGCGCGAGATAGCATTCGACGAGGCGATAGAGCGCCTCGGGCGCGTGGCTCGTCGTCTGATATTTGTCGACCACTTCGCGGAAGCGGATCGAGGCGGCGAGCCAGTTCGAGCTGCGCTCGTAGAAACGGCCGATCTCCATCTCCTTGCCCGCGAGATGGTCCTGCACCAGGTCCATCTTGAGCCGCGCATCGGCGGCATAGCGGCTGTCGGGATAGCGGCGGATCACTTCGCCGAGCGTGTTTCGCGCCTGCTCGGTGATCTTCTGGTCGCGGGTGACGTCGCTGATCTGCTCATAATAGCTGAGCGCGATCAGATAATAGGCATAGGGGGCATCCTTGTTGCCCGGATGGATCGCGAGGAAACGCTGCGCCGCGGCGATCGCCGGCGTATATTCGCGGTCCATATAATAGGAAAAGCTGCTCATCAGCTGCGCACGGCGCGCCCAGGGCGAATAGGGATGCTGGCGCTCGACCTCGTCGAACAGCGCGGCGGCGAGCTTGTACTGGCCGCGATCGAGGCGATCCTGCGCCGCACGATACAATGTGCTGACATCGCGCGCGACGTACCGCGTGTCTTTCTTGACCCCGCCGCCCCCGGCACAGGCCGCCAGCAAGGGCGTCATCACAAGGGCTGCGGCGAGCAGGCGCACGGCGGCGCGCGGATTAGTCCGGTGAGTCATGCGGGCGGTATAGCCACAGCGCGGATGAACGCAAAATAAATGATGGGGCGTTTCGGCGCTTTGCCTCGCTATTGCGCCGGGGAGACGGGCACGGCCGGCCTGACGACGCAGCCCTGCGGCGGATTGGCGGGCGCGGGCACGCGCCGCGCGGTCTTGATCGTCACCATCGGGTCGAGGATCTGGCCCTGCATCGGACCGTCGCCGGCGGTCGGCGACACCGGCGCGGCATAGATTTTCTCGGCGACGTCGCGGCCCCCAACGATCTCCCCGAACACCGCGAATCCCGCGCCGTCGCCGCCCTGGGCATCGGCATCGAACCCCTTGATATCGGACAGCAGCAGAAAGAAATCGGTCGTCGCGTCGCCGGGGTTGAGCCGCGCCATCGACAGCGCGCCGTCGCAATTGGTCAGCCCGGTCTGCGTCGTCGGCTCGTGCGCGATCGGCGGAAAGTTGCGCGCGGCATTGCCGCGGTTCCCCGCCTGGATCAGCCGGCTCGCCGGGCCCCATGTCCGTGTCGAGCGATAGAATTTGAACCCGTCCATCCGCTTCGTGTCGACATAGCGCAGGAAATTCCTTGCCGTGACCGGCGCGCGCCCGTCCTCGATCCGCACCGTGATGGTCCCGAGATCGGTGTCGAGCGCGACATAGGGCCGCGTATCGGGCGCGGCGGCGACGGCGTCGGGCGCATGATCGGTGGCGGCGGGCGGCGCGTCGGGCTGGACCGCGGGTTGCACCGCGAGGGCGAGGAGCGGAAGGATCATCGTCAACATGGGACAGCGACATAATCAAATCGGGCGGGCGTGGCGAGTCCCGGCGCCTGCGTCCCGTTGCGACCGGTTGTGACCCCTTGCCATAACGATAGCGGAAATATCCGCTCCTCACCCAAAGCCCCCGACCGCACGCAAAGAAAAAGGGGCCTGCTTTCGCAGACCCCCTTCTTTTCCGATGCCAAAGGCGATCAGTCCTTCAGGAAGTCGGGCACATGGCCCTGGTCCTCGGGACCATTGTCGCTGCGCTCGCGGCGCGGGCCGCGGTCGCGGTCGCCGCCTTCTCGGCGCGGACCGCGGTCGCGGCCGCCACGGCCACGGTCGCCGCCGTCGCGGCGCGGACCACGATCACCGCGATCGCCGCGCGGTTCGCGGGGCGGACGGGTGTCTTCGAGTTCCTCGCCGGTTTCCTGGTCGACGACGCGCATCGACAGGCGGACCTTGCCGCGCGGATCGATCTCGAGCACCTTGACCTTGACCTCCTGCCCTTCGGACAGGACGTCGGCGACCTTTTCGACGCGCTCGTTCCTGATTTCGCTGACGTGGACCAACCCGTCCTTGCCGCCCATGAAATTCACGAACGCACCGAAGTCGACGAGATTGACGACCTTGCCGTTATAGATCTTGCCGACCTCGGGCTCTTCGACGATGCCGAGGATCCACGCCTTCGCGGCCTCGATCTGCGCCGGGTCCGACGAAGCGATCTTGATGATGCCTTCGTCGTCGATGTCGACCTTGGCGCCGGTGGTGGCGACGATCTCGCGGATCACCTTGCCGCCGGTACCGATGACGTCGCGGATCTTCGACTTGTCGATATTGATCGTCTCGATACGCGGTGCGTGCGCCGACAATTCGCTGCGGACCTCGCCCAGCGCCTTGTTCATCTCACCCAGGATGTGCGCGCGGCCGTCCTTGGCCTGCGCCAGTGCCTTTTCGAAGATTTCCTTGGTGATGCCGGCGATCTTGATGTCCATCTGCATCGTGGTGATGCCTTCGGACGTACCCGCGACCTTGAAATCCATGTCGCCGAGATGGTCCTCGTCGCCCAGAATGTCCGACAGGATCGCGAACTCGTCGCCTTCGAGGATCAGGCCCATCGCGATGCCCGACACCGGGCGCTTGATCGGCACGCCGGCGTCCATCAGCGACAGCGAACCGCCGCACACGGTCGCCATCGACGACGACCCGTTCGATTCGGTGATGTCGCTGGTCAGGCGGATCGTGTAGGGGAAGTCCTCCTTCGTCGGCAGCACCGGGTGCAGCGCGCGCCAGGCGAGCTTGCCGTGGCCGACTTCGCGGCGTCCCGGAGGACCGAAGCGGCCGACTTCGCCGACCGAATAGGGCGGGAAGTTATAGTGCAGCATGAAGTTTTCGTAGCGCAGGCCGTTGAGACCGTCGATCATCTGCTCGGCTTCCTTGGTGCCGAGCGTGCAGGTCGCGATCGTCTGGGTCTCGCCACGGGTGAACAGCGCCGAACCATGCGCGCGCGGCAGGAAGTGCGTTTCCGCCTCGATCGGCCGGATCTGCGTCGTCGAACGGCCGTCGATGCGCGTGCCGTCCTTCAGGATCGCGCCGCGGACGATTTCGGCTTCCAGCTTCTTGACCAGCTTGATTCCGGCCATCACCGCCTGGGGATCGAGGCCGTCGGCCGCGAACTGTTCCTTGGCCTTTGCCCGCGCTTCGTTGAGCGCGTTCGAGCGCGCCGACTTGTCGGTCAGCTTGTAGGCGGCGGCGATATCCTTGCCGACCAGCTTCTTCAGCTTGTCCTTCAGCGCGGCATTGTCGTCCGACGTGGCAAGTTCCCAGGGATCCTTCGCGGCCTGTTCGGCAAGGCCGATGATCGCCTTGATGACGTCGCGGCACGCGTCGTGCGCGAACATCACCGCGCCGAGCATCACCTCTTCCGACAGTTCGTTGGCTTCGGACTCGACCATCATCACCGCGTCGTGGGTCGCCGCGACGACGAGGTCCAGATCGCCTTCGGCAACCTGCTCGTCGGTCGGGTTCAGAATATATTCGCCGTCGAGATAGCCGACGCGGGCGGCGCCGATCGGGCCCATGAACGGAACACCCGAAATGGTGAGCGCAGCCGAGGCCGCGACCATCGCGAGGACGTCGGGCTCATTGTGGCCGTCATAGCTCATTACCTGAGCGATCGTGTTGATCTCGTTATAGAAACCTTCGGGGAACAGCGGGCGGATCGGACGGTCGATCAGGCGGCTGACCAGCGTTTCCTTTTCGGTGGCGCCGCGTTCGCGCTTGAAAAAGCCGCCCGGGATACGGCCCGCGCCGGCATATTTTTCCTGGTGATGGACGGTCAGCGGAAAGAAGTCCTGGCCTTCCTTCACCGACTTGGCGGCGGTGACGGCGCACAGGACGACCGTTTCGCC
>CAZSMB010000138.1:0-7084 GCA_964607625.1 uncultured Sphingopyxis sp. | reverse complement strand
CCGGCCTCGATAGATGGTGCCCCTGGCCGGACTCGAACCAGCACTCCTTGCGGAACTCGATTTTGAGTCGAGCGCGTCTACCAATTTCACCACAGGGGCCCCCGGGCGACGGCGTTCCCCCTAAGGGGTCAGGGGCGCGCTTGCCAAGCTATTTCTTGAGTTCCCTGGCCAGCGTCTTTGCGGTCGCCTTGCCATAGGGCGGTTTGAAGCCCGCCATGCCGGCAACGTCGAGCTTTGGCTGGCGATAGACGGCACGCGCGTGGCTGAAGGTGCGGAAGCCGTCGAGGCCGTGATAATTGCCCATGCCGGACGGACCGATGCCGCCAAAGGGCAGGTCTTCCATTGCGTTGTGAAACAGCACGTCGTTGACCGTGACCCCGCCCGAGATGGTGCGCGTCAGGACCCGGTCCTCCTCGCTCTTGTCCTGGCCGAAATAATATAGCCCGAGCGGACGGTCGTGCGCGTTCACATAATCGATGGCCTCGTCGATCGTCCGATAGGTTTTGACGGGCAGGATCGGCCCGAAAATCTCGTCCTGCATCACCTTCATCTCGTCGGTCGGATTGCGGACGATATGGAGCGGCATCTTGTGCCCGTTCGAGCTTGCAAAATCTTCACCGGCGGGATTGACCTCGATCACCTCGGCTCCCTTTTCGCGCGCGTCGGCAAGATACCCCTGCAACCGGTCGTAATTGCGGGTGTTCACGACCGACGTGTAATCGTCATTGGCCAGCAGCGTCGGATAGAGCGATGCCGCACCCTTTGTCACGCTGTCGATCACGTCGCTTTCCTGGTCTTCGGCGACAAGAAGATAGTCGGGCGCGAGGCAGATCTGCCCCGCGTTCATCAGCTTGCCCATCGCGACGCGCTGCCCCGCCAGAGTTTTGTCGGCGCTCCGTCCCACGAAGGTCGGCGACTTGCCGCCGAGCTCGAGCGTCACGGGAACCAGATTGTCCGCGGCGGCGCGCATGATG
Organism: uncultured Sphingopyxis sp.; assembly: GCA_964607625.1. Lineage (GTDB taxonomy): Bacteria > Pseudomonadota > Alphaproteobacteria > Sphingomonadales > Sphingomonadaceae > Sphingopyxis. The sequence goes on along the minus strand of CAZSMB010000138.1, from coordinate 6,110 downwards.
TGCTTTCCGACGCTGGTCGCGCCGGTAAAGATCAGATGGTCGAAGGCGAGTTTGGAAAAGGCGACGCCGACATCGGGGCCGCCCGTGAACACGGCCATTTCGCTTTCGTCGAAATAGTCGGGGACGAGCCGGGCCATCAAGGCCGACACATTTTCGGTGAACTCCGAAGGCTTGATCATCGCGCGGTTTCCCGCCGCGAGGACGCCGGCCATCGGCACGAAGACCATGCCGACCGGGAAATTCCACGGGGCCACGACCCCGACGACACCCTTGGGCTGATAGACGACCTCGGCCTTGGCGCCGAGCAGGCCGAGCGGAAACGTCGGCTTGCGCTTTTCGCCCTTCGCCCAGTTCGCCATATGCTTCTTTGCGTGCTTGAGCGCGCTGACCGACGGCATGATGTCGGTCATCAGGGTCTGTTCCCGGCTGCGATGGCCGAAATCCTCGCTCACCGCCTTCGCAAAATCCTCTGCATTGTCCACCAGCAGAGCGATGGCGCGATCGATACGGTCGCGCCGCACCTCCATGCTTTCGGGCATCGCCGCGGTAAAGCTGGCGCGCTGGGCGCGCAGCACCTGTTCCATCCGCTGCGTCTCGTCGGCGATATCGACTGCAACCGTTGCCATGACCCTGACCCCTCTCCTGCTCTGCCTCGTTTGACCATGCGCGCGGGCGCGTTGCAAGATGAAACCGGCTGCCCCATATCGCCCCTGCCCCTTTCGCAGATGCAGCAATTGAGCTAACCGGGCCGCCAACGTTTCTTTCCCCTACGGAGTCTTTCGCCATGACCACCGCCGATCCCGTCGTCTTCCTCTCCTATGCCCGCACGCCGATGGGCGGCATGCAGGGCGCGCTGTCGGACGCGAGCGCGACCGATCTCGGCGCGACCGCGGTCAAGGCGGCGGTCGAGCGTGCCGGCGTGAAAGGCGAAGATGTCGAGCGCATCTACATGGGCTGCGTTCTGCCCGCCGGGCTCGGCCAAGCGCCGGCGCGCCAGGCGGCGATCAAGGCCGGCCTGCCCAAGTCGGTGCAGGCGACCACGGTCAACAAGGTGTGCGGCTCCGGCATGCAGACGGTCATCATGGGCGCCGAAGCGCTCGCCGCGGGCAGCATCGACCTCGTTGTCGCAGGGGGCATGGAATCGATGACCAACGCCCCCTATCTGCTCAAGAAGCACCGCTCAGGCGCGCGCATCGGCCACGACACCGCCTATGACCACATGTTCCTCGACGGGCTGGAAGACGCGTATGACGCCGGCCGCGCGATGGGCACTTTTGCTCAGGATACCGCGGACGCCTATCAGCTCAGCCGCCAGGCGCAGGACGATTATTCGATCGAATCGCTGCGCCGAGCGCAGGCCGCGATCGCCGACGGCGCCTTTGCTGCCGAAATCACCCCGGTGACGATCGCGACGCGCAAGGGCGAGGTCGTCGTCGACACCGACGAGCAGCCGGGCAAGGGCAATCCCGACAAGATCCCGACGCTGCGCCCCGCCTTTGCCAAGGACGGAACGATCACCGCCGCCACCAGCTCCTCGATCTCCGACGGTGCCGCCGCGGTCGTGCTCGCGCGTCAATCGGTGGCCGAAGCGAAGGGCGCCAAGCCGGTCGCCAGGCTTGTCGCCCACGCCGCGCACGCGCAGGAGCCAAAGGATTTCACGGTGGCTCCCGTCGGAGCGATCACCAAAGTGCTGGACAAGGCCGGCTGGTCCATCGCCGATGTCGACCTGTTCGAAGTCAACGAAGCCTTTGCCTGTGTCGCGATGTTCGCGATGCACGACCTTGGCATCCCGCACGACAGGATCAACGTCAACGGCGGCGCGACGGCTCTCGGCCACCCGATCGGTGCCAGCGGCACCCGCATCATCACGACACTGATCGCGGCGCTGCAGAATCGCGGCAAGACGCGCGGCATCGCCAGCCTGTGCATCGGCGGCGGCGAAGCCACCGCGGTCGCGGTCGAACTGGTTTGACACGATCGGCGACGGGCGGCGGCGTAGCCGCCCGTTGATACAGTTTGCGACACTCATGTCCCGAACCTAAACGCCGCATTCCGGATCGGTTCAAATCGACTCGCCTATTCCGTCCTTGTCATCGGGCAGATCCCCTCCCCCTGACGGCAAGACAAGGAATGGCATTATGATGAAAAGCAAATTTCTCACCGCCGGCCTGATCGCCGCGATGATGGTTCCCGTCGCCGCGTCGGCCGCCACCTCGCCCGGCGAACTGCGCCGCGACCGGCAGGATGTCCGGCAGGAAAAGCGCGATGTGCGCCAGGCGGTCCGCTATGGCGACCGCAAGGATGTGCGCGACGAACATCGCGACCTGCGCAATGCGCGTCAGGAATATCGCGAGGACAAGCGCGACTGGAAGCGCGACCGCCGTTATGCGAACTGGCATGCGCCCTTCCAGTATCACCGCTTCGCGGTCGGCAACCGGCTGAACTCGCGCTACTATGCGCCGACCTATCGCCTCAGCTACGACGCGCGCTGGCGCGTTCCGCGCGCGGGCGCGGGCCTGACCTATGTCCGCCATTATAACGACCTGCTGCTCGTCAACGTCCGAAACGGCGCGGTCGTCCGGGTCTATCGCGGTTTCTTCTGAGCCGCGCGGTCATCGGGAAAACCCACACTCTGGAAGGCCGGGCGAGCGATCGTCCGGCCTTTCACCGATATTTCGGGCGCGGGTCTCAGTCGCCCCATATATGCCCGGCCTCGATCCAGCCTTCGCGCCCCTTCACGTCGAACCGGCACCAACCGTCCTTGCAGTCGCTGATCCGTCCGACGACGCCCGGTTCGGCACGATAAGCAATCGCGGCATCCCCCCTGGGCGCCTCGCGCAGCGGCCGGATGTCGCCGGTGACGATCGCGGTGCGCGTCCGGCTGAGCAGTCGCGCCGCCATCCAGCCCTGCGTCCCGTCCGGGTCCTCGATCTTGCGCCACAAATCATGCCGCGCGATGACCTTCACCGGTAAATCCTTGCGGCGATATTCCCACAATACCGGAACATCCATCGATGGCCCCTTGCGCATCCGCGCCTTGTCGACGCTGATCGACGCCCAATAGGGCACCGCGACGTCGTCGGTCGCCTGTGCCGCGGCCGGGGCGAGATGCGCGGCCGCCATGAAAAGGCCGGGGCCAATGACGGCAACGGAAACGGCGGCGGCAAGCAAATGGCGGATTTTCATGGATCAGCCTTGTCAAAATCCGCCGGGCTTTTCAACTGGCCGCGTGGAGCCGGCGGCCGGTCCCGCGCCGGCGCCTCGCCATCGAGCCCCTTGACCCTCCGCGCGCTGCGCGCTCTATCGACGCCATGCCCGATTCACCTCGTCCGAAGCGCCCGCGCGTCATCGTCACCCGCCAGTTGATGCCCCATGTCGAGGGTCGCATGGCAGAATTGTTCGAGGTTGTGCTCTCGGCGCACGACCATGCGTTCTCCACCGACGAATTGAAGGCGGCGGTGCGAGATTGCGACGTGCTGGTGCCGACCGTCACAGATCATATCGACGGCGATATCATCGCGGCGGCGGGCGACCGGCTGAAACTGATCGCCAATTTCGGCGCCGGCGTCGATCATATCGACCTCGCGGCGGCGCGCGCGAAAGGCATCATGGTCGCGAACACCCCCGGCGTCTTCACCGAAGATACCGCCGACATGACGATGGCGCTGATCCTCAGCGTCCCGCGCCGACTGGCCGAAGGCGAGACGCTGATGCGATCGGGCAAATGGCAGGGTTGGGCGCCCAGCGCGATGCTCGGCCACCGCGTTGGCGGCAAGCTGCTCGGCATCATCGGCATGGGCCGGATCGGCCTTGCGGTGGCGCGGCGCGCGCGCGCGTTCGGCCTGTCGATTCACTATCACAACCGCAAGCGCCTGCCCGAAGCGATCGAGGAGGAATTGGGCGCCAGCTATCATGCCAGCCTCGACACGCTGCTCCGCATCAGCGACGTGGTGACGATCCATTGCCCGCACACCAGCGAAACGCACGAGATGGTGAACGCCGCGCGCATCGCGGCGATGAAACCCAGTGCCTACCTCATCAACACCGCGCGCGGCGAGATCGTCGACGAAAAGGCGCTGATCGCGGCGTTGAAGGCCAGGCGCATCGCGGGCGCCGGGCTCGACGTCTATGCACACGAGCCCGATGTCGATCCCGAATTGCTGACCCTCACCAATGCGGTCCTGCTCCCCCATCTCGCGTCGGCGACGATCGAAGGGCGCGAGGCGTCGGGCGAAAAGGTCATCGCCAACATCCGAGCCTGGGCCGACGGCCACCGTCCGCCCGACCAGGTGCTGGAGGGGTGGGTCTGATAAACCGTCAGTGGGGGTCAATCCCCCGTCAGGATCCGGTCGACCAGTTCCTTCACCGTCGGGGTGAAGTTGTTCGAGTAGAAGGGGTCGGTCTTGAAATTGAACGCGGCGTGGCCCGCGAACATCAAATTCTGTTCGACGTCGCCGCCATGCGCGATGTCCTGAAGCGTCTTTTGAATACAGAAGCTGCGCGGATCGGCAAGATAACCGGTCGAATAATCGTCATGGTCCTTCCACGCCGAAAAACCGCAGTGCGACAGGCAGCCCATGCAGTCGGCCTGGTCCTTGCGGATCATGTCGCGGTCGCCCTCGGTCACGAAAACAACCGTGTTGTCGGGGGTTTTCAAAGCCTCGGTATAGCCTTCGGCCGACCAGTCGCGCGCGCGGTCACGGTCGTGCGGGGTGACCCAGAAATTCTTGCCCTTCACCCCGACATCGAGCTGGACGACATGATCGCCCGCCTGCTGCTTCGAATAAGGGATCTGGCGTTCCGACCGCGCTTCGAGGTCGCGCAGGAAGGGATTGCGCACCGCGCTCGAATAAAAGCCCGTCGGCGAGAAACGGTGGAGCAGGACGTCGCCCTCGTCGAGTGTCCGTAGCCGGTCCTTCCAGTCCTGAGGGATGGGGCTTTCCTGCGTCAACAGCGGGCGCGTGCCATATTGGAAGGCGATATGCCCGAGTTCGGGATTGTCGATCCAGTCCTCCCAGTCGCGCAGATACCAGACGCCGCCGGCCATCACGATCGGCACTTCGTCGGAAATCCCTTCGGCGCGCATCGTGTCGCGCAGCGCCTTGACCCGCGGAAACGGATCCTCGGGCTTCAACGGATCCTCGGCATTCGACAGGCCGTTGTGCCCGCCCGCCAGCCACGGATCTTCGTAGACCACCGCCGCCATCAGGTGCGCGACCTTGTGATAGGCGCGCTTCCACAGCGCACGAAAGGCGCGCGCCGACGAAATGATCGGCAGATAATGAACATTGTGGCGTGCCGCGATCTCGCTGAGCTTGTAGGGCATCCCCGCGCCGCAGGTGACGCCGGTGATGAGACCCTTGGCGCGTTCGAGCACGCCTTCGAGCACCTGCTGGGCGCCGCCCATTTCCCACAGGACGTTGATGTTGATCGCGCCCTTGCCGCCGGCGATGTCGTGCGCGCGCTTGACCTGCTCGACCGCGCCATCGATCGCATAGCCGACCAGTTCCTCGTGCCGCTCCTTGCGCGTCAGTGCGCGATAGATTTGGGGGATGATCTTGCCTTCGGCATCATAGCTGTCCGCATTAACCGCCGAAACCGTGCCGATTCCGCCGGCTGCCGCCCAGGCGCCGCTCGATGCATGGTTGGTCGCCGACACGCCCTTTCCGCCCTCGACAAGCGGCCATACTTCGCGGCCACCATAAACGATGGGCTTCAAACCTTTGAACACTATAAACCTCTTTCTCTCCACCGGCGCCTCGTCCAGCGCCGATCCCCAATTACCGTTTCCGTAAGCGGAAGACGGTGCCCCTTGTCAATCGATCCCGACCCAGCGTCCGCTGAACGGGCTGTACCCCTCTAACGCGCGAGCATAGAGTTTTTCATAGGCCGCGACCATCGTAGATTCGTCGAAGCGTTCGCCGGCGACGCGACGGTTTTCGGCGCCGACCCGCGCCCGCAGAGCGCTATCGTCCGCAAGCGCCGCAAGCGCCCCCCGGAACGCCGCCTCGTCCGACGCGACGAACGGGCGGTTCGCGTCCGACACCATCGCCGCGACATCGCCGACGGCGGGGCTGACGACGGGCAGGCCCGCCGCCATCGCCTCGATC
>CAZSMB010000137.1:0-7135 GCA_964607625.1 uncultured Sphingopyxis sp. | reverse complement strand
AAATAAATTCCAAGGCCGCGCCGGCCCCGTTCCGTCTTGCGATTGTCCCGGGAGGACGTCCCGATCGATCACAAGAGGAATTTCATGCGCAAGACCCTGCTGGCTTCGACCTGCCTCGCCGCGATGGCGGCCCTGCCCGTTCATGCCGAAACCACGATCAGCACCGCGACGACGACGCCGGTCAAGACCTCGACGGTGAAGTCGGGGGCGCCCGACGACATCAAGATCACCAAGGACGGGTCGGTGAAACCGACCGGCGGTACCGCGGTCACGATCGACAGCGACAACAAGGTCGTGAACGACGGTACGATCCAGATCGGCAATGCGAACGGCGCCACCGGCATCTTTGCCGAAGCCGGCACGACCGGATCGATCACGAACGGCGCGACCGGCAAGATCGTCATCGACGAAAGCTATGAAGGCGAAGATATCGACAATGACGGCGACAAGGACGGGCCGTTCGCGGTCGGCAACGGACGCACGGGGATCGGCACCGGCGGCGCCTTTACGGGCAATATCGTCAACGACGGCGCGATCACGGTCGAAGGCAATGATTCGGCGGGCATCCGCCTTGGCGGCACGCTGACCGGCGAGTTCACCAACAATGGGACGGTCTCGGTGCTCGGCGACAATGCGCTTGGCATCGGACTGCAAGACGTCACCGGCGACGTCCGGCTGGCGGGCAAGGTTGCCGCGATCGGCGAGAATGCGATGGCGGCGCAGCTGACCGGTGACATCGCCGGCGCGCTCGAGATCCAGGGTGAATATGTCGCGAGCGGCTATCGGTTCACCACCCCGCCGTCGGACCCGTCGAAGCTCGATGCCGACGACTTGCTGCAAGGCGGTCCCGCGATCTCGATCGAGGGGGATGTCGATGGCGGCATCATCCTGGCGGTCGCGCCGAAAGTATCCGACGACGATGACGACGACACCGATTCAGACGACGACGGCATCCCCGACGCAAAGGAGGGATCGGCGGTCGTCCGCTCCTTTGGATCGGCCCCGGCGCTGCGCATCGGATCGGCCGACCGCGATATCGCGATCGGCGCGGTCGCCGGCACCGGCACCGACTTTGGCCTGATCATCGACGGGACCGTCGTCGGCAACGGGCTTTACGCGGGCAAGGACGCGACGGGCCTGCAGATCGGCGGGCTTGGCGGCGCGGTCGACATTTCGGGCGGGGTCAAGGTCGGCGGCGCGGTCAACGCGATCTCGAAGGACGCATCGGCGACGGCCATCCTGATCGGCGCGGGCGCGACGGTTCCCGAGGTGCGCGTCTCGGGCAAGGTGGAAGCGACGACCGGGGGCGAAGGCGCCGACGACGTCGCGACCGCGATCCTGGTCGAAGCCGGCAGCGACGTTTCGACGATCCGCAACAGCGGGACGGTGAACGCGAAGAGCGGAGGCAAGGATGCGACCGCGCGCGCGATCGTCGACCTGTCGGGCAATGTCGACCTGGTCGAAAACAGCGGCACGATCAGCGCGACGGGCACCAAGGACGGCGGCGACACGATCGCGATCGACCTGTCGGCCAACGGCAGCGGCGCGACGATCAAGCAGGTCGCGGTCGCCGAAGGCAAGACTGCGCCGTCGATCACCGGCGACATTCGCTTCGGCGGCGGCAACGACGTTTTCGACATCGCCGACGGCAAGGTGACGGGGAACACGGTATTCGGCGCCGGTGATAACCAGATGACGCTGTCGGGCGACGCGATCTATGCCGGCGATGCCGCCTTTGGGGCCGGCGACGATGCCCTGTCGCTTTCGGGCAGCGCGCGCTTCGTCGGGCTGGCCGATTTCGGCGGCGGGTCCGACACGCTGACGATCGGCGATTCGGCGGTGTTTTCGGGAACGCTCGCCAATTCGTCGGGGCTGGACGTCGCGGTGAACGGCGGGGCGTTCGACGTCGGCGGCGCTGCGACGATTTCGTCGCTGTCGGTGACCGACGAAGGCATATTGGCGGTGACGCTCGATGGCGGCGACGATGGCACCGCGCTGACCGTGACGGGCAATGCGAGCTTTGGCGAGGATACCAAGCTGGCGCTGAAGCTCACCAGCATCGACGAAGCCGAGGGCGAGCATATCGTCGTCACCGCCGGGTCGCTGACCGGCGCCGACAATCTGACCACCGAGACGACGCTCCTCCCCTATCTGTTCAAGGGCGAACTCAGTTCCACGGGCACCCAGCTGATCGTCGACGTCGCGCGCAAGAGCGTCGGCGAGCTCGAGCTCAACCGGTCGGAGGCAGGCGCCTTCAACGCGGTCGTCGATGCGCTGGGCGCCGACGAGGAGATCGAGGCGGTGTTCCTCGACATCACGGGCCGCGACGCCTTTCGCGCGCAGATGCAGCAGATGCTGCCCGAGCATGAAGGCGGCGTGTTCGAAACCGTGACGACCGGATCGCGGACGCTGGCCCGCTATCTCCAGGATCCCAACGCGCCTTATCAGGACGAGGGCAAGTGGGGCTATTGGATCAACCAGGCCGTGTGGGGCACGTCGAAGAGCCTTGGCGATACCGCGAGCTATGACGTGTCGGGCTGGGGCATTTCGGCGGGAGCCGAGATCGAGACCGGCGCGGGCAACTTCGGCGGCACGATCGCCTATCTGCGCGGCAAGGACGGCAATGGCATCAACGACAACGAGGTGACGACCAACCAGTTCGAAGGCGCGCTCCACTGGCGTCTGCGCTCGAACGGCTGGATGGCCAACGCGCGCGTCGCGGGCGCGCCGATCAAGATGAAGGGCACCCGCGTGTTCCGCGCCGACACCGGCGCCGAAACGCTCGAAAAGACGATGCGTGGCAAGTGGGACGGAACGCTCTGGTCGGCGTCGGGTGCGATCGCGCACGACGGCCGCCTTGGCGGCCTGACCTTCCGCCCGGCGGTCGCGGTCGACTATTACAAGCTGAAGGAGGACGGCTACACCGAAACGGGAGGCGGCGATGCGCTCGACCTGACGGTTGCCGACCGATCGAGCGACGAGCTTGCGGTGACGGGCACCGTCACCATGGGGCTCGAGTTCGGGGGGCGCGACGAATATGACGGCTGGACGCGCTTCGAACTGGAGGCGGGCCGGCGCGAGATCGTCGGCGGCTCGCTTGGCGCGACCGTCGCGTCGTTCAAGGACGGCGATCCCTTCACCCTTGTTCCCGAAGAACGCAAGAGCGGCTGGGTCGGTCGCCTGCGCGGGATCGCGGGCAATTCGGCCTTTCAGGTCGGCGGCGAAATCTCCGCGGAGGAACAACAAAACCATGTTGGATGGGCCTTCCGCGCGAGCCTGAAGGTCGGCCTGTAAGGCCGGGCTTCGTGCAGGACGCCGGCCCAATGCCCCCCGGGCCGGCTCCTGCCCTCCCGCAAGGGGGAAGCGCCTCCTCACCCTGCTTCCCCCTTGCCTAGGGTCAGGACCCTAGGGATCCGATGGACACCGACATGATCGCTCTTGCCCCTCCCCTCCGCCCCTCTGCCCTCGCGGCGGAGGGGTTCGCCCCGGTGGCGCGGTTGCATGGCGCGGCAATCGCGCTATATGACGGCGGCTTCAGGGGGCCGTATCGGGCCGGCGTCGCCGGTGCCGCAGGACATGTAACGGCACTTAGAACCAGATATTCCATGACCGAGGCGACCGACCGGACCGACGCCGCACAGGGCATCGAGGGCATATTGCTCGCCAACCGCGCGCGCATCGTGCGCTTCCTCGAGGTGCGCGGCGCGGGCGATGCCGCCGAGGATCTGTTCCAGGACCTGTGGATGCGCCTGACCGAAAAGGCTGCCGGGCCGATCGCCGACCCGCTCGCCTATGCCATGCGCGCGGCGAACAACCTGATGCTCGACCGGTACCGTTCGGCACGCCAGAGCGCGCTGCGCGACAAGGCGTGGGGCGAAGCGGCCGCGGTGCAGACGCCGTCGGCCGAAAGCGCCCTCATATCGCGCGAACAACTCGCGATGGTCGAACGCACGATCGCGGCGACCGGCGACCGGCCCGCGCGCATCTTTCGCCGTTTCCGGGTCGACGGCCTGCTTCAGCGCGATATAGCCGCCGAGATGGGGATCAGCCTGAGCACCGTCGAAGCCGACCTGCGCAAGGTCTATGCCGCGCTCGCGGCGCTGCGGAGGCAGTTCGATGCCGGCTGACCCGACGATCGTCGATGCGCAGGCGGCCGACTGGCTGGTCCGCCAGCGCGACCCGGCCTTTACCGACTGGGACGGCTTTGCCGAGTGGCTTGCCGAAGACCCGGCGCACGCCGACGCCTATGACGCGATTGCCAGCCTGGACGTCGACCTCGCCGCCCTGCCTCCCGCGGGTCAGCCCGCCCCCGTCCGCGTCGCCGAACCGCCCCGTCGCCGCCCGTCGCGCCGCCTGTGGCTGGGCGGCGCGCTGGCCGCCGCGCTCGTCGCCGCGATCAGCCTGTCGACCTTTGGCCTGTTCGACGACATGCGGCAGATCGAGACCGCCGCGGGCGAACATCGCAGCATCGAGCTTGCCGACGGTTCGCGGATCGAGATCAACGGCGCGTCGGCCGTCACGCTCGACGACGAGCGCCCGAGGTTCGCGCGCCTCGATCGCGGCGAAGCGATGTTCCACATCGTCCACCGCGACGACGCGCCGTTCCTGGTCGAAGCCGGCGACGCGCGGATCGTCGACCTGGGCACGGCATTCAACGTCGTGCGCGGTGAAGGGCGGACGGCGGTCGCGGTATCCGAGGGACTGGTTGCCTATAATCCGGCGCGCGAAAACGTCCGGCTCGCGGCGGGCAAGGGTCTGGAGGCACGCGACGGCGCCGCGCCCGAGGTGCGCGATGTCGACGTCGCCACCGTCGGCGGGTGGCGCACCGGGCTGCTCGTCTATAACGGCGCGCCGCTGCCCCAGGTCGCGGACGACCTGCGCCGCACCGCCGGGATGGACGTCCGCATCGCCCCCAATGCCGAAGCCCTGTCGTTCCGGGGCGCGCTCGTCATCGACAGGGACCGCGCGCGCACGGTCGCCGACCTCGCCGCCCTGTCGGGGACGCGCGCCGAGCAGCAGGGCGACGGCTGGGTGCTGATGCGCTGACATGACTCGCCCGATCGCGCCTTTCCTTGTCGCTGCCGCGGCGATCGCGCTGCCCGCGCAGGCCGCGGCGGAGGAAGATCACGCGTTCGATGTGCCGAAGGGCACGCTGTCGGCGGCGCTGCCGGTGCTCAGCCGTCAGGCCGGGATCAGCATCAGTGTCGCCGACGCCGAGCTGTGGAATAGCCGCGTTCGCTCCGTGCGCGGCCGCATGGCGCCCGGCGAAGCGATCCGGCGCATGCTCGCCGGCACCCCGGCCCGTGCGGTGCGCGTCAGCGGCACGAGCTGGCGGATAGAACGACGTCCGGCCCACCGCGTCGCGCCGCGTTCGACCTCGCCGCCGCGCGCTTCGCCGCCGCCGCCCGCGGTACCGAAGCACGTCGTCGCCCGGCCCGAGGACGAGATTATCGTCACCGCGTCGAAAGCCGATACCCCCTATTCGCATTATGCAGGCGTCGCCACCTCGCTGGATGGCGGCGATTTGGCGTTTGGCGGCGAACGCGGCACCGAATCGATCCTGTCGCGCATGGCGACCGTGTCCTCGACGCATCTGGGCGCCGGGCGCAACAAGCTGTTCATCCGCGGCATCGCCGATTCGAGTTTCACCGGACCGACGCAGGCGACCGTGGGGCAATATCTGGGCGATATCCGCCTGAGCTATAACGCCCCCGACCCCGACCTCAGGCTGTATGACGTCGACAATGTCGAGGTGCTCGAAGGGCCGCAAGGCACGCTCTATGGCGCGGGTTCGCTTGGCGGCATCATTCGCGTCGTGCCGAACGCCCCCGATCCCGATGCGATCGAGCTTCAGGCGATCGCCGGCGCGTCGATCACCCGGCATGGCGACCCCGGCGGTGACATCGGCGCGATCGCCAACCTGCCCGTCGGCGACGACGGACATGCGCTGCGCCTGGTCGGTTATATGCTGACCGAGGGCGGCTATATCGACAATCCGCTGCGCGGACAGAATGACGTCAACCGCGTCAACACCCGCGGCGGACGCGCCACTTTCCGCTTCGATGCGGGCGGCGGCTGGACGATCGATCTGGGCGGCGTCTATCAGAAGATCACGTCCGAAGACGCGCAATATGCGGACAAGGGCGCCCCGCCGCTCACCCGCTATTCGATGGTCGAGCAAAATGCGCGGGCGCGCTACGGCATGGGAACGTTCGTCGTCGCGAAGGAATGGGACGGCCTGCGCCTGCAATCGTCGAACGCCTTTATCGATCATCATCTGTTCGAACGCTTCGACGCCGGCAAGGCCGGCGACACCCCGCAACTGCTCGATCAGTATAATGCGACGCGCATGATCGTCAGCGAGACGCGCCTGTCGGGCCCCTTTCACCGCGGGTTCGGCTGGGTCGTCGGCGCCAGCTTCGTCGACAATCGCACCCGCCAGCGCCGCGAATACGGGCAGGCGATGTTCCAGGCCCCGCTTACCGGCGTGACCAACCGCATCACCGAATTCACCGGCTATGGCGAAGCGACGGTCGAGATCGTGCCCGGCCTCGTCGCCGCGGGCGGGGTGCGCGTCTCGCGCGCGCGGCTCGGCGGCAGCGGCGAAGATGTGCCGTTCGCGCTCGCTTACGCCAACCGCGCGGTCACCGCGCACCGGACCGAAACCGACCTCCTCCCCTCCTTTTCGCTGCTCGCGACGCCGCTGCGCAACCTGACGGTCTATGCGCGCTATCAGGAGGGATTCCGTCCCGGCGGCCTGGCGATCGACAGCGATTTCGTGCGCCGCTACCGCAACGACCAGGTTCGCACCTGGGAGGGCGGCGTGCGCGTCGGCGAGCGCGGCAAGACGCCGTTCGACGCCTATATATCGCTCTCCTACAGCCGCTGGCGCGACATCCAGGCCGATTTCATCGACGCGAGCGGTTTCCCCAGTACCGCGAATATCGGCGACGGGCGGATCACCAGCCTCTCGGGCGCGCTCGCGGTTCGGCCGACACGGCAAGTGTCGTTCGAACTGGGGGCGGTGTACAACGAGAGCCGGGTCGACGACCTGTCCCCCCAGATCGCGCTGATTGCGATGGCGGCGCCCGCGCGGCTCGGCCGCATTCCCAATGTCGCGAGTCATGCGGTGCGC
>CAZSMB010000136.1:0-7253 GCA_964607625.1 uncultured Sphingopyxis sp. | reverse complement strand
GAAGGCGGCAAGGGCAACAGGCCGCGCCAGACCCGCCGATCGCGTGTGCAGGACGCCGTCCGCGTGCCTCAGGCCGGGAGTTGCTGGCTCGAGCAATGGAAGCTGCCCCCGCCGGCGATAATCCCCCTTGCCGGGATGCCGACCGTGCGGCGATCCGGAAACAGCGCGGCGAGTGCGTCGACCGCCTTCGCGTCATTGGCGACACCATAGGTCGGGACCACGACCGTCGTGTTGCCGATATAGAAGTTCATGTAACTCGCGGCGGCGATCTCCCCCCCGATTTCCACGCGGCCTGGCGAGGGGAGGTCGATCACATCGACTCCGCCAAAGGCCGCCGTTCGCGCGCGGGCGTCGGCATAGACATGGGCGTTGGGGTCGTCGTCGCCCTCGGCCACCGGCAGCGCGATCCGGCCTTCGCCGACGAAGCGCGCCAGATTGTCGACATGGCCGTCGGTATGGTCGCCAACCAGCCCGTCGCCGAGCCACAGCAGGCGATCGATGCCGAGCGACTGGTGCAGCCGCACCGCGATATCCGCGCGCGTCAGCGACGGATTGCGGTTGGGATTGAGCAGGCAGTCCTCGGTCGTGACGCACAGGCCGCGACCGTCGACATCGATCGCGCCGCCTTCGAGCACCCAGTCCTGCTCGTCGACCGGCAGGCCGCTTTCGAGGGCGAGCGCGGCGCCGACCTCCTGATCGCCCGGCATGACGAATTTTTCGCCCCACCAGTTGAAGCGGAAGTTGCGCGCGCGCCGCGCCGCGCCCGTTCCGGCAATGATCGGCCCGGTATCGCGAAGCCAGATATCGCCGAGCGGCTGGATCAGGATGCGGACGCCCGCATCGACGAGCGTCGCCGCGATTGCGGCCTGGCGCTCGTCGTTGACGACCAGCCGCACCTCTTCGCCGCGGCCGCTGTCGTGGACCGCGTTGGCAAAGGCGGCAACATCGCTGCGCGCGGCGTCGATCTGCCCCGCCCATTCCTCGGCGAGGTGCGGGAAGCCGATCCACACGGCCTCGTGCGGCGCCCATTCGGCCGCCATGCGCAGCGTCATCGGCGTCGCCCTTAGCGGTCGGCGCGCGATTTGTCGCGGGCGGCGCGGAATTCGTCGCCCTCAACCCAGTTCGGCCAGCTTTCGGTCGACGCCAGCATCCGGCCGGCGGCATAGAAGAGCTTCAGGTCGGCAAGCATGCCATCCCAGTTCTTGATCGCCGCATATTCGTCGCTCGGCGCATGATAGCGGTTCGTCTCGTAATCCTCGGCGGCTTTCCGGCCGGCCTCCTTGCCGCCATCGACGAGATCCTCGCCGGCGCCGAAGTTGAAGAAGGGCACGCCGCGCTTCGCGAAGCTGAAGTGATCCGAACGGTAATAGAAGCCCTTTTCGGGCGTCGGTTCGTCGACGATGGTCACGTCGGCCGCCTTGGCGATCTTTTCCAGATAGGTATCGAGCTGCGATTTTCCGCGGCCGACCACGACGATATCCTTGGCGGGGCCATTGGGGTTGAGCGCGTCCATGTTCACGCCGCCCACCGTCTGGGCCAGCGGGAAGATCGGGTTCGCGGCATAATATTCGGAACCGAGCAGGCCCGATTCCTCTGCGGTCACGGCCAGGAAGACGATGCTGCGGTCGGGCGCGCCGGCCTTCTGATACGCCTGCGCGAGCGTCACCAGCGCCGCCGTGCCGGTCGCATTGTCGACCGCGCCGTTGCAGATGTCGTCACCGTTCACCGGGCTGCAGCGGCCGAGATGGTCCCAATGCGCGGTATAGAGGACATATTCGTCGGGATGCGTCTTGCCGGGCAGAATGCCGATGATGTTGTGCGACAGCTTTTTCGAAATCTCGTTGTCGAAGCTGAGCGAGGCTTTCATGCCGGTCAGCGGGACGGCCTTGAAGCCCTTTTTGCCCGCGGCTTCGCGCAGCGCGTCGAAATCCTGCCCGGCACTTGCGAACAGCGCCTTGGCCTTGTCGAGCTGGATCCAGCCGTTCGCCGCCGTCTGGTCGGCGCCGCCGTCCGCCTTCTCGGCCAGATACTGGGTGCCGGTGTTGCTGCTTTCCACGACGTTCCAGCCATAGGCGGCGGGTTCGGTATCGTGGACGATCAACGCCGCAGCGGCCCCCTGCCGTGCTGCCTCTTCATATTTGTAGCTCCAGCGACCGTAATAGGTCATCGCGCGGCCGTTGAATTCGCCCTTGGCTTCCTTGGTCTGCCAGTCGGGATCGTTGACCAGGATGACGACCGTCTTGCCCTTCACGTCGAGCCCGGCATAATCGTTCCAGCCCTTTTCGGGGGCGTTGATGCCATAGCCGACAAAGACGACGTCGCTGTTCTTGATCTCGGTTTTCGGCTGCACGCGATAGCTGAACGCGACATAGTCCTTCGCATATTGCAGCGTGACCGGCGACTTGCCGCCGGTGAAGGTGAGCGGGGTTGCGTTCTTCGCGGTGATTTCGACCAGCGGAACGTCCTGGGTCCACTTGCCGTTGTTCCCGGGTTTCAGCCCCGCCGCCTCGAACTGGCCGGTCAGATAGGCGATCGTCTTTTCCTCGCCCTTGGTGCCGGGCGCGCGGCCCTCATAGGCGTCCGACGACAGTTCCTTCGTCACGTCCTGAAGCGTCTGGAGCGACAGGTCCGGGAACTCGACGTCGGGCAGCACCGCCACCGCGTCGGTCGCGCTGGTGGGGGTCGTCGTGTCGGCGTTGCAGGCCGTGACCCCGACAAGGACCGCTGCGGCCGCGGTGGTTCGGAAGAAGCGAAGCATGGAATTTCCTTGGATTTTCGTGATCGACGACGGGGCTTGTGCCAGTCGGCAACGGCAGATGCAAGAAGGGCGGCCCTTGCGGACCGCCCTTCTGGAGTAACGCCGTGCGTTCCGATCAGCGCGAATAGAATTCGACGACCAGATTGGGTTCCATCTTCACCGGATAGGGCACTTCGTCGAGCGTCGGCACGCGGACGAAGGTCGCCTTGGTGCCGTCGAGCGCCAGATATTCGGGCAGGTCGCGCTCGGGCAGGCTCTGCGCTTCGGCGACCAGCGCCATTTCCTGCGCCTTCTTGCCCAGGGTGACTTCGTCGCCCGGCTTCACGAGGCGGCTGGCGATGTCGCACTTCACGCCGTTCACATAGACGTGGCCGTGGCTGACGAGCTGACGCGCCGAAAAGATCGTCGGCGCGAACTTGGCGCGATAGACGATCGCGTCGAGGCGGCGCTCGAGCAGGCCGATCAGGTTCTGGCTCGTGTCGCCCTTCATGCGCGAGGCTTCGAAATAGTTCTTCTTGAACTGCTTTTCGGTAATATCGCCGTAATAGCCCTTCAGCTTCTGCTTGGCACGCAGCTGGATGCCATAGTCAGACATCTTGCCCTTGCGGCGCTGGCCATGCTGGCCGGGGCCATATTCGCGGCGGTTGACCGGGCTCTTCGGGCGACCCCAGATGTTTTCGCCCATCCGGCGGTCGAGTTTATACTTGGCGCTCTGGCGCTTCGACATATGTCGTCTCCAATATGCTGTGCCGAGGGATTTCGGCCGATGTCCCGGGTCGCACCGCACGGAGGAGATTCCGAGCGCGACCGCCGCTTCACCGGGGTGCGGGGTCCATTGCGAAGGCGCGCGGTTAGACGGGGCGGACGCCGGAGTCAAGCATTGCGGGGCGCTCGACACGTAGGAAAAAGCCGTTAAAGGCAGCGCACATGACCGCTGCCAAATCCCCCGAAGCCTGCGAAACGATGACCGATGTCCGCGAGGGGGTCGATGCCGTCGACCGCGAACTCGTCGCCCTGCTCGTCCGCCGCTTCGGCTATATGGATGCCGCGGCCCGGATCAAGGCCGATCGCGGTGCGGTGCGCGATGAGGCGCGCAAGGCCGAGGTGCTCGACAATGCCGCGCGGGCCGCTGAAGCGGCGGGCCTCGATCCGCGGCGCATCCGTGCGGTCTGGAACGAGCTGGTCGAACAGTCGATCGCGCACGAACTGGGTCGCTGGGACGATTTGCGCGCCTAATCCGGTTGACGCGCCGATTTGCGCGCTTTCCCCAATGTCGTAACGATGCCGTGCATCATCCTGATATCATTGTGCGACCATCCGGTGCGCGTCAATGTGGTCCGCAACGTGCGCAGGGTGGCTTCGGTGCGGTCCGCCGGAAAGAAATAGCCCGCCGCATCCAGGTCGCGGACGAAATGCTGGATCAGCTCTTCCATCTCGGCATGCGGCGCGGGGGGATCGAGATCGACGGCGGGCGGCTGGGCGAGCGCCCGCCCTTTCGACCATTCATAGGCGAGCAGGATGACCGCCTGCGCCAGGTTCAGCGAACCGAACTCCGGGTTGATCGGCACGGTGACGATCTTGTGCGCAAGCGCGACGTCGTCGGTTTCCAGCCCCGAGCGTTCGGGACCGAAGACATAGGCCGAGCGGCCGGCGCTTGCATGAACTTCGGTCGCCGCGGCCTCGGGGGTGAGGACCGGCTTGGTCACGCCACGCTTTCGTACCGTCGTCGCATATATGGTGGTGCAGTCGGCGACCGCGTCGGCCAGCGATTCGAACACGTCCGCCTTTGCCAGCACGACGTCGGCGCCCGATGCGGCGGGGCCGGCGTCGGGGTTGGGCCAGCCGTCGCGCGGCGCGACGAGGCGCATCTCGGTCAGCCCGAAATTGAGCATCGCGCGCGCCGCCTTGCCGATATTCTCACCCAGTTGCGGACGAACGAGGACGATGACGGGGGGAGGGGCTTCGCTCACGCCTTTTGCGCCGCCTCGTTGATCGTCGAGGCGAATTCTTCGAAGTCCTTGGCTTCGGTGAAATCGCGATAGACGCTGGCAAAGCGGATGTAGGCGACGTTGTCGAAACCCTTCAGCGCTTCCATCACCATCGCGCCGATCTGCTGGGCCTGCACTTCGCTATCGCCGGACGTTTCCAGCTGGCGCTGGATGCCCGAGACGAGCCGCTCGATCCGCGCACCGTCGATCGGGCGCTTGCGGCACGCGATCTGAACGCTGCGCATCAGCTTTTCGCGGTCGAACGGCTCGCGGCGGCCGTCCGCCTTGAGCACGCCGACTTCGCGCAGCTGGATGCGCTCGAAGGTGGTGAAGCGGGCGCCGCAATCCTCGCATTGTCGCCGGCGACGGATCGCCGCGCCGTCCTCGGTGGGACGGCTGTCCTTCACCTGGCTGTCTTCATGACCGCAATAGGGGCACCGCATCGGTCAGCGTCGGACCCGGCCGTAAAGGGCGATCGCGGCGCCGGCGAGCAGGCCCACCGGCCAACTGACGATGGGCAGCACCGCACCTGCAACGGCACCAAGGCCCCCGCCGATCAGCACGGGCTTCGTAGAGGGATGGTCCATCCCTTCCTTGCCCATCGCCTTGATTTCCTCGACCGTGTCGCCGAGCAGCGTTTCGATCTTCGGCTTTCCCATGTCAGCCTCCATAGATGGGGAAGCGTTCGCACAGCGCGCGGACGCGGCGGCGCACGTCGGCTTCGACGTCGGCATCGCCCTGTTCGCCCTTGTCCCGCAAGGCTTCCAGAACGTCGGCGACCATATCGCCGATATCCTCGAATTCCGCGACCCCGAAACCGCGGGTCGTACCCGCGGGCGATCCGACGCGGATGCCGCTGGTCTTGACGGGCGGTAGCGGGTCGAACGGAACGCCATTCTTGTTACAGGTGATCGCGCTGCGCTCGAGCGCCTCGTCGGCATCGCGGCCGGTGATGCCTAGCGGACGCAGGTCGATCAGCGCGAGGTGCGTGTCGGTGCCGCCCGCGACGATGTCGGCGCCGCGCGCCTTCAGCCGGTTCGCGAGCGCCTGAGCATTGGCGATCGTCGCCTTTGCATAATGTTTGAACTCGGGACGCAGCGCTTCGCCGAACGCGACCGCCTTCGCCGCGATGACGTGCATCAGCGGGCCGCCCTGCAGGCCCGGGAAGACCGCCGAGTTGATGCGCTTGGCGATCGCTTCGTCGTTGGTGAGGATCATGCCGCCGCGCGGGCCGCGCAGCGTCTTGTGCGTCGTCGTCGTGACGACATGCGCGTGGGGAAGCGGCGAGGGGTGCTCGCCGCCCGCGACGAGGCCCGCGAAATGCGCCATGTCGACCATCAGCAGCGCACCCACATCGTCGGCGATCGCCCGGAAGCGCGCGAAGTCGAGCGTGCGCGGATAGGCCGAACCGCCCGCGATGATCAGCGCCGGGCGATGCTCCTTGGCGAGCGCCTCGACCTGGTCGAAATCGACGAGATGGTCGTCGGCGCGCACGCCGTACTGCACCGCGTTGAACCATTTGCCCGACATCGCCGGCGGCGCGCCGTGGGTCAGGTGGCCGCCCGCGTCGAGGCTCATGCCCAGGATCGTCGCGCCGGGCTTCGTCAGCGCGAGCATTACCGCGCCGTTCGCCTGTGCGCCCGAATGCGGCTGGACATTGGCATAGCCGCAGTCGAACAGCGCCTTCGCGCGGTCGATGGCCAGCGTCTCGACCTCGTCCGACGGCGCGCAGCCCTGATAATAGCGGCGGCCGGGATAGCCTTCGGCATATTTGTTGGTGAAGACCGATCCCTGCGCTTCGAGCACAGCCTGCGACACGATGTTTTCCGACGCGATCAGTTCGATCTGATATTGCTCGCGTTCGAGCTCATGCTTCATCGCGGCCGCGACCGCGGGATCGGTGGCTTCGACGCCATCGGTGAAATAGCCGGCCGATTTGATGGGTTTGTCGAGCGTATCAGTGGTCATCGGCTGGTCTCCAGGACGGGAGGGTGGGAAAGCTTGTCGACACGGCGCACATGGCGATCGCCGGCAAAATCGGTGGTCAGAAAGGCATCGAGGCACGCCTTCGCCATGTCGATCCCGGTCAGGCGTGCGCCCATCGCGACGACATTGGCGTCGTTATGTTCGCGCGCGAGCTTTGCCGACAGCGGCTCGGAAACGAGCGCGCACCGGCACGCGGGATTGCGATTGACCGAAATCGAGATTCCGATGCCCGATCCGCAGAGCGCGACCCCGCGCTCGGCGCTGCCGTTGGCCACCGCTTCGGCAAGGGCATAGCCATAATCGGGATAATCGACACTCTCCGGCCCGTTGGTGCCAAGGTCGGCGACATCATGGCCGGCGTCGCGCAGCCAGTCGGCGAGCGCGTCCTTCAGCTCCCATGCGGCGTGGTCGGAGGCGATGGCGATGCGCATGGCGCGTCTCCCGAGATGCTGAAAGGGAATCGATGTGCGCCCTTTAAGCGAAGCCGCCCGGATTGGCCATAAGCGGCAGCGGCTTTTGAC
>CAZSMB010000135.1:0-7324 GCA_964607625.1 uncultured Sphingopyxis sp. | reverse complement strand
TATGAACTATGGGGTCACTAACTCGGTATCGCGCTTAGCGGTTGCAACCCTGTGAAGGCAAATATTCCCGCTCGCTCACGTCACCATCGCCTGCAACGTCGCGATCCGGTCGGCCTCTTCGGCGGGCTTGTCGCGGCGGATGCGCGCGATGCGGGGAAAGCGCATCGCGAGCCCCGACTTGTGGCGCTTCGACGCATGGATCGAATCGAAGGCGACTTCGAGCACCAGCGCCTTTTCGACCTCGCGCACCGGGCCGAAGCGGTCGACGGTGTGATCGCGGACGAATTTATCGAGCCATTTCAGCTCCTCGTCCGTGAAACCCGAATAGGCCTTTCCCACCGGCAATAATTCGCCCGCGTCGGTCCAGCAGCCGAAGGTATAATCCGAATAGAAGCTCGCGCGCCGCCCGTTGCCGCGCTGGGCGTACATCATCACGCAGTCGGCGGTCAGCGGGTCGCGCTTCCATTTATACCACAGGCCCGCGCGACGTCCCGCGACATAGGGCGCATCGCGCCGCTTGAGCATCACCCCCTCGATCGCCGCGTCGCGCGCGCCGGCCCTCAGTTCGGCAAGATGATCGAAATGATCGGCCTCGATCACCGGCGACAGGTCGAAATGGCTTTCCGCAAGGCGCGGAACAAAGGCTTCAAGCTGCCGCCGCCGCGCCTCCCAAGGCAGGCCGCGCAGATCCTCGCCGTCGACGCCGAGCAGGTCGTACACGCGCACAAAGGCGGGAAAGTCGGCGAGCATCCTCTTCGTCACCGTCTTGCGCCCCAGCCGTTGCTGGAGCGCGTTGAAGCTCGCCGCGCCGCCCTCGACCCCGCCCTGCGCCTCGCCGCGCACGAGCAATTCGCCGTCGATCACCGCATCCTGGTCGAACGCCGCCACGAGTTCGGGAAAGGCGCCGCTGATCTCCTCGCCGCCGCGGCTGTAGATGCGCGTCTCGCCGCCCCTCCGGCCACCGGCTCGTACGATCTGGACGCGGATGCCATCCCATTTCCATTCGGCAGCAAAATCTGCAAGGTCGATCGCCTCCTGCTCGAGCGGATGGGCGAGCATGAAGGGGCGAAAGAACGGGACATCGGCAAGGTCGGGGCGCGGAGCCCGCCCTTCGCCCCATGCAAAGAGTGGCTGGTAAGGCGCTGGGATCGCGTGCCAAAGCTCTTCGACATCATCGATGGGCACGTCGAACGCCTGCGCGAAAGCCTGTTTGGCGAGCCGCGCCGACACGCCGACGCGCATTCCGCCGAGCGCGAGCTTTAGCAAGGCGTACCGCCCGTCGGCATCGAGCCGGTCGAGCAGCGCGGCGAGAATGGCGGGCGCGTCGCCGCGGCTGGCGGCGGACAGCGCAGCGACGGCGTCGGCGACAGACAAATAATCCCGTTCGTCCTGAGGAGATGCTGAGCTTGTCGAAGGGTCGTCTCGAAGGACCGCAGCAGGTGGTTCGAGACGCGGCTTCGGCAAGCTCGGCCGCTCCTCGCCGCGAACGGACAAGGGATCAGGCCACAGCAGCGCCGCCGTCTCGGCCGTATCGCCAACGAATTGACGCGACAGGCGAAACAATTCCTCGTCGACGCGGGTCGCGAGCAGCGCGCGCACCGTTCCCGCCTTCACCGCCGGAAAATCGAGCGCATCGGTCAGCGCCGCAAGCGCCCAGCCGCGGTCGGGATCGGGGGTATGTTTCAGATAGTCGACGATCAGCGCGAGCTTCGTGTTGCGCGAGCGCGTGTAGATCAGCCGGTCGATCAGGGCCGCGAAACGCTTCACGCCTCCTCCTCCAGGTCGCGGCCGACCAGATGCAGCGCGCGCGCCTTGCGCTGGTGGAGTTCGCACCAGCGCAGCAGGCCGTCCTCGCTGCCGTGGGTGATCCAGCTTTCCTGCGGGTTCACCTCGGCGATCGTCGCGGTGAGTTCGTCCCAGTCGGCATGGTCCGACAGGACGAGCGGCAGCTCGACCATGCGTTGACGCGCGCGTTGGCGCACGCGCATCCAGCCCGATGCCATCGCCGTCACCGGATCGGGCAGTCGCCGCGACCAGCGATCGTTCAGCGCCGACGGCGGCGCGAGGACGATCTGCCCCGCCATCTCCGCCTTGTCGGCTTCGCTGACGAGGCGCAGCTCGCCCAGGTCGACGCCATGCTCGGCATAGAGCGCGCACATGCGTTCGAGCGCGCCGTGGATAAAGATCGGCGCGTCCCAGCCGGCGCGGCGCAGCTCGGCGATCACGCGCTGCGCCTTCCCCAGCGCATAGGCGCCGACGAGCACCGCGCGATCGGGTTCGGCGCGCACCGCGGCGAGCAGCTTGGCGATCTCTTCGGCGGTCGGCGGGTGCCGGAAGACCGGAAGCCCGAAAGTCGCCTCGGTGATGAAGATGTCGCACGGCACGACCTCGAACGGCGTGCAGGTCGGATCGGCGCGGCGCTTGTAATCGCCGGTGACCACGATCCGCTCGCCGGCATGCTCCATCAGGATTTGCGCGCTGCCGAGGACGTGGCCCGCCGGATGGAAGGAAAAGCGAACGCCGCCACGCTCGAACCCGTCGCCGTAGGACAAGGCGGCATTATGGCTCGCCGCGGCGTCGACGCCATAGCGCAGCGCCATGATCGCCAGCGTTTCGGGGGTCGCGAACACCGCTTCATGCCCGCTACGGGCATGGTCGGCATGGCCGTGGGTCACCGCCGCGCGCTCGACGGCGCGCGCGGGGTCGATCCACAGGTCGGCGGGCCTGACATAAAGGCCGTGGGGATGCGGCTCGAGCCAGTGCGTCGCCTTTGCCATCAGGCGGCGAGCTTTCGCGCATGGACAAGGTCGGCGACAAAGGCTTCACGCTCCTGCGCGGCGCGATCGCGGTCGGGCAGGCGCAGCAGGAAAGAGGGATGGACCGTCGCGATCAGCTTCGCGCCGCCCGCAAGCTCGTGCACTTCGCCGCGCATCGACGCGATGCTGACGCTTTTGCCGACCACCCCGCGCAGCGCGCTGCCGCCCAGGGTGACGATCAGCCGGGGCGCGACAAGTTCGCGTTCCTTGTCGAGCCACCAGCGGCAGATGTCGATTTCGCCCGCGGTCGGCGTCTGGTGAAGCCGCCTCTTTCCGCGCGGTTCGAACTTGAAATGCTTGACCGCGTTGGTCAGGAACAGCCTGTGTCGATCAAGACCGGCCGCTGCCAGTGCGTCGTCGAGAAGCTGTCCCGCCGGACCGACAAAGGGGCGGCCCTGCAAATCCTCCTGATCGCCGGGCTGTTCGCCGACAAGCATGATCCGTGCATCCTTTGGCCCCTCGCCCGTCACGCCCTGTGTCGCGTTGCAATAGATCGGACACCGCGTGCAGCGATCGACCGCGCGCGCGAGCTGGTCGAGCGTTTCGATCGCTTCGGCGGGGACATCGTCGTCGGTCATGCGCTTGCGCCATTTCTCCGTTCGCGCATTCGCAGCCGAAACGGCCACCGCGCGCATCCGTTCCACCCGCGCCCCGGCGCCCGCCAGGAGTGGCGCGATATCCTGCGCCTCGGGAAGGTTCTTCCAGTATTTTTTCGGCATCTCCGCGCGCATCGCGGCGACCTTGACCCGCGCGGGGTTGAAGATCGCGCCATAATAGGTTCGCCATTGATCCTCGACCACGTCGCTGTCCGGAACCTCGTCGCGCGTACCGCCAGGACCATAGCTCAGCGCCTCATCCTTCCAGATCGCCCGCGCGTCGGGGGTGACGATCGCCCAGTCCATGCCGGTAAAGCGGCGCTGGAAAAAAGGCGCCGTCAGCCGCACGATCAAGTGCGCGGGCTCGAACCACGCGGCGAAACTTTCGCGCCCCGCGGCTTCGTCGATGCGGCGGAAGCGCACGAAGGCGTGCATCTTGTGCATGTCGCGGCGGACGGCCTTGTCGGCGTTCATCAACCAGTCGACGTCCGGATCGGTGCGGCGTTCGAGCAGATGCCGGTCGGCGACCGCGCGCCAGATCACGCGATAGAGGCGCGCCGGCACATCGCCATCGCGGTGACAGGCGACACGGTCCGCAATGGCCAGCAGGTCGCGCGGGACGGACACGGTGGCCCCGGCCGATGCCGCAGGTGGCGGGGCGCCGAACAAAGAGGCGCTCTCGTCGGCGCCGCGCCAGCTTACCGCTTCGGGTGCGACGCCCTCCGCCAGCAAAAGCCGCGCCGTGCGCCGCCATTCCGCGAAATCGCCCGGGGTATGGAGGACCACCTCCCTCACAGCGCGAACGCGAGCTGTTCGGGCGGCGGCGCAAAGCGCGCGCGCAGGTCGGCGCTGTCGGTCAGCTTGCCGGGACGCCAATCGGGCGTGACGATGAAAGGCAGCAATTTCCGTACCGAAACCGTCAGCTTCGCCAGATCGCCGAGCCGCAGCGCGCCGAACCGCCGCGCCGCGACGATTCGCTCGACCGCGCGCGTGCCAAGTCCCGGCACCCGCAACAGCATTTCGCGCGGGGCGCGATTGACGTCGACCGGGAAAGCCTCGCGCCGCTGGAGCGCCCAGGCGAGCTTGGGGTCGATCGACAGGTCGAGCATGCCTTCGCGCGCGCCCGCCATGATTTCGGCGCGTTCGAACCCATAGAAACGGAGCAGCCAGTCAGCCTGATAGAGCCGATGCTCGCGCATCAGCGGCGGCCGCACCGGAGGCAGGTCGCCGCTCGCATCGGGAATGGGGCTATAAGCCGAATAATAGACGCGGCGCAGCCGATAGCCCGAATAGAGATTGGTCGCGGCCTGCAATATATCGTCGTCGCGGGCTCCGTCGGCACCGACGATCATCTGCGTAGATTGGCCTGCCGGCGCAAAGCGCGGCGGCTTCGCCTTGCCGATCAACCGGCTCTTCGCAGCATCGAGCACGTCGGCTTCGCGGGTTCGGACCGACGCCATCGTCTTGCGGATCATCGCCGGCTTCTTCTCGGGCGCGAAGCTTGCCAGCCCCGCTTCGGTCGGAAGCTCGACATTGGTCGAGAGGCGGTCGGCATACAGACCAGCAAGCGCGATCAGCGCCGGGTCCGCGCCGGCGATCGTCTTCAGGTGGATATAGCCCGCGAAGCGATGCTCCTCGCGCAACAGGCGCGCGACCTCGACCAGCTGCTCCATCGTATAATCTTCGGACCGGATAATCCCCGAAGAGAGGAACAGGCCTTCGATATAATTGCGCTTGTAGAAATCGAGCGTCAGCGCCGCGACCTCGTGCGGAGCGAACCGCGCCCGCGGTACGTTGCTCGACGCTCGATTGATACAGAACCGGCAATCGTACACGCAGAAATTGGTGAGCAGTATTTTCAACAGCGAGATACAGCGTCCATCGGGCGCATAGCTGTGGCATATGCCCATGCCTTCGGTCGACCCGATCCCCTTGCTCGCCATCGAATCGCGCCGCGCCGTTCCCGACGACGCGCAGGAGGCGTCATACTTGGCGGCATCGGCAAGAATCGCGAGCTTTTGAAGGGACGACTTGTCGTTCATCGCGCCAGCTTAGCATTAGGAACGAAGCAAGAACAAACATGAATTAGCCTGATCGACTTTTTCGTTGGCCGTCATCGGCGGCGTCGATGGAACGGCTGGCCGCGCTGTGCCGTTAATAGAGCGAGCGCCGTTCGGCGCCCCTCAATCACAGACAAGAGAAAGGACCGTCCATGTCCAGCGACACGATGGAAGCCGTCACCAAGCCGACGAAGGTCGACACCGGGATCACCTCCGCGAAGCGCAAGAAAGTCGCGCAGACGCTTCGCGAAGCCCTGGCTGACAGCTTCACCCTCTATCTGAAGACGCTCGGCGTCCACTGGAACGTCGTCGGTGCGGGCTTCTACAGCGTCCACAAGCTGACCGAAGAGCAATATACCGACCTCGACGACGCGATCGACGCGATCGCGGAGCGTATTCGCGCACTCGGCGAACTCGCCCCCGCCTCGTTCGTCGAATTCGGCGACCTGTCCCAGATCACCAGCGAAAAGGTCCCGCACAAGGCGGAAGACATGCTGGCGGTGCTGATCGCGGACAATGAGGCCGCTGCGAAACGGATGCGCGATTTCGTTGCGGTCGCCGAAGACGCCGACGACGTGTTTACCGCCGACATGCTGACCGCGCGGATCGGCAAGCATGAGGAAAATGCCTGGATGCTCCGCGCCCTTGCAGCGTGAAACCCCGGCCGGAAGAGGGGGAGCGCGCCGCCGCGCGCGCCTTCCCGGCCGCCCTTCAGCGTCCGCCGACGCCGCGGCCAAGCCGCATCCGGAACGCGTCGAGGTGAAAATAGCTCGGATCGAAATCGCACATTTCGGCCAGCGCATCCTGATCGAGGAAGCGGATGTGCTGGCGGTTCATTTCGATCAGGCCAGCCCGCACGAGGCGGCGCAAGACGCGGTTGGTATGAATGGGCGTCAGGCCGAGCGTATCGGCGATCTGTGTCTGGGTCAGCGGCAGGGGCATCGCATCCTCGCTCGCCTGGTTGACGATCCGCGCACGGCGATGCAGTTCCAGAAGCAGGTGACCGATGCGCTCCTGCGCTGTCTGGCGGCCGTTCCGGACGATCTGTTCGCGCAGGAACGCCTCTTCCTGCACCTGCGTCCACCAAAAGGCCATGCTCAGCGCACCCGAGCCCGCCAATATGTCGCGCACCGCGCCGGGCGCGACCGCGTAGAGCGACCCGTCGGTTACCGTCACGATACTATGGTCGGCCTCGGCCGCGACAAGGACCTGCAAGTCGAAGATGTCGCCGGGCAGCAGGATATTGAGGATCTGGCGTCGCCCGTCCTCGAGCGCCTTGAAACGCGCGGCCCATCCCTCGCGCATCACCAGCACCGCGTCCATTTCCTGACCCGCGCTGATGATCTGGGTATTCGCCGAAAAACGGCGCGGCGCGACCGACAGCCCCGCAAGCGCCGCGCGCTCCGCCTCCCCCAGATCGCTGTAATAATGCAGCCGCGCGATCAGCGCCTCGAGTGCCATTTCGTCCCCGTCCCCGGGGCTCATCGCCCCGCCCCTATGCTTCGCGCCACTTTGCCGGCAGCGTGATGTCAACGACCAGGCCCGTCGGCTCCCACAGGCGCTCGATCGTCCCGCCAAGGTTATTACGAACGCTGCGTTCCATCAGCAAGGTACCAAAACTCGTGCGGTCGGGTGCGATCACATCGCCGCTCCCCCCGCTTTCGGCCCATGTCATCCGGAACTGCCTGTCCTCCGCGTCGCCTTCGTCCTGCGACCAGGTAACGTCGACGCGGCCGCCTTCGGCCGACAGCGCGCCATGCTTGACCGCATTGGTCGCCAGCTCGTTGAACAGCAACGCCATGGCAACGAGCGCATTTTCGGGCAACAGCAGGTCGGGGCCCGACCAGCGCAC
>CAZSMB010000134.1:0-7371 GCA_964607625.1 uncultured Sphingopyxis sp. | reverse complement strand
GGCGGCAGCCTGTTCGACGCGCTGCGCCTCGATATTCGATTGCGGGCACCCGACGAGCTGTTCGTCAGCGGCATGGGGCTCGAATCCGAGTGGGAAGCCGACATCGCGCTCAAGGGCACGACGGAGGCTCCGCGCGTGACCGGCACGATCGACCTGGTCCGCGGGACGCTGGGTTTCGCGGGACGGTCCTTCGAGCTTGAGGAGGGCCGGATTACCTTCCCGACGGGCAATGCGTACGACCCGTCGATCCAGCTTGCCGCGACCGACACGATCGAGGACGTCGACGTCACGATCAATGTCGCCGGCCGTGCGCTCAATCCGCAGATTACCTTCTCCAGCACGCCGGGGCTCCCGCAGGATGAAATCGTCTCGCGGATATTGTTCGGCAGTTCGATCACGTCGCTCTCACCGCTGCAGGCGGTGCAACTTGCCTCGTCGCTCAATACGCTCAGCAGCGGCGGGGGCGGACTTAGCCCGCTCGGATCGCTGCGCTCGGCCACTGGCATCGACCGATTGCGTATCCTGGGTCCCGACGACACGCAGGGCCGCGGCACCGCGTTGGCCGCAGGGCAGTATATCTCCGACGATATCTATATCGAGGTCATTACCGACGCGCGCGGCTACACCGCGACCCAGCTCGAGATCAGCCTGAGCCGGGCGCTGTCCATCCTGAGCCAGGCGGGCGGGTCCGGGCAGTCGTCGCTGTCGGTCCGCTATCGCAAGGATTACTGAAGGTGCGGGGCGCCGCGCTGCTGCTCGCCGGCTTGCTGCTCGGCGCATGCCACGATGAGCCCGACTTCGATACGCGGTACGACAAGGCGGCGCAGGAAATCGACGCGCGCGCCAGGGCGCTGGACGCCGATGTGGCGGACACCGAGGCCGAAAAGCCCGACGCGCGGACGCCGGCGCCTCCCCCCAGCTGACGTGAGAGTGACACAGAATGCGGTGGCCTGATCGGGCCTTGCCAGCAAGGCTGCGCGCCGCTACCCCGCCAAAGTCATCTGGGGAGTAGCCAGCTGCCACCATCGTGGCGGGCCACCGTATCAACATACTCGGTCGAGAGGCCGTGGTACGGCGGGAGCGGGATCACCGTTCGGGCGAGACCAATGGCATCGCGTCTCCGTCCGGGCCGGGCGGCGGGCCCGGTGCTCGTTGGAATCGCAAGCCGCCCGGCCCCGGAGTTTGTTCATGGAAGCCCTGTTCACCTCGACCGCAATCGTCGCGCTCGCCGAGATTGGCGACAAAACCCAATTGCTGGCGATCTTGCTCGCGACGCGCTTCAGAAAGCCGGTGCCGATCATATTGGGCATATTTGCTGCAACGATCGCGAACCACGCCCTTGCCGCCCTGATCGGGGCGCAGGCTGCGGCTTTCCTCGACAGCCCGCTATTCCGCTACGTGATCGGCGCGTCGTTCATCGCGATGGCCGCCTGGACGCTGGTGCCGGACAAGCTCGACGAGGACGAGAGCCCCGCCCCCCGCTTCGGAGCTTTCCTGACGACGCTCGTCGCTTTCTTCCTGGTCGAAATGGGCGACAAGACGCAGGTCGCGACGATCGCGCTCGGCGCGCGCTTTCATGACGTCGTCGCGGTGACCACCGGAACGACGATCGGCATGATGATCGCCAATGTCCCCGCGATTTTTCTGGGGCACGCGCTGCTCAAACGCATCGACCTCGCCAAAGTGCGCCTCGTCGCCGCAACGCTTTTTCTCGTGATCGGTCTGTGGGTGCTCGTGCAAACGGCGGGCTGGGCCGGTTGAGCGTAACGCATTGATAATGGCCTTCGGTCCGCCGCTCGAACGGTGAAGTCCATCGCAATCCGCCAGGACAAGGGGAACATTCGAACCGCTCGCCGGTCTGTGCCTGTGACCTGTGTCTGAACTGACAGGTCCGGTGCGATCGAGACGGCTTGCCTGCGGTCCGGTCGCTGAATGATCAGGAGATATTATGCGTAAGATTGCTATTCTGTCCGTTGTGACCGCAAGCGTCCTTGCCTCGCCGCTGGCAGTCGCGGCGCAGGACACCACGCCGCCGGCCCCTACCGAGGATCCGGCGCCCGCGCCTACCGATGAGCCCGCGCCGATGCCTTCGGACGAGCCGGCACCTCCCCCTTCGGAGGATCCGGCGCCGATGCCGGGTGAAGACCCGGCGCCGGCCTCGTCGGAAGACCCGGCTCCGGCGCCGACCGACGATCCGGCACCGGCTCCCGCCGACGAGCCGGCTCCGCCTCCGCAGAGCTGAGCACTCCCTTACGGGATATGATTGGGGCGGCGGGATCTCCTGCCGCCCTTTTCATTCGTCGAGCACGCGGCCCTCGGGATCGTTCAGCTCTCGCTGTCGCTTCGCGCGTTGCGCATCGCCAGCGTTCTTTCGAACGCCCAGCTTGATCCGCACATATCGTCGAGGCCGCGCTTCGCCGTCCAGGCAAGTTCGTCGCTCGCGCGATCGGGGCTGGCGTAGCAGCTTGCAACGTCACCCGGCCGGCGAGGGGCGATACGATAGGGGATTTTGACCCCATTCACGCGCTCGAAGCTCGCCACCATGTCGAGCACCGAATAGCCTTCGCCGGTGCCCAGATTCCAGATGCCCAGCGACGTATCGCCCGCGGCGATGCAATCCAGCGCCGCAACATGGCCTTCGGCCAGGTCGACCACATGCACATAATCGCGCACGCCGGTTCCGTCGGGCGTGTCGTAATCGTCGCCGAACACAGAGAGTTGATCGAGGCGGCCTGCCGCGACGCGGCTGATGAACGGCATGAGGTTGTTCGGCACGCCGCTGGGGTTTTCGCCGATCAACCCGCTGTCGTGCGCCCCGACGGGATTGAAGTAGCGCAGCACCGCTATCCGCCATTCGGGGTCGGAGGCGGCGATATCCGCCAGCATCTCTTCGATCATCAATTTGGTCCGGCCATAGGGATTGGTGGCCGATGTCGGGTGCGATTCGTCGAGCGGCAGATATCGGGGTTCGCCATAGACGGTGGCGCTCGACGAAAAGACGAGCGTTTTGACGCCGCAGTCGCGCATGGCCTCGATCATCGACAATGTGCCGCGGACGTTGTTGTCATAATATTTTATGGGCTCCGCGACCGATTCGCCAACGGCTTTCAGGCCCGCGAAATGAATTACCGCCTCAACGCCGTGCTGCTCGATCGCGGCCCGCACGGCCTCGCGGTCGCGGATGTCTCCGACAACCAATGGAACCGACCGACCGGTGATCGTTTCGATGCGCTCGATCACGTCGGCCTGGCTGTTGGAAAGATTGTCAAAGCAGACGATGTCATGGCCGGCTGCGGCGAGCGCAACCGCGACGTGGCTGCCGATATAGCCGGCGCCACCGGTCAGGAGAGTCTTCAACGTTGCACCTCTTGCTCGTTACGGGCGGCTTCGATTAGCGGCTTTGGCGTCTCGCTGCAAAGTCTGCTTTAGCGAATCTGCCGCTTCTCCAGCTTTCGCGCCAGCGTGCGCCGATGCATGCCGAGCCGCCTGGCCGTTTCCGATATGTTGAACCCGGTTTCGACGAGCGTCTGGTGGATATGTTCCCATTCGACCGTCTTGATGGAGGTCGGGCGGGCGTCGAGCGAGGCGTCGACATTGCCTTCGGTACGCTCGAACGCCGCCTCGATATCGTCCGTGTTCGACGGCTTTGCGAGATAATAGGAGGCGCCGAGCTTGATCGCTTCGACCGCGGTCGCGATGCTCGCAAAACCGGTCAGCACAACGATGCGGGTCGTGGGGTCGGCGGCACGCAGCGTCTGCACGCACGCGAGGCCCGAGGCGTTGCCGAGCTTCAGATCGACAACCGCATAGGCGGGCCGATAATCGGCCAGCAGCGCGTCGAGTTCGTCGGGGCCGTGGGCGACGCGGACGTCGTAATCGCGGCGTTCGAACGATCGCTTGAGTGTGCGAGCAAAGACGTCGTCGTCTTCGACGATCAGCAACCGGCGCTGGTCGCTCATGGCGTCTCTCCTTCGTCGCGCGCGATGGCGGAAATGGGCAGGGTGATGCGGACGAGGGCTCCGCCCGCGTCCCGGTTCGCAACGCTTGCGCCGCCGCCCAGCTTGCGCACGACGTTGACGAGCAGGAAGAGCCCCAGCCCGCCGCCGGGCCGGCCCTTGCTCGAACGATAGGGCTGGCCGAAATGCTCCAGCATCTCGGCACTGAAACCGGGGCCGCGATCGGCGATTTCGATGACCGCCATGTCGCCGTCGCGCGAAGCCGTCACGCCGATCCAGTCGGGCGACACTTCGGCGGCATTGTCCATGACGTTGCCGATAACCTGACGCAGGGCGGGGTCCGAAACGATCGCCACGTCCGGACCGAAAACATCATTGAACTCCACGGTCCCCGGCATCCGCCCCGCCCGCGACGCTTCGACCACGTCGCTCAGAAAAGCGCGCATCGTTGTAAGCTGAGGTGCTTCGCCGCGCGCTTCGCCCGCCGACATCAGGATGCCGCTGACGATCGTCTTGCAGCGCTGAACGGCCGCGTCCATGTCGGCAAGATCGCCCTGCAACTCGCTGTCGCGGGCGGTGGCCGTGGCATTCTTCCAGTCGCCGATCAGCACCGATAGCGTCGACAGGGGCGTTCCAAGTTCATGAGCGGCGCCCGACGCCAGCAACCCCATACGGACGATATGGTCTTCTTCGGCCGCACGCTGACGGGCAGCCGCCAGCGCACCGTCGCGGTCGCGCAAATTGCGGCTGATGCGGGTAACGAACGCGACGAGCAGGACGGCAATCAGCACGAAGCAGACAAGGCTGCCTTTCAGATAGAGCCCGAGCGGATCGATCGCATAGCGTTCGGGCAGTAGCAGCGGCGTCGGGTCGAACCGCAAGGTGGCAAGACCGGCAAGCGTCGCCGCCACGATCGCCCAGGACGAACGCGGGGTCAGCAGGATCGCGCCGATCACCACTTGCAGCAGGAAGAGCGAGGCGAATGGGTTGGCAAGGCCGCCGCTATGATGAAGTTGCCATGCGAGGGCGGCGACGTCGAAGAGAAGCGCGGCGGTCAACTCGGCATTTGTGACCGCGCGCCCACGGCCCAGCAGGGCAAGGCTGGCGAGGTTGATCGTCACCAGGACGACGAGCGCCGCGAGCAGGGGGGGCAACGGCAGGACGATATCCATAAACCCGCTGACCACGGCAATCGTGGCAAGTTGACCGCCGACGGCGAGCCAACGCAACTGGATCAGCAGCGTCATGTTGCGGCGACCGGCATCGGCTTCCGGCAGCGCAGTCGTCGGGTTCGGGGCCGTCATCAGGGAGCTATATTGGACCGAAGGCGATCGAGATTCCACAGGCGCCACGCAAAAAACAGCGAAAGGCCGGCAAGCGCGAACCAGGTGAGCGCGTAGACGAGATGATTGTCGGGGAATCGAACGACGGTAAGGCCGCCGACGGGGTAGCCGCCCTCGTTTGCGGACGCATCGGCATCGATGAAATAGGGTGCGACCGGCCCCAGCCGGCGTGCGCTGGCGATCGCGGCGACGTCACGCGAAAACCAGCGGTCGCCAGCCGGGTCGTTGGCGCGCAAAAAGGCGCCGCCAGGCTCCGAAAATCGTAGCAAGCCGGTTACAGTGACCTTGCCCGCAGGATGTCCGCCAGGACGCGTGGCGGGGTCGCGTCGCGCGGGCGGCACGAAGCCGCGATTGACGAGGACGGTGAAGTGCCGCGTTTCAAGCGGGGTCATCACCCAATAGCCGCCGCCTAGCTCGGTAACAGCCTTGACCAGCACGTCGCGGTCATGACGAAAATGGCCGGATACCCGGACCCGCCGATAGGCGTCCTTGTCCACCGTCAAGTCGCGCCATGCCGCCGGGCCGGGAGCGGCGACGGCGCCGGCATGGATGCGCGCATCGACGGCGGCGATTAGGTCGTGTTTCCACGCGCGGCGCTCGACCTGCCAAACCCCGAGCGCCAGGAAACTGGCCGCGAACAGCAGCGCAAGCCCCGTCGACAGGGCGCGTTTCACGGCAATTGGTTCATGTCGTGCGGCATCGGCATCATGTTGGTGTTGAGGTGGTGCATGACCCACAGCGACCCCGCGAGCATGATTCCGACGACTATGATCGTGAAGACGAGCGAGGTCAGCGACCATCCACCTTCGGCCTTTGGCGTCATATGCAGGAAAAAGACCATATGGACGACGATCTGGACCACCGCGAACGCCATGATGATCGCGGCGGTCGCCGACGCGGACAGCGGCATCGTCATCACCATCCAGAACGGTACGGCGGTCAGGATGACCGAAAGGACGAAACCGATGGCATAGTCGCGCAGCGACGCGTGCGGCATCTCGATTTCATGAGGGTCGTGGTTCGCGCTCATCGCAGCATTCCCATGAGGTAAACGATCGTAAAGACACCGATCCAGATGACGTCGAGAAAGTGCCAGAACATCGACAGGCACATGACGCGGCGCCTGTTCGCTGCGACCAGTCCGTGCTTGCCGAGTTGAACCATCAATGTGATCAGCCAGACGATGCCGAAGGTCACATGCAGTCCGTGCGTACCGACCAGCGTGAAGAAGGCCGACAGAAACGCGCTGCGCTGCGGCGTGGCGCCGATTTCTATCAGGTGGTGGAATTCGTAGAGTTCAATGCCGAGAAAGGCGAGGCCGAACAGGCCCGTAATCGCTAGCCAGAGCTGGGTTCCGCGCACCTTGCCCTGCTGCATCTGGAGCACGGCAAAACCGTAAGTTATCGATGAAAACAGCAACATTGCGGTATTCAGCGCGACAAGCGGCAGTTCGAACAGGTCCTTTGGCGCCGGCCCCGCGGCGTAATTGCCGCCGAGCACCGCGTAGCAGGCGAAGAGGATCGCGAAGATCAGGCAATCGCTCATCAGGTAGATCCAGAACCCCAGCATCGTGCTGTGGCCTTCGGGATGCGGATGCTCGTCGAGATCGTAGAAGCGCGGCGCCGTGTCGTCGGCCGGGGAAAGCGTGGTCGTGCTCATGTCAGGCTCCGGCCGCCGCGAGCTGGCGGGTGCGCGCCTCTTCGACCTCGGCGACGGTGGCCGCCGGAATGTCGAAGTCGCGCTTGTAGTTGAAGGTGTGGAAAATCGCCCCGCCGACGAGCGACACGAAGCCGAGCGCCGCGAGCCACCAGATGTGCCACACCAACGCGAAGCCCATCACCAGGCTGATCGCGGCGAGGATGAAGCCCGCCCCGGTGTTGCTCGGCATGTGAATGTCGCGAAAGCCGCTGGTCGGCCGGCCCGAACCGCGTGTTTTCATGTCGTGCCAGGCATCGAGGTCGTGGATGACCGGCGTGAAGGCGAAGTTATAGTCGGGCGGCGGCGAACTCGTCGCCCATTCGAGCGTGCGGCCGCCCCACGGATCGCCGCTTTCGTCGCGCAATTCCTTGCGC
>CAZSMB010000133.1:0-7394 GCA_964607625.1 uncultured Sphingopyxis sp. | reverse complement strand
AGGCATGCGCGAGTGCGTCGGGCACGGCATCGCGCCCGTGTAGTTCGGCGAAGCGGTCGATCGCGAAGCGGTCGGTCATGCCGGCGATATAGTCACCGATATGGCGGATCGTCGCGGTTTCGCCGTCGGGCAAGCGCGCCGCCCAATCCTCGCCCATGCGGCGAGGGTCATCGACATAAGCGGCGAACAGACTGGCAACGACGTGCCGCGCGCCTTCCGCCGCGGCGAGCTGCGACGGGTGGTGATAGAGGTTCGCATACATGAAGCGCTTGAGGTCGCGTTCCTGCCGCGCGAGGGCGGGCGAGAAGGTACCGAGCGTGCGGCCCGCCGCGCGCACCTCGGCGACGGTGGCCACGCCGGCGTCGGCGACATTCGCCTGCGTCGCCGCGATCACATCGTTGACCATCACCCCGATCTGGTCGCGCACCAGTTCGCGAAGCTGCCGATCGCGAGCGGCGCCGGGAAAGCGGCGCTCGACACCCGCAAAATTTGCCGCGACGAACGGTTGGGCCATCAACTGATCGAGATCGAGCAGCCCCGCGCGCAGTCCGTCGTCGATGTCGTGATTGTCATAGGCGATGTCGTCGGCAACCGCCGCAACCTGCGCCTCGAGGCTTGCGTGCGTCGCAAGGTCGAGCGGAATTTCGGCATCGATGTCGGCCAGCGCCCAGCCCGGACGGCGTACCGGACCATTATGCTTGGCGAGCCCTTCGAGCGTCTCCCACGTCAGATTGAGACCGTCGAAGAGCGGATAAGGGCATTCGATCCGGGCGAGCGTGCGCAGCGTGTGGCCATTGTGGTCGAAGCCCCCATGCGCCTGCATCGCCGCCTTGAGCGCATCCTCGCCCGCATGGCCGAACGGCGGGTGACCGATGTCGTGCGCGAGGCACAGCGCCTCGGTCAGGTCTTCGTTGAGCCCCAGCGCGCGCGCGATCCCCCGCCCGATCTGTGCGACCTCGATACTGTGGGTCAAACGAACGCGATAATGGTCGCCGTCGGGCGCGACGAACACCTGGGTCTTGTGCCGCAGGCGGCGAAAGGCAATCGAATGGATGATGCGGTCGCGGTCGCGCTGGAACGCGTCGCGCGGCCCGCGCACGACGCGCCCGACCTCCTCGTGATGGCGGCCGCGCGTCTGTTCCGGATCGCTGGCGACCCTCGCTAGGCTCACTTGATCGGCTCGACGGTCTCGCCGACGTCGCTGTTGAACAGGAAACCGTCGCCTTCGGCCTTTTTATAGTCGGCAAGCCAGTCCTGCGCGCTCTTCTTGTCCTTGAACGGACCGACGAGCAGCCGGCGGGTCTGCCCCCATTCAGCGGTGGAGCCCGACTTGCCCTTGAACAACGCGGCATTCCGCTTCGAAAAGCGATTATAATCGAAAGCCAGCGCCTTCAGGTTCGAGCCCGTCGCAATCTGTACCCAGATGCGCGCGGGATTCGCCTTCCTGCGCTCGGCTTCCTCTTTGGCTTTCGCCTCGGCTTCGGCCTTCGCCTTCGCGGCTGCGTCTTCCTTTGCCCGTTTCGCAGCCTCGGCGGCTTCCGCCTTATGCTTCTCTTCGAGCAGCCGCGCGAGCGTGTCGGCGCCCACCGCATTGTCGGGCTTCGCCATCTCCTCGGCGGGAATGTCGATCGAACTGACGATTTCGGCAAGCGAGGCAAGCGGCGCCGCGGCACTGGTCGCCGGGCCGGGCGCCGGTGCCGCGGGAACGCCAGCCCCCATCTCGGCGATAGAGAAGCCTGGGCCCACCGGTCCCGCGTCGGGCTTGACCGCGACGCCGACCGGCGTGGGCGCGGGAGACGCCGCGGCGGCTGGTGCGGCGGGCGGTGTGGGAGTGGGCGCGGGCCTTGCCGCCGCGGACGTCGGGGCGGGCGGGCGCGCTGCCGCGGGCGTAGTGGGTTTGGGCGTAGGAACCGGACCGGGTTTGGCCACCGGTACAGGGTCGGATTGGCGCCGTACGGCGGCGGCAGGCGCCGGCGTCGGCGCCAAGGCCGGCGCAGGCTTCGCTTCGCGGCCCCGGCGCGGCTTGACTGCCGGCTTCGCGGCCGTCGCCGGAGCGGGGGTCGCCGCCGCCATCTGTACCGGCCGCCGCGCCGGGCCGAGTTCCCCAGAAGGGAAGCGTCCGAAATGCGCGGCCGCAGCCATCTGCGCCGGATTGAGGCGATCCATTTTCAACAGATAGGGAAGGATATTCTCGGCGAGCTGAGACGGCATCGTCGCATCCACAATCTGCTTTGCCTCATCGCTTCGGCCGTTCATCGCAAGGATCATCGCGCGCGATCGCCAGGCGGCGCGGCTCGACTGGCGAAGCTGCGGCCCGAGGAGCTGGATCGCGCGATCGGGGTCGCCGCTGATGCCGAGCGACAGCGCATAGCGGCGCGTCACCTCGTCGCTGGGCGTCGTCGACAGGGCAAGCTGATAGTCGCGCTGCGCCTGATCCTGCTGACCGAGCAAATCGCGCGCGAGGCCGCGGTCGGCAAGGAATATCCGCTCGGGTGCGCCGAGCAGCTGGGCCTCCCCGAAATAGTCGAGCGCGCGCGTCGGGTTTTCCATGTGCACCGCCGCCGATCCGAGTGCTGCTTTCACTTCGCCATTGCGCGGCGCGGCCTGTTCGGCCCGGAGCAGAAAGCTCAGCGCGGCGCGATAGTCTTCGAGGTCGATCGACGCGCGCCCGGCATCGAGCAGCGCGGTGGCGTCGTTGGCGTTTGCGGCGATCCGGCCGAGCGCCGACGACAGCAGTGTCCGCGCGGCGGTCCGCCTGTCCATCGCCGCCTTTGTCGCGGGATCCGGCGGCGTCACCTGCCCCTGCGCCGCAGGCGTCATCATGGTGGTCAGGACGAACAGGCCAAGCACGCGAGCGATGGATCGCACGCGTGCCGGCCTGGCCGTCGTTTTCGGTCGCCGCATGGGCAAGCTCATCCCGTGTTCCGGGCCGCCCTGCCCTGATGCAGCGGCCGTCAAATACCCTGTTACTGGTTGTTCTGGCGGCCAAGGAAGCGCGGTATGTCGCTTCCCTCTTCCTTGGTCTTGCCGTCTTCGCCGGACTCCGCCGTAGCGCCGCCGCGCGACAGCCGCGACATACGCTCGAACAGAGTGCCGCCGCCGATCGGGCGCGCAGGGGCTTCCTCGGCCGGCTGGGGGGCCGGTGCGGGGTCGCTTGCCGCCGGTGCCGCAGGCTCGCCAAGCACCAGTTCATCGGCCGTGTCGTCGTAGGTCGCCGCGACGTCGGAAAGCTCCATCGGCTCCTCGTCGGCCGGGGCCGGGCTCTCGGTGGCGGGGCTTGCATCGCTCAACGAGAAGCCCGGAGCCGGGTCCTTGTCCTCGGGCTCGCTCGCGGCCGGCTCTTCGACCGGGGCTTCCTCGACCACCGGCTCGATCGACTCTTCGGCGACCGGCGCAGGTGCCGCGGCCCGTCCCGGCGCGAAAGAAAAGCTGCGCGCGGCCGGAGCCGCCGCCGCGACCTGATCGCCATTGCCGTCGATGCCCGTGGCCACGACCGAGACGCGGATCTTGCCTTCGAGACCCTCGTTGAAGGCGCTGCCCCAGATGATGTTCGCGTCGGGGTCGACGAGTTCGCGGATGTGATTCGCCGCCTCGTCGACTTCCATCAGGCGCATGTCCTCGCCGCCCGTGATCGAGATGATCACGCCCTTGGCGCCGGTCATCGAAACCCCGTCGAGCAGCGGATTGGCGATCGCCTTTTGCGCTGCTTCGAGCGCGCGGCCATCGCCTTCGGCTTCGCCGGTGCCCATCATCGCCTTGCCCATCTCGCGCATCACGCTGCGAACGTCGGCAAAGTCCAGATTGATCAGCCCGGGCATGACCATCAGGTCGGTGATCCCGCGAACGCCCTGCTGGAGCACTTCGTCCGCCATCGTGAAGGCTTCCTTGAACGTCGTGTTCGGGTTCGCGACGAGGAAGAGATTCTGGTTGGGAATGACGATCAGCGTGTCGACATGTTCCTGAAGCTCGCTGATCCCCGATTCGGCCGAGCGCATACGGCGCTGCCCCTCGAAGGTGAAAGGCTTGGTCACCACACCGACGGTCAGGATGCCGCGGTCGCGCGCCGCCTTCGCAATCACCGGCGCGGCGCCGGTACCGGTACCGCCGCCCATGCCGGCGGCGACGAAGCACATATGGGCGCCGTCGAGAGCTTCCTCGACCTGGCTGATGCTCTCCTCGGCGGCCGCACGTCCCACTTCCGGCCGCGATCCGGCTCCCAGGCCCTGCGTGATCTGCGTTCCCAGCTGGATCCGCCGTTCGGCAGGCGATGCGTTGAGCGCCTGCGCGTCGGTATTGGCGACGATGAAATCGACGCCCTCGACCCGCGCCGCGATCATGTTGGCGATGGCATTACCCCCCGCGCCACCCACGCCGATCACGGCGATGCGCGGTTTCAGCTCATCGACCTGCGGCGGGCCAATATTGATGCTCATCAAAAATTCTCCCTGCAGCGGCGAACCCTTGCCGCTTGCCTCACCTTGCGACCCTCCGGACGGTGGTCCCCTTCGCCCGGCTTTCCGTCAACGCATTGCACTATTGTGACGTCGGAATCACCCAAAAAATTAACCTTTTCCCGTATCTCACCATCAAAAGCTGCTTTTGAGCGCAGTCATCAACCGCTGGAGGATCGACGCACCCTTCGGACGATAGATATCCTGCGCCATCATCGGCAGATCGCGCAAGTCGACCGGGTCCGATGCCGCATAGAGAACCAGACCCGCGAGCGTCGCGAAAGCCGGTCCCGAATGCGCATCGGGCAGGCCGTGCAAGCCACGGGGCCGCCCGACCCGCGCGGCGCGGCCCAGCGCAATCTGCGTATAGTCGGCGATCCCTTTCAGGTCGGCGCCACCACCGACGAGCACGACCTGTCGCCCGACCGGCCCCACGAAATGCAGGTCTTTCAGGGTTCGCCCGATCTCTCCCATCATCGCGTCGAGCCGCTGCCGGATCACCGCGACGAGCTGTGCCCGCGTGATCCGCGGCGATTCGGCTCCCGCCGCCGCGGCGCCAGGGTCGAGTTCGATGACGTCGCTGTTGTCACGCGGGCTTGCAGAGGCCGAGCCGTAAAAGCTCTGCAAGCGCTGCGCCTGACTGCGCCGGATGCCGAAAGCCGATGCGATATCGTCGGTAATGTCGCTCGCGCCGAACGGCAGCGACACCATTTCGACCAGCATGCCGGCGGCATAGAGCGACACCGTCGTCACCGCGGCGCCGAGTTCGACCAGTGCGACGCCGAGGTCGCGCTCTTCATCCGACAGGCACGCCAACCCCGCCGCAATCGGCGACGCGACCACGGCATTGACGTCGAGATGCGCCTGGCGCACCGCGGCCTCCAGGTTCCGCACCGGCGCGCCGTCCGCCATGATGATGTGGATATCGACGCCCAACCGGTCGGCGTGCAGGCCGATCGGATTCTTGACCCCCGTCAGTCCGTCGAGCGTGTAGAGCGCGGGCTGTGCATGGAGGATCATCCGCCCTTCGGGGTCGATCCCGGCGCGTCCCGCGGCGAGGAGGTCGTCGATATCCTCCTGCTCGATCCGGTGGCCGCCGAGTTCGCTCTCGATCGGCGCAACGTCGCTCAGCAAGCTGCCCGCCGAAAAGCTGACCCACACATCGTCGATGTTCAGCCCGGCGATACGCTCGGCCTGCTCGATCGCTTCGCGCACGATATGCTCGGTCTGCTCCATATCGGCGACATAGCCGCGCTGGACGCCGCGGCTTTCGCGCTGGCCGGTGCCGAGCACGTGGAGCGCGCCATCGGCCGTCTGTCCCGCGATCAGCGCGCAGACCTTCCACGACCCGACATCGAGCGCTGTGATGATCTTTTCGATGCGCGGCGGCGCCATGGTGCTGCGATCCCTATCCTTCGCCGGCCGTGCCGGCGGCTATGGCATCGGCGGCGGCGCGCGCGTCTTCGAGCTTCGCCGGCGCCACCTGCCCCTCGTGCGGCAAGCGTAGCACGAAACGGCTCGGGTCGCGCATATCGAAACGCAGGATACCTCGCCCGAGCAGGCGATTCGCGCCGTCCATATGCGCAAATTTCGCAAGGGCTTGCTTCGCGGCCGCCTCGCCCTCGGGAAGCGATAGCGTCTCGCCGCTACGGAAGCGCAAGTCCCAGCGGCGATTGCCGACCCAGGTCGCGCCCGCGAGCAATTCCCTGAGGCTGCTCGCCGATGCGAGCAAGCGGTCGAGATCCTGCGATCGCTGGTTCGCATTGGGACCGATGACCAGCGGCAAGTCGGGCATCGTCGCGACCGTGACCGGTTCGAGCACAACCCCAGTCTTGTCGATCAACGACAGCTTGCCCCCATGTTGCCAGATCGCGGCGGGACTGCGTTCGACGATGTCGACCACAAGCGTATCGGGCAACCGGCGCGACACCCGCGCATCCTTGATCCAGCCATATTGCATCAGATCGTCGCGCACCGCTTCCAGGTCGACCGCCGCCATCGAGCGGTCCTTCTGCGCCAGCGCGATGTCATAGACTTTGAGCCGATCGATGCGGTCCGCGCCGACCACCTCGACTTTCTTGACCTGGAATCCCGCTCGGCCGACCGCCTGTGCCCATTCCTCGTCGATCTTCGCGGTGACGCCCGTTGCATGGGCGCCGACGGCGGCGATCGCGGCGAGGCTGAGCCCGATCGTCCAATTGGCGACGCGTTGAAGCGTTACCGGGCTGACCGGCAGCGCGTTGAGCAGCGCGTTCACACGCGACGTCTTGACCGCCTTGCGCTTCTTGGGCGCGCGCGCGGGTCGGCGTGGCGGCGCCTTGGCCCGCTTGATCCGGGTGCTGCTCATAACGCTTCCTCCACGATGCGTTCGACGAGTTCGGCATAGTCGATGCCGATAGCCCGTGCCTGTTCGGGCACGAGGCTGAGCGGAGTCATACCGGGCTGGGTGTTGACCTCGAGCAGGAATATCCCCGCGAGGCCATGCTCGTCATCCCAGCGGAAATCGGAGCGCGACGCACCCTTGCAGCCCAGCAGGCGATGCGCCTCGATCGCAATATGCTTCATCCTGTCCGCGATATCCGCCGGCACCTCGGCCGGGCAGACATGCTCGGTCAGACCTTCGGTATATTTGGCGTCATAATCGTAGAAACCCGACTTCACGCGCAGCTCGGTGACACCGAGCGCCTGTCCGCCGAGCACCGCGACGGTCAGTTCGCGCCCCTTCACGAAAGGCTCGGCGAGCAGCCGGTCGAACTCCTGCCACGGGCCGATCGAACCGCGCGCGATCGGATTGCCGTAATTGCTGTCGTCCTTGACGATCGCGACCCCGACCGACGAGCCTTCGTTGACGGGTTTCAGGACATAGGGGCGCGGCAAGGGGTCGGTTGAAAACAGGCTTTCGCTGTCGACCATGACCCCCGTCGGCATAGGGATTCCATGCGG
>CAZSMB010000132.1:0-7442 GCA_964607625.1 uncultured Sphingopyxis sp. | reverse complement strand
CCGCGCCCGAGTTCACCTCGCTCTGCCCCGTCACCGGCCAGCCCGACTTCGCGCATCTCGTCATCGACTATGCGCCGGGCGAAACGATCGTCGAATCAAAGAGCCTGAAGCTGTTTCTCGGCAGTTTCCGCAATCATGCCGGGTTTCACGAGGATTGCACCGTCGGCATCGGCCGTCGCCTTTTCGACGAGATGCGCCCCAAATGGCTGCGCATCGGCGGCTATTGGTATCCGCGCGGCGGGATTCCGATCGACGTGTTCTGGCAATCGGCCGCGCCGCCCGAGGGGCTGTGGCTGCCCGACCAGGGCGTCGCCCCGTATCGCGGTCGCGGCTAGGGGCATCGGCGCCCCACGGCATCTGGGCACCGGAAACCTGGAAAATTTCATCTTTTCGTCATGCAAGACTGACACTAGTGTCAGCGATATGACCGCTGCCGCCCGCCCGCACGACCATGACATCACCGTCGGCCCCGACGCCATCGATTTCATGGGCCACGTCAACAACGCCCATTATCTGAGTTGGGTACAGGACGCCGTGCTGTCGCACTGGCGCCATATCGCCCCGCCCGACGCGGTGGCGCAGCATCTGTGGGTCGCGCTGAAGCACGAGATCACCTATCGCCGCCCCGCCTTCCTGGACGACCGCGTGATCGCGACCGTCATCCTGGAAAAGGTGCAAGGCGCGCGGGCCTTTTACGAAACGATCATCAAACGCGGCGAGGATGTGCTCGCCGAGGTCAAATCGAGCTGGTGCTGCATCGACGCCGAAACCCTGCGTCCCGCGCGGCTCGCGAGCGAAGTCGTCGCGCGCTTCTTTCCCGACGCCGGGCGATCCTGACAGAGCGCCCGGGCCGTCCCGGCCACACGCGAATCCGGTGCGGCGGTTACGGGCTGACCGGCTGATCCTCGTCATCGTCGACGACCAGCCAGATGCCGCCGGCGACGATCGCAAGACCCAGCACCACCGCGATCCAGCTCGCGCCTTCCAGCTTGCTCTGGCCTTCGGCGGTGCTGACCGCGCGAGCGCCATCGACCGTCGGGGTAGCGGCCGATGCCGCCACCGCCGAAAAGGGTATCGACAGGGCCGCCAGCGCGACCGCGGATTTTTTCAGCAATTCCATCATAGTCTCCTGTTTCCAACCCTTTGGAAACGCGTCGTCCGGGTCGTTTGTTCCCCGGTTCGGCGGACGATGGAACGGTCCTGACCCTAGGCGGCCTCGAACCGGATCGGCAGGCGCTTCAGCCCGCCGACGAACACCGATTCGACGCGGGCCGGTTCGCCCGCCAGCTCGACCGATTTGAGCCGCGGGAGCAGCTCTTCCATCAGGATCCGCATCTCCATCCGCGCGAGATGCTGCCCCAGGCAGACATGGGCGCCAAAGCCAAAGGCGATCTGCTGATTCTTCGGCCGGTCGGGATCGAAGCGGGTCGGCGCGGCGAAAATATCCTCGTCGCGGTTCGCCGATACATAGTTGAGCATCAGCCAGTCGCCCTCGCGAATCACCTGCCCGCCGACGTCGACATCGACCTTTGCGCTACGCATGAAATGCTGCACCGGCGTGGTCCAGCGGATCGCTTCCTCGATCAGGCCCGCCTTGTCGGCCTCGGCGGCGCGGAACCGTTCGAACAACGCGGGATCGCGGGCAAGTTCCATCATCGCCCCGGCGGTCGACGCGCTCGTCGTGTCGTGCCCCGCGGTCGCGACGATCATGTAATAGCCCGCCAGTTCGCGGTCGGGGATCCGGCCCCCGTTGATCGTCGCATTGGCGATCACCGTCGCAATATCCTCGCGCGGGTGGGCGCGGCGATCGGCGGTAAGCTCGCGGAAATAGGTTTCGAAATCGGCGATGACATAGTTGAGCATCGCGATCGCCTGGTCGGCGCTCTTGATCGCCTCCCGGCTGCGGTTCAGCTCGGGGTCGGTCGATCCGAACAATTGCTGCGTCAGCATCAGCATTCGCGGCTC
This sequence comes from uncultured Sphingopyxis sp., assembly GCA_964607625.1. Taxonomy (GTDB): domain Bacteria; phylum Pseudomonadota; class Alphaproteobacteria; order Sphingomonadales; family Sphingomonadaceae; genus Sphingopyxis. The sequence continues at coordinate 5,477 of CAZSMB010000132.1, read as the reverse complement.
GTCCTCGGCCGGGACGCCCAATATGTCCATGATGACGCGCAGCGGGTAATGCGCCGCAACGTCGCGCGCGAAATCGCATTCCCCGTCAAAGCTCAACATGTGGTCGACCGCGGCGCGCGCATGATGGCGGATGCGGTCTTCGACGATCTTCAGATTCTTGGGCATGAACCAGCTCTGGGTGAGCAGGCGATATTTCATATGGTCGGGGGCATCCATCTGGACCAGCGAGCGGATCAGGTGCCCGTCGTGGTTCGGCGTCGCCGCGCGCGCCAGAGCCTCGCCGTCTCGATTGGTCAGCACCGTCGGGCGGATTCCGTTCGCGAAGCGTTGCGGATCGCGGCTGATCGCCATCACGTCGGCGTGACGCGTCACCAGCCAGAATGGGTCGTGATCGTCATTCTCGGCCACGGCAAGCGGCGCGTTCGCGCGCGCCCAGGCGAGCTTTTGATGAAGACCCGTCCATTCGCCATAGGCGGCGGGATCGACGACGGCGGCGGCTACCTCTCCAGGTAATATAGGTTTTGTCATGCAACCAAATTGCCGCAAGATATTCCGTCTGTCGAGCGGGATCATGCGTCCGTCGAATAGAGGCGTTGCCCCGCGCCCACCGCGCGCCTAGCGTTGTAACATTATTACTCGAGTCTGAAATTCCGGGGACAAGATCATGAAATTTTCCACGCGCCACCTTCTGCTCGCCACCCTTTCGTCGTTGAGCCTCGCGGCGACGCCGGCCTTGGCGCGGGAGGCCGCTGCCGCCGCCGCCCCGGCCGCCGCGCCGCTGCCCGAAAGCGTGCCGAGCCAGCTTCCGCGCCTTGCGCGTCCGACGCATTATGACATCGCCGTCACACCCGATGCGAAGGCGCTGACCTTCACCGGCCGTGCCGCGATCGACCTCGACCTGTTCGCGGATTCGACCACCATCACGATGAACGCGCTCGACCTCGCGTTCACGAGCGCAAGCATCGCGAGGGCCGACGGGTCGGGGCGTACCGCGCTGACCGCGACGGTCGATCCCGATGCGCAGACGGTCACCTTTACCGCGCCGCGGTCGCTCGCCCCCGGCCGCTACACGCTGACCGCCGACTATGACGGCAAGATCGGGACCCAGGCGAACGGCCTGTTCGCGCTCGACTATCCCGACAAGGTGACGGGCGCGGAGCGCCGGGGCCTGTTCACGCAATTCGAGGCACCCGACGCGCGGCGCTTCGTGCCGAGCTTCGACGAGCCGAGCTACAAGGCGACCTTTCGTCTGACCGCGACGGTCCCCGCCGACCAGCTCGCGGTGAGCAACATGCCGGTAGAGACCGAAACCCCCGCGGCGAACGGTATGAAGACCGTGACTTTCGGCACCTCGCCGAAAATGTCGTCCTACCTGCTCTTCTTCGGGCTCGGCGATTTCGAGCGGCTCGCGAAGAAGAGCGAGAGCGGCGCAGAGGTCGGCATCGTCTCTCCCAGGGGATCGGGCGAACAGGCGCGCTTCGCACTCGACAGCCTCGGTCCGCTGCTCACCTATTACGGCCAATATTTCGGCCAGCCCTATCCGCTCCCCAAGCTCGACAACATTGCCGGCCCCGGCCAGTCGCAATTCTTCGGCGCGATGGAGAATTGGGGTGCGATCTTCACCTTCGAACGCATCCTGCTCGACGACCCCGCGATCACCAGCGAAGCGACCCGACAGGCAATCTACGAGGTGCAGGCGCACGAAACGGCGCACCAATGGTTCGGCGACCTCGTCACGATGGCGTGGTGGGACGACCTGTGGCTCAACGAAGGTTTCGCAAGCTGGATGGCGACCAAGGTCACCGATCATTTCCATCCCGAATGGCAACCCTTGCTGTCGCGCGTCGGCGGCCGCGAGCGTGCGATGGGGCTCGACGCATACAAAACGACCCACCCGATCCTCCAGACGATCCGCACTGTGGAGGACGCCAATCAGGCCTTCGACGCGATCACCTATCAAAAGGGCGAGGCGGTAATTTCGATGCTCGAAGCCTATGCCGGCGAGAATGTCTGGCGCGACGGGCTGCGCCGGTACATGGCCGCGCATAAATATGGCAACAGCCGCACCGACGATCTGTGGAATGCGGTCGAGGCCGCGGGCGCCAAGGGGCTGACCGCAATCGCGCACGACTTCACCGGCCAGCCGGGCATCCCGCTCATCCGCATGACCAGCTATACGTGCGAGGGCGGCAACAGGGTGATCGGCGTCAGCCAGGGCGAATTTTCGCGCGACCGGCGCGCCACGATCGATGGCGAAGGCCGCCGCTGGCAGGTGCCGATGCTCGTCAAGGGCGTCGGCGGCAAGGAACAGCGCATCGTCGTCGCGGACGGCAAGGCGACGATCCGCGTGCCCGGCGGCTGCGGCGCGACGATCCTGAACGGCGGCCAGCTCGGCTATTTCCGCACGCTCTATACCCCCGAAGCACTCGACGCGCTGCGCGCCGATTACGGCGACATCGCACCGATCGACCAACTCGGCCTGCTCAGCGACAATTTCTCGCTCTCGGTCGCCGGCTATCAGCCGATGGGCGCGGCGCTCGGCCTGCTCGCGGCCGTCCCGGCCGATGCCAATCCCTATGTCCTGACCGAAGCCGCCGACCGCTATGCCCAGCTTCATGCGGTTTTCGACGGCGACGCGGCGGGTCAGCAGGCTGTGGCGGCGCGCGGCGCGGCGGCGTTGCGGCCGGCCCTGACGCGGCTCGGGTTCGATGCGAAGGACGGCGAGCCTGCCCTGGACGCGGTGCTCCGCGCCGATCTGATCCGCACCCTCGGCACGATGGGCGACGCGGCGGTCCTCGCCGAAGCGCGGCGCCGCTTTGCGCTGCTCGACGACAACCCCAAGGCGCTCGACGGATCGTCGAAGGGGCTGTGGCTCGACATCGTCGCGACCAATGCGAGCGCCGCCGACTGGGACAAGCTGCACCGCCTCGCCGCGGCGAGCAAGTCGACCGTCGAACGCAGCACGCTCTACACGCTGCTCGGCGCGGCAAAGGACGATGCGCTCGCCCGGCGCGCGCTCGAGCTGTCGTTGACCGACGAACCGGGCGAGACGACCAGTGCGGCGATCATCGGCCGCGTCGCGCGCCATCATGCCGACGCGGCGGTCGATTTCGTCGAGGCGAACCAGGCCCGGGTCGACACGCTGATCGACGCGTCGGCCCGCGTCCGCTTCCTTGCCGGGCTCGCGATGGCCTCGGACGACCCGGCAATGATCGCGCGGCTCGAGACGAAGGCCGCAAGCCTGCCCGCCGACGTGCGCAAACCCTATGAGCGCACGATCGCGGTGCTCAAGGAACATGCAGAGAGCATGCCGCGCATCAAGGCCGAGACCAAGGCCTGGCTCGCGGGTCGGTGAAGGCTCTGCCGCCTCCGCTCCCGCGGGGGCGGCGCGGCGCTCAGGCGCGCGCGGCGCCCTCGGGCATCGCGCTCTGCCATTCGGCGGCGGCGCGGCGCACCATCGCTTTCAACGCTTCGCCCTGCCGCGCCCAGGCCGCGGCTGCGGCGGCAGTCCAGCTTGCACCCGCCGCACGGCCGAGTTCGTCGATCGCGAGGTCGATGAAGGCGTCATATTCGGCCATCGGCAGCGCGCCATAGTTGCGATGCGTCGCGACGAGTTCGGCAACCAGCGGCCAGACCCATGCCTCACCCTGCGCGAGCCCATAGAGCATCTGCAACGTCTCGTCGGTCATCCGCCGCGACGCGGCATCGAGGTTGAGGAAGGCGGCGCGGCGCGCGGGATAAGCGGCAAGGAAGCGGTCGAATAGCGTGTGGCGGATGTCGACACCGGCCTCGGCGACGGCGGCAAGGCTCGCCTCCATCGGCGCGGCGTCGCCGCTTCCGGTCACTCGAACCGGCTCATTTGAACAGGCCGCCCAATATCCCGCGCATCAGCTGGCCGCCGAACTTGCCCGCGACCTGACGCCCGATGCTCGTTGCCGCCGAGCGCGCGGCCGACTGGAACATCTTCTCGGCCATGCTCGGCTTCGCAGCCTCGCGCGCCGCCGCCTTTTCCTGGCGGATACGCTCGCGCTCTTCGGCGGCCTTGCGCTTCGCCTCTTCCTTCGCGGCGAGAGCAGCCTGCTTGTCGGCCTCTTCCTGCGCCTCGGCCGCGACCGCCGCGGCCTGCGCCTGCTCGGCCTTGGCGGCGAGCAGTTCCTCGGCGCTTTCGCGGTCGACCGCGGTGTCATATTTGCCCGCAACGGGCGAGATCGACTGGATGATCGCGCGTTCCTTGGCGTCGAGCGGCCCGGCGCGCGAGCAGGGCGGCTTGATCAGGGTGCGCTCGACCGGCGACGGCGCGCCGTCGGCCATCAGCAGCGACACCAGCGCCTCGCCGACCTTGAGTTCGGTGATCTCGCGCTCGACGTCGACCTTGGGGTTCGGGCGGAAGGTTTCGGCGGCGGCCTTCACCGCCTTCTGGTCGCGCGGGGTGAAGGCGCGCAGCGCGTGCTGGACGCGGTTGCCGAGCTGCCCGGCAACCGCTTCGGGCACGTCGATCGGGTTCTGCGTCACGAAATAGACACCGACACCCTTCGATCGGATCAGCCGCACCACCTGTTCGATCTTGTCGGTCAGTGCCTTGGGCGCATCGTCGAACAGCAGGTGCGCCTCGTCGAAGAAGAAGACGAGCTTGGGCTTGTCGGGGTCGCCGACCTCGGGAAGCGTCTCGAACATCTCGCTGAGCAGCCAGAGGAGGAAGGTGGCGTAAAGCTTGGGACTCGCCATCAGCTTGTCGGCGGCAAGGATGTTCACATAGCCGCGGCCCTGATCGTCGAGCTGGATCATGTCGGCGATGTCGAGCGCGGGCTCGCCAAAGAAATGATCGCCGCCCTGGCTTTCGAGCGTCAACAGCTGGCGCTGGATCGCACCGACGCTCGCCTTGGTCACATTGCCATATTTCGCCGACAGCTCGTCGGCATTCTCGGCGCACCACGCCAGCATCGCCTGCAAATCGCCAAGGTCGAGGAGCAGCATTTTCTGTTCGTCGGCGACCCGGAAAGCGATCGCGAGCACCCCTTCCTGCGTCTCGTTCAATCCCATCAGCCGCGCGAGCAGTAGCGGCCCCATTTCGGAAATGGTCGTGCGCACCGGATGCCCCTGTTCGCCGAACAGGTCCCAGAAAATCACCGGATTGTCGCGATAGGCCCAATCGCTATCGCCGATCTCGGCCGCGCGTTTCGAAAAGGGCTCGTGCGTTTTCGCGGTCGGGCTGCCCGCCATCGCCAGGCCCGACAAATCGCCCTTCACATCGGCAACGAACACCGGGACGCCGACCGCCGAAAAACTTTCGGCGAGCCCCTGCAAGGTCACGGTCTTGCCGGTACCCGTCGCGCCCGCGATCAGCCCGTGGCGGTTCGCACGCTTGAGCACGAGCGACTGGCGCGGCCCATCGGGCGCCCCGCCCCCGCCAAGCCCGAGATAGATTTCGGTCGCTGCGCTGCCGTCGCTCACCCTGTGTCCTCCGCCGTTATCACCGC
>CAZSMB010000131.1:0-7530 GCA_964607625.1 uncultured Sphingopyxis sp. | reverse complement strand
TCGATGACAGCAGCCTTCATCCTGGGCATCAATTTGTTCATTGCCGTCATCTTCGCGGTGGCGTTCGGCGTCGTCGCGGCGACGAACCGCACCGCGCGCGGCGCGGGCTGGATGGCCTCTGGCTATGCGATGGGTATAGTCAACGTCCTGCTCGAGTTCATGCTGCGGATACAGGCGGACCCGACCCCCGCGGCAATCGGCATCTTCTTGGTCTTCCTGCTCGGCCAGACCTTTTGCCTGATCGGCGTTGCGCGGCATTATCGCATCGAGCCGCCGTGGGTCGCGATCGCGGCGATCGGCACCGCGAGCGTGCTGGCGATCCCGGTCATTTTTTCGCTCGACTATGCCTCGCCGCTGCGCAGCCTGGCGTATCAGCTGCCCTATTTCGCGATGCACACGCTGATCGCGGTGACGATCCTGCGGTCGCGGCGTCGCCAGGCGCTCGACCTGCTGCTCGTCGCGCTGACCGTGCTGACCGCATGCCTCTATCTTGTCCGGCCGCTGGTGATCTGGATCGTCGGCACCGCCTCGGCTCCGCAGGGCTATATGGCGACGACCTATGCCGCGATTTCGCAAAGCATCGGATCGGTGACCTTGGTCGCGCTGGCGCTGGTCCTGCTGCTGGTGATGATGCGCGATACGGCGAGCGAGATGATGGCGCGGTCGGAAACCGATGCGCTGTCGGGCGTGCTCAACCGTCGCGGGTTCGACGCCCATGCCGAACCCCTGCTGGCGCAGGCGCACCGGTTCGATACGCCGCTGGTCCTCGTCACCGCCGACCTCGATCATTTCAAGGCGATCAACGACGATTTCGGCCACGCCGCGGGCGACAATGTCATCGCGCATTTCGCCGCGCTGCTGCGCAATTCGGCGCGCGAAGGCGCGATCGTCAGCCGCCTGGGCGGCGAGGAATTCGCGGTGCTGATGTCCGGTGCCGACCTGGCCGAGGGGCGCCTTTTCGCCGAAGCCGTGCGCCGGGCACTCGCGGCCGCGCCGCTGGCGTCGCTGGGCATCGACCGTACGGTTACCGCCTCGTTCGGGGTTGCGCAGCAGATCGCCGGCGACACGATGTTCGACCTGTCGCGCCGCGCCGACGCCGCGCTTTACCGGGCCAAGGCGGGCGGGCGCAACCGGGTCGGCACCGCGCTTGGCGAGGCGCCGAGCCCGTCGCCGCAACCCAGGCGCGGCACCGCCTGATACTCCGGGGCGCGACCCCGGCGTCGGCGTTCGCGCGGACGGCGAAACCCGAACGACATCGCCACGGCCGGCGAGGGAGGGCATTGCCTTCGCCGGTCATTCGCGGCATACGGCGGCGGCCCTTTCCTCCCCGGGTCCCATCGCGCAATCCGCGCCGACCAAAGGGTATAGCATGACTGATTTCCTCGACCGCCACGGCCTGTCCGTCGATTCGCGTCTCGTCGCCTTCATCGAGGAAAAGGCGCTTCCGGGGACGGAAGTCGAGAGCGATCGTTTCTGGTCGGATTTTGCCGGCCTGCTCGCCAAATTCGCACCCGAAAATGCGGCGCTGCTGACGAAGCGACAGGATTTGCAGGCCCGGATCGATGCCTGGCACGAGGCGCAGGCGGGCCGCCCGCACGATGCCGATGCCTATGAAGCCTTTCTGCGCGAAATCGGCTATCTGGTGCCCGAACCCGCGCCCTTTGCGATCGGTACCGAGACTGTCGATCCCGAGATCGCGACGATGGCCGGACCACAGCTCGTCGTGCCCGCACTCAACGCGCGCTTCGCCCTCAACGCCGCCAACGCGCGCTGGGGCAGCCTTTACGACGCCCTGTACGGCACCGATGCGCTCGACGCGCCGCCGGCGAAGGCCGGAGGCTATGACCCCGAGCGCGGTGCGGCGGTGATCGCCCGCGCCAAGGCCTTCCTCGACGAGGCGGTGCCGCTGGCATCGGGCAGCTGGGCCGACTGGCAGGGCGGCGAGCCCGTGCTGGCCGATCCGGCGCAATGGGTGGGCAGCAGGCCGGGCGGTATCCTGCTGCGCCACAACGGCCTGCATATCGAACTGGCGATCGACAGGGACAGCCCGATCGGCGCGAGCGACCCCGCGGGCATTGCCGACGTCGTCCTGGAAGCGGCGCTGACGACGATCATCGACCTGGAGGACAGCGTCGCGGCGGTCGACGGCGAGGACAAGACGCTGGGCTATGCCAACTGGCTGGGGCTGATGCGCGGCGACCTGGTCGAGTGCTTCGACAAGGGCGGCCGGACGGTCACGCGCCGGATGGACGTCGACCGCGAATGGACCTCGCCCGGCGGCGAGCCGTTCACGCTGCACGGGCGCAGCGTGATGTTCGTGCGCAACGTCGGCCATTTGATGACGACACCGATGATCCGGCTGCGCGATGGCGGCGAGGCGCCCGAGGGACTGTGCGACGCGGTGATCACCAGCCTGTGTTCGCTCCACGACCTGAAGCGGCTCGGCAGCCTGACGAACAGCCGCGCGGGCAGCATCTATATCGTCAAGCCCAAGCAGCACGGGCCGGAGGAGTGCGACTTCACGAACCGGTTGTTCGATGCGGTGGAGGATATGCTGGGCCTGGCGCGCCACACGATCAAGGTCGGGGTGATGGACGAGGAACGGCGCACCAGCGCGAACCTGGCCGCGTGCATCGAGGCGGTGAAGGACCGGATCGTGTTCATCAACACCGGCTTCCTCGACCGCACGGGCGACGAGATCCACACCTCGATGCGCGCCGGCCCCATGATCCCCAAGGGCGAGATGAAGGCGTCGGACTGGATCGCCGCCTATGAGGATCGCAATGTCCGCATCGGCCTGGCGTGCGGCCTGTCCGGCAAGGCGCAGATCGGCAAGGGGATGTGGGCGATGCCCGACCTGATGCGCGCGATGCTCGAGGCGAAGATCGGCCATCCGAAATCGGGCGCCAACACCGCCTGGGTCCCGTCGCCGACCGCTGCGACGCTGCACGCGCTGCACTATCACCAGGTCGATGTGTTCGCGCGGCAGCGGGAGATTGCGGGCGAAGCGGTGCCCGCTCTGTCGCGCCTGCTGACCATCCCGGTCGCCGAAGGGCGCAACTGGAGCGAGGCCGAGGTGACGCGTGAACTCGACAATAATTGCCAGGGCATATTGGGCTATGTCGTGCGCTGGATCGATCAGGGGGTCGGTTGCTCAAAGGTGCCCGACATCGACGATGTCGGATTGATGGAGGACCGAGCGACGTTGCGGATTTCCAGCCAGGCGCTTGCCAACTGGCTGCTCCACGGCGTGTGCACCGGCGATCAGGTCGACGCCGCGCTGGCGCGGATGGCGAAAAAGGTCGATGCCCAAAATGCCGGCGATCCGCTCTACGAACCGCTGACGCCCGACGGCATCGCCTGGCAGGCGGCGCGCGCGCTGATCTTCGAAGGGGTGGAGCAGCCGTCGGGGTATACAGAACCGCTGCTGCACAAATATCGGCAGGCGAAAAAGGCGGCCTGACCGGCGGCGGATCGCGGTCAGGCTTGCCCCGAATCCCAGGCCGGGGTTTCGCACGTGTCGTCATTCCGCCGTTCTTCGGCCAGTTCCGCGCGGGCGTGGCGGACGATCTGCCACCCGCCGCTGATCCCCAGCGCCGCGAGCGTCGCCGCGACGACGATGTCGGGCCAGCCGGTTCCGGTGCCGAACACGCCGAGCGCGGCGGCGACGACCGCGATATTGCCGATCGCGTCGTTGCGCGAACAGATCCACACCGAGCGGCGGTTGGCGTCGCCCTCGCGGTGCCGCCACAGCATCACCGCGCAGACGACGTTGGCGACGAGTGCCAGGGTACCGATGACGCCCATCGTTTCGGCGTGGGGCAGCGTGCCGTTTACCGCCATCCAGACGGTGCTGACCAGCACCCAGGCGCCGAGCAGCAGCAGCGAAATCCCCTTGAACAGCGCGGCGCGGGCCCGCCAGTGCAGCGCCATGCCGGCGACGCCCAGGCTGATCGCATAATTGGCGCTGTCGCCCAGGAAATCGAGGGCGTCGGCCTGAAGCGCGGCGGACCTGGCAGAAACGCCCGCGGCAATCTCTACCGCGAACATGCCCGCATTGATCGCCAGCGCGATCCACAGCACGCGCCGCCATGCCTTGTCGTTCGGGGCGGGCGCCTCCGGCGCGCCGCAACATCCACCTGCCATATCGTCACCTCGATTCCTGCGATGCGATACCCTATATGGACCCTGTAGCGACTACAGGGTCAAGAGCATGGCATGGACGATCGGAAATCTGGGCAAGGCGACGGGGACGAAGGTCGAAACGATCCGCTATTACGAGCGGATCGGGCTGCTCGCGAAGCCGGACCGCACCGAAGGCAATTACCGGGTCTATGGCCGCGATTCGGTCGATCGCCTGTCGTTCATCCGCCGCGCCCGCGCGCTGGGCTTTTCGCTCGATCAGGTGCGCGCGCTGCTGGCGCTTGCCGGCGACGGTGAGCGCGACTGCGCCAGGGTCGATGCGCTGGCGCAGGAACATCTGCGCGAGGTCGAGGACAAGATCGCCGACCTGGAGGCGCTGCGCCGCGAACTCGGCGCGCTCGTCCGCTCGTGCCGCGGCGGCGTCGTCGCCGATTGCGGCATCATCGAGGCGCTGAGCCCTGGGGACGGGCGCGCGTCCGCCAGTTAGGGCTTGCCTTCGACGCCGCAAATCCGGACAGTCGCGAAAAAATCGGTCGCTTGGCAAAGGGGGGCAGGGCGATGGCACCGTTCAATTTCGGGCAACTCAAATTTCTGAAGGCGCTGACCGAGGCGCTGTTCCACGGCGCCGACATGGCGATTTCGGCGGATCAGGTCGTCGCCAATGTGTGCGACCTGTTCGCGAAGGTCGGCGGCACCAAGCTCGACGAGATCCGCCTGTCGCTGACCCTGACCGAGGTCGCGCTCGGCCCGCTGTTCGCGCTGGTCAGCGTCGAAACGCGCGTCGAGCGCATCCGCGACCGGTTGCAGAATACCAGCTTCGACCTGTTCCAGGACATGGGGCGGCTGCGCGGGATCATCTATGCCTGTTACTACGGCCATTGGCAGCCCGGCGATCAGGACGACAATGCCGCGAACCCGGTGCATGCCCAGATCGGCTTTACCCTGCCCAAATTCCGCCAGCGCGGCCCCGGCGAAATACCGATTACGCGGGTCGACGGGCGCGAGATCGATCCGTCGCACGTGATCGGCGCTGCCGAGCTTGAACAGGAATATGACGTGATCGTCGTCGGGTCGGGCGCGGGCGGCGCGATCGCGGCGCATAATGTCGCGGCGCAGGGCTATAAGGTCCTGATCGTCGAGGCGGGCCCCTTCTATCCCTCGCCGCGCATTACCCATCACGAACTCGACATGATCGCGCAGCTTTACAAGCATGGCGCGCTGCAAACCTCGACCAATCGCGATTTCGTCGTGTTTCAGGGACGCTGCGTCGGCGGGTCGTCGACGATCAACAACGGCATCTGCCTGCGCGTCAACGAGGCGGGGCGCACCCATCCCGACGCGCCCGACATATTGGCGCGGTGGGCCGCGATGGGCGCGCCGATCGACGCCGCGGCCTTTCACGCGAGCTATGACGCGGTCAAAGCGCGGCTCGGCATCGCCGAGATCGAGCCGCGCAGCGGGCGGCACAACGGCCCGCACCTGATGACCGGGTGGGCCGCCTATGCCGCGGGATCGCCCGACCCGAAGGACCAGCGCGCGGTGTCGCACTGGTTCGCCAAGAATTTCGGACCGCCGAACACGCCGACCGCCTGTGCCTATTGCGGCTATTGCAACTCGGGCTGCGCCTATGGCCGGCGGCTGGGGATGGCGCAGACCTATCTGCCCGACGCGTGCCGCGACCACGGCGCGCGGATCATCGCGGGGACGAAGGCCGACAAGATCGTCTGGCAGACCGCGATCGACGGCCGGCGCGAGGCCGAGGCGGTCCGGCTGATACTGCCCGACGGATCGAAGACGCTGGTGCGCGCACGGGTCGGGGTGATCGTCGCGGCGGGGACGATCGCCTCGTCGAAGCTGCTCGACCGCAGCGACATCGACGGGACGGGCAAGCGGGTGTCGCTGAACGTCGCGTCGCCGGTGGTCGCGCTGATGCCCGACGGCGTGGGCGGCGATGCGTGGGACGAGGACCAGATGTCGAGCTATGTCGACTGCGGCGATTTCCTGCTCGAAAGCCATTTCCAGCCGCCGATGTCGATGGCCTCGCTGATGCCTGGCTGGTTCGCCGCGCATCAGGACCGGATGAAGCGATACGGGCGCGTCCATTCGGCCGGCATCCTGTTCCCCGCCGACCGGCGCGGGCATGTCGACGGCGGCAAGCTGAAATTCCGGCTGGACGATGCCCAGGACCTGCCGGTGCTGCGCCGCGCGATGGCGACGCTGACCAAGGTGCATTTCGCCGCCGGCGCGCTCGAATGCTATCCGGCGCTGGCGAGGGGGCAGGTGGTGACCCCCGACATGGACATCGACGCCTTTTTCGAGGATGCGATCGGCGAGGCCGACGACGTCACCTTGTCGAGCAGCCATCCGCACGGCGGCAATGCGATCAACGAAAACCCCGCGCACGGTATCGTCGACCCCGATTGCCGGGTCCACGGGACGACCAACGTCCTCGTCACCGACGCGAGCGTCTTTCCCAGCTGCATCCGCGTCAACGCCCAGTGGACGACGATGGCGATGGCGCACTATGCGACGGGTCGGGGCGATCCGTTCCGGTAGGACGCCCGGCATCTCGACTTTGGGCGGGGCAAGCGGCTAAAGGCCGCCGCGATGACCTTCACCGTCGCCGCCCTCTATCGCTTTGCGCCGTTCGACACGCCGGCCGCGCTCCGCGAGCCGCTGCTCGCGCTTTGCCGGGCGCAGGAGGTGAAGGGCACGCTGTTGCTCGCGCGCGAGGGGATCAACGGCACGATCGCGGGCAGCAGGGCGGGCGTGGCCGCGGCGATCGACCATATCCGCGCGCTGCCGGGCTGTGCCGAACTGGACGTCAAATATTCGACCGCCGCCGCAATGCCGTTCCAGCGGATGAAGGTCCGGCTGAAAAAGGAAATTGTGACGATGAAGGTGCCGGGGATCGATCCCGCGCGCGAGGTCGGCGCCTATGTGGCGCCCGCCGACTGGAACGCGGTGATCGACGACCCCGATACGGTCGTGATCGACACGCGCAACGATTTCGAGGTCGGCTATGGCAGCTTCGATGGCGCGGTGAATCCGCAGACCAGAAGCTTCGGCGATTTTCCGGGCTGGTGGCGCGACCATGCCGCCGAATTCGCGGGCAAGCGCATCGCGATGTTCTGTACCGGCGGCATCCGCTGCGAAAAATCGACCGCCTTTCTGAAGAGCGAAGGCGTCGCCGACGTCCTCCACCTGAAGGGCGGCATCCTGGCCTATCTGGAACAGGTGCCCGAAACCGAGAGCCGGTGGCACGGCAGCTGCTTCGTTTTCGACGAGCGGATCAGCGTCGGGCACGCCCTTGTCGAGGTCGGCGAGGCGAACGACAGCGGTCCCGGCGAGCCGGAGTCGAGAGAGACTTGAAAGCCTCCCTCCTCC
>CAZSMB010000130.1:0-7644 GCA_964607625.1 uncultured Sphingopyxis sp. | reverse complement strand
GCCCGGCTCGCACTGGCCGAGGGCGACCTGCGCGGTGCGGAAGCGAATCTGATCGCCAGCCGCGAATCCTATATCCGGCTGGTCGGCGAAGCCCCGGTCGACTTGCAGCCGCCGCCGCAGCTGCCGAACCTGCCCGCGAGTGCCGAGGACGCGGTTGCGGTCGCACTGGGCGACAATCCCGACATCGCAGCCGCCGACGAACGGTTGAGCGCGTCGCGCGCCGACATCGGCGTCGCGCGGTCGTCGCGGATACCGAAGCTCGATGGCACGGTGAGCGGCAGCTATACGAACTTCCTGGGCTCGCTGTCGAGCGGGGTGCCGGGTGTCGGCGTGTCCCAGACGCAGAAGACCGCCGCAGCCGGGGTGACGCTGACCGTGCCGCTGTTCCAGGGCGGACGCCCGTCGGCGCAAGTCCGCCAGGCGCAGGCGCGCACCAGCCAGGCGATCGAAACCTATGTTGCAACCGAGCGCGACGTGATCGCGCAGACGCGCGGCGCCTATGCCGCGTGGCAGGCGAACGAACGCGTGATCGCCGCCACCCAGCAGGCGGTGAGCGCCAACTCCCTGTCGCTCGAGGGGGTTCGCGCCGAAAACAGCGTCGGCACGCGGTCGATCCTCGACATATTGAATGCCGAGCAGGAATATCTGAACGCGCAGGTCCAGCTCGTGTCGGCCAAGCGCAACTCCTATGTCGCGGCCTTTTCGGTGCTCGCCGCGATGGGCAAGGCCGAAGCGCGCGACCTGGGGATCGAAGGCGGGCCGCTCTACGATCCCGCCGCCAATTACGAGCGCGTGAAGGGCCAGATCTGGGACTGGGCCGACGATCCGGCGCCGCAGCAGCAGACGACGTCGACCCGCGACGTCCCCGCCGCCGATGCCAGCGTGCCGCCGGGCGACAATCCGCTGATCGGCCCGGTCGATCCCGAGCGCGGACAATAGGACTTGGCAAAGCGCGCCCCGACCCGGTAAGGCATGGTTAACCGCCCGCTTCCGGGCGCGGTTTAAGGGGGCCATATGGGCGACATGTCGCGAGAGCCGTCGATGGAAGATATCCTGTCGTCGATCCGGCGCGTGATTGCGCGCGACGAAACGCCGGGCGCCGCCCGCGGCGAGCGGGCAGCCGACGATATCCTGGACCTTCAGGACGAACAGGCCGATGCCGACCCCGCCGCCGAACCGGCGGACCCGGATACCGACGAGCTGGTATCGGCGGCGAGCGCCGATGCGGCGCGCCAATCGCTCGAGGCGCTGACCGCCGCGATCGCTCCTGCCGCGCCCGCGAGTGCCGCCGCTCCGGCGAGTCCGGGCGGCCGCACGATCGAGGATGTCGTCGTCGATGCGCTGCGCCCGATGCTGAAGCAATGGCTCGACGCGAACCTGCCCGACATGGTCGAGGCGATGGTGGCGAAGGAAATCAGCCGGATCACCGGCCGGCGGCTCTGACGCCTCAGGCGTCCCAGTCCGCCCAGTCTTCGAGCAGGTAACGCGCGATCGCGAGCGGCGGCGGCACCATGAAGAGCGCATCGCTGTCGCCGCCGAGCGCCGCACGCACCTCTGCCCGGTCGACCCACATCGCGGCCTCGATTTCGGTTTCGTCGAGCGTAAGCGCGGAATCGCCCGCCATCGCGCGGCAGCCGACCATTAGCGACGAGGGGAAAGGCCAGGGTTGGCTGGCCACATAGGTCACGTCCGACACGTGAAGCCCGGCTTCCTCGAACAATTCGCGCGCGACCGCTTCCTCGAGCGATTCGCCGGGCTCGACGAACCCCGCGAGCGCCGAAAACATGCCCGGCGGGAATTGCCGCTGGCGCCCGACGAGCACGCGCCCGTCATGTTCGGCAAGCATGATCACGACGGGGTCGACGCGCGGAAAATGCTCGGCACCGCAGCCGCCGCAGCGGCGCCCCCAGCCGCCGCGGAATATCTCGGTCGGCGCGCCGCATACGGCGCAGAAGCCATGCCGCGCGTGCCAGTCGACGAGGCTGCGCGCGCCGCCATAGAGCGCCAGATCCTGACGCGAAAGCAGGGGCAGGAGCCGCATGACGGTGCGCGATCGGGCATCGATGCGCGCGCCGCGCGGCGCCTCGCGCACGAAATGGGGAATGCCGCGTTCGTCGCGCCCGAGCAGCATCAGCGCCCGGTCGTCGGCAGGGTCGAGCGCCTCCCACCGCAATCCGCCGCCGTCGCCCGGCACGAAATCGATCCCGTCGAGCGCGAGGCAGCGCGCGCGCGGATCGGCGCAGGCCGCCGCATAGGCGTCGGGATCGGTGCGAAGCTGGTCGGCGCGGTCGAGCCACGCCCCCACGAAGCCGAGCGGATTGGGCATCAGCTCATCACGTCGAGGTAGAAGTTTTTCCCGAAGTCGGCCTGAAACGGCAGCGCGTTGGAGGGCATATATTGCGTGTATCCGCCGACGCGATAGCCCCGCCTGCGATCGACGAAGCCCACCGTGCCCGCGGCGCCCGCCCAGCCGTAAAGCCCTTCGCCCGTCGGCGATGTCGCGAGCGAGACGCGGCCGCCGGCGCCGAAACCTTCGCCTTCGATGAAGGTGCCCTTGCGGTCGATCGCATCGTCGATCAGGTTCGACATCGCGAGCCGCGCCGTTTCTACCTCCATGACGCGCACCCCGTCGGTCTCGCCCTCGCCGAGCAGCATCGCGAGGAAGCGGTCGTAGTCGCGCGCGCTCGACACCAACCCGCCGCCGCCATAGGGCATCGGGGGCGGGTCGAGATAGATCGAGCTGGTCGCCGGGTCGATCGGGATCAACACCCCGCCGACCGGCGCATAGTTGGTCGTCAACCGGCCGACCTCGCCCGCCGGCACCTGGAACCAGGTGCTCTTCATGCCGAGCGGATCGAAGAGCCGGGCCTTCAGGAAGGCGTCGAAGGGCTGGCCGGACACGACTTCGATGACGCGGCCCATCAGGTCGAGCCCGACCGAATAGCTCCAGTGCGTGCCGGGTTCGTAGACGAGCGGCAGTTCGGCCAAGCGGTCGGCGAAGGCCGCGAGACCGGGCGCGGGCGTGACCTTGGGCAGCCCCGGAATCGGCAGGCGGCTGACCTGCCCGCCGACGATCCCGGCCTTGTTATAGGCCTCGCGGATCGGTCCCTTCTGGATGATGTCGTATCCGAGCCCCGCAGTGTGGGTGAGCAGATGCCGGACGGTAATCTGCGTCTTTGCCGGGTGCACCGCGGTGATCGAACCGTCGGGGGTGTCCTGGACCTTCATGTTGCGGAAGGCAGGGAGAAAGTCGGCGATCGGCTGGTCGAGCCCCATCTTGCCGTCCTCGACGAGCAGCATCGCCGCCATCGCGGTGATCGGCTTGGTCATCGAATAGAGGCGCCACAAGGTGTCCGGCCCGACCGCCTTCGTCGAATCCATCGCCTGTGTCCCGGCGCCGAAACAGACCGGCGCCTCCTGCCCCTTGCCGATACAGGCGAGCGTGCCTGCGAGCTCGCGGCGGTCGACGAAACCCGTGATGAAGGCGTTGGTCGCCGGAAAGAGCGCGGCGCCGTCGGCGCGGAACGCAAAGGCCGTGCCGGGCAGGAAGGCCGCGGCGCCGCCGAGCGCCATTCCGCCAAGCAGCCCGCGGCGCGTAATCGTCATCGTCATTCGTCTCTCTCCCGCATCTTGTCGACGAGCTTGCGATAGAGCGTCGGGAGCCCCGCCGCGTCAAGCCTCGCGAGCGGCCACCATTCGCCTTCCGCTGCGGCATCGGGGACTTCGTGACGCACGAGCGCGAGCCGCAGGTTGAAATGGGTGAAACCGTGGTCGACCGCGACCAGCCCCGACTCGGCGGGCGCGGTCTCGGTCCATTCGCCGCCGGGCAGCGCCCGCATCCCGCCGAGCATCCCCGTGCCGGGCCGCCGCTCGAGCCAGAGCCGCCCCTTGCGCTCGATCCAGTGGGCGAGGCCGTAGCGTTGCGGCTTGGCCCTTTTCGGCGGCTTCACCGGTAGGCGCTCGATATCCGTGCGTCCGCGCGCGCGGCAGTCGGCCATGACGGGGCAGATCGCGCACGCCGGGGCACGCGGCGTGCAGATGGTCGCGCCGAGGTCCATCAACGCCTGCGCGAAATCGCCGGGCCGGGCGGCGGGCACCCACGGCGCCAGCGCCGCCCGGATCGGGCGCTTCGCGGCGGGGAGCGGGGTTTCGATCCACCGGTGGCGCGCGATCACGCGTTCGATGTTCGCATCGACGACGACCGAGGCGCGGCCGAATGCGATCGCCGCGACGGCGGCGGCGGTATAGTCGCCGACCCCCGGCAGGCCGCGCAAGCCCGCCTCTCTGTCGGGAAAGCGGCCGCCGTGAACGGTCACGACCGCGCGCGCGCAGGCGAGCAGGTTGCGCGCACGCGCATAATAGCCGAGCCCCGCCCACGCCGCCATGACGTCGGCATCGTCGGCGGCGGCGAGATCGGCGACGGTGGGCCACCGCGTCGTGAAGCGCAGGAAATAGTCGCGAACCGCCGCGACGGTCGTCTGTTGCAGCATCACCTCTGCCAGCCAGACGCGATAGGGGTCGGGCACCGCGTCGCTGCCCGGCGGCACCCGCCACGGCAGGACCCGCGCCGACCGGTCGTACCAGCCAAGCAGGCGGCCGGCGAAGTCGTCGTTCATCGTGTCGGCAGTGTCGGAAGTCTGGACGCTCACCCCCCGCCTATGGCATGGCGACGCGCATGGCGAAAGCTGGCAGCGAGGACACGCCCGTAAAGAAGGCGAAGGCGAAAGGCGGCGCGAAGGGCCCGAAAAAGGCCCCCGCGCGCGCCTATGAGCGCCCGCGCGGCGGCGAACCGCGCGCGATCGCCGACCTGGTCCCCGAAATCGGCCGCGCCGCATTCCGCAAGTTCGGATTCATCCAGTCGTCGGTGGTCAGCCGCTGGCGCGAGATCGTCGGCGACAGGCTGGCCGCGGTAACCCAGCCGGCGATGATTCGCTTTCCGGCGGGCCAGAAGGCGGGCGGCACGCTGCACCTGACGATCAGCGGCGCGCACGCCCCGATGCTCCAGCATGTCGCACCCGACATCATCACCGCGGTCAACCGCTTCTTCGGCTATGCCGCGATAGCCAATGTCCGCATGACCCACGGCCAGATCGAGCGCCCCGCGCCCGTTCAGCCTGCCGCAATGCTGAAACCCGTACCCGCGGAGCTGGGGGACAGTCTGCGCGACATCGGCGACCCCGAGCTTCGCACCGTGCTCGAACGCATGGCGGCGGGACTCGCGGCGCCGCCGAAGCTCCCCCGCATCAGTTGATGGAAAGACCCGTCCCGATCATGTCGACCCCCTTCGCAAGCAGATTCCGGCGCCGCGTCGCGATGGTGCTGCTGCCCGTTTTCGGCCTTGCCCTGCTGACCGCCGCCGCACCGGTCAAGCCGGGCTGGTCCGCGACGATCGGTGAAAGCGGCATCGGCGCCTATAGCGTCGGCAACCCGCAAGCGAAGGTCAAGCTGGTCGAATATTTCAGCTATACCTGTTCGCATTGCGCGGAGTTCGCCAAGGAAGCGAGCGCGCCGTTGAAGGCCCAATATGTCGACAAGGGCAGCGTTCTTTTCGAATATCGCAACCTGATCCGCGATCCGGTCGACATGACCGCGGCGATGCTCGCGCGCTGCGGCGGAACCAAGGCCTTCGCCGCCAATCACGAGGCGATTTTCGCCGCGCAACCGGCGTGGCTCGGCAAGGCCGCGAAATTGTCGAAGGAACAGCAGGCGCCCTGGTACAAAGGATCGCTGGGCGACCGGACGACGCGGATCGCGGCCGATGTCGGCCTGGACACGCTGATGCGCGGCCGCGGCTATAGCGCGGCGCAGATCAATACCTGCCTTTCGAGCGGGGTCGCCGAGGCCGAGTTGATGGCGATGACGAATATCGGGCTGGGCGCCGACAAGGTGATGGGCACCCCGACCTTCTTCATCAACGGCCGCCGTGCCGAAGTCGGTCACTGGGCCGATCTGAAAACCCTGCTCGACGCCGCGATCAAGGGCTCCTAATACTCCCCCACTCGATGATGTTACCGGAGAATGCCGTGAAGACCCTGCCCGTTCTGCGCCTCGCCCTTCTGTCCTCGCTCGGCGCGCTGGCGCTCGCCGCGTGCGGCGACAGCAAGACCGACACGGTCGAACAACAGGCGGCGATCGCGAAGGTCGCGCCGCCGGCGGACAAGAGCTGGTCCGACGTCGTGGCGAAGACGCCCGACGGCGGCGTCGTGATGGGCAATCCCGACGCCGCGATCAAGATCGTCGAATTCGGTTCGCTGACCTGTTCGCATTGCGCCGATTTCGCCACCGAAAGCCACGACGAACTGAAGCGCGATTTCATCGACACCGGCCGCGTCAGCCTGGAATTCCGCAACTTCGTGCGGGACGGCATCGACGCCGCGGCCGCGGCGATCACCCATTGCGCCCCGACCGACCGCTATTTTGCCCTGACCCAGAGCACCTTTGCATCGCAGGGCGACCTGTTCGCCGCGGCGCAGGCCAATCAGAAAGGGTTCGAGGCGGCGATGAATGCCGCGCCCGCGGCCCGTTTCCCGGCGCTCGCAAAAGCGATGAAGCTGGACGAATTCTATCAGGCGCGCGGGCTGACGGCGGACCAGGTCAACAGCTGCCTGTCGGATCTGGGCAACATCCAGAAGCTGGAAGAGAGCACCAACGCCGCGGCGAAGAAATATAATATTCAGGGCACCCCGACCTTCCTGATAAACGGTCAGGTTGCCGAGGGCGTCGCGACGTGGCCGCTGATGCGCGACCGGCTGCGGACGATGGGCGCGCGCTGACGCTCGCGCGTCGCCCCGCTACCCCCTTGCGACTCCCCGGCCCGCGCGGCATGACGGAGCCAAGGGGGATATGTGACGACACGGTTACACGGCCTGCGATTCGCTGACCTGCACGGGGGCATTCCGTGCAGATAAAGCGGTTGCGCCTGACCGGTTTCAAAAGCTTCGTCGAGCCCACCGAGCTGCGTATCGAGCCGGGGCTGACCGGTGTCGTCGGTCCCAATGGCTGCGGCAAGTCGAACCTGCTCGAGGCGATCCGCTGGGTCATGGGCGAATCCTCCCCCAAGTCGATGCGCGGCGGCGGGATGGAAGACGTCATCTTCGCGGGCACATCGTCCCGCCCGCCGCGCGATTTCGCCGAGGTCGCGCTGCATTGCGACACGCAGGGCGCCGTCGTCGCGGGGCTGGCGGGCGAAGGCGACGGCGACGACCTGGAGGTCATTCGCCGCATCGAGCGTGGCGCCGGCAGCGCCTATCGCGCCAACGGCCGCGACGTGCGTGCGAAGGACGTCGCGCTGATCTTTGCCGACGCGGCGACCGGCGCGCACAGCCCCGCGCTCGTCAGCCAGGGCAAGATCGCCAATGTCATTGCGGCGAAACCGACCGATCGCCGGGCGATGCTGGAAGAAGCGGCGGGAATCGCCGGCTTGCACGTGCGGCGCAAGGATGCCGAACAAAAGCTGCGCGCGACCGAGACCAATCTGGCGCGGCTGTCCGAAATCGTCGCCGACATGGAGCTGCGCGCCAATGCGCTGCGGCGGCAGGCGCGCGCGGCCGAGAAATACAAAAGGCTGAGCGACGATATCCGGATCGCCGAAGGGCGGTTGATCTATGCGCGGTGGCGCGAGGCCGCCGCCGCCGCCGACCAGGC
>CAZSMB010000129.1:0-7669 GCA_964607625.1 uncultured Sphingopyxis sp. | reverse complement strand
GCGGGGCGATAGGCGCGGCAGTCGAGGCACGCCGCCTGCACCGAACCCGCTTCGCTCGTCAGCAGGCCGACATCCTGAGACAACTGCTGTTCGAGCAGCTGTCGTTGCGCCGCGGCGACCCCGAACCAGCCGCTTTGCACGTGCGCCTGTCCGGTGTCGTTGCCGAGCAGTCCGGCGAGGATTTTCGAATATTCGCTCGGCTCTTCCTCGAAATATTTCGCGTGGAAATCGCCCTTGACCTTCGCGAGCCTGGCCGCGGCGGCGAGCGCGTCGGGCAGCCCGCCAAACTGATCGACGAGGCCGAGCTGGCGCGCGGTGCCGCCGGCCCAGACGCGACCCTCGGCGATGGTGCGGATCTTCTCGATCGGTTGCTTGCGGCTCTTGGCGACGAGGCCGGTGAAGCGTGCATAGATGTCCTCGACGCTGGCTTGGGCGAGCGTGTTGAACGTGTCGTTGACGCCGCCCAATATGTCGGGCTGTCCCGACAGCGGGGTCGTTGCGATGCCGTCGGCGGTCACGCCGATCTTGCCGAGCGCCTTGTCGAAGCTCGGGATGATGCCGAAAACCCCGATCGAGCCGGTGATCGTGTCGGGCTCGGCGAAGATACGATCGGCGGGGGTCGAGACCCAATAGCCGCCCGACGCCGCGACGTTCGCCATCGACACGACGATAGGCAGCTTCTTTGCCTTGGCCGCGAGCAGCGCCTGGCGGATTTCCTCTGACGCCATCACCGACCCGCCCGGGGAATCGACCCGCAACACGATCGCTTTCACGCTGCTGTCGGTCGCGGCATCCAGAATATGTTCGGCAATCGTTTCGCCGCCCGCCTGTCCGGGAGGGGCCTCGCCATCGACGATCTCGCCCACGACGGGCACGACCGCGATCGTGCTGCCCTTGGCCTCTGGCGGGTTGGCGGCGACCCAATTTTCGAGCGGGATCGCCTTGTAATCCCACGGGCGCTGGTCGTCCTCGGTGCCGCTGATGTCCGCGACGCGTTCGCCGAAGGCCATGCGGCTGCCGAGCTTGTCGACGAGCCCGGCGTCAAGCGACGCCTTCGACAGGTCGTTGCCCGCCGCCGCGACGAGCGCCGGGGCGTCGGCGACGAACGCATCGACCTTTGCCTTCGGCCGCGCCGCCTTCACGTCGGCGAGCCATTTGTCCCAGAGAACGCTGGCGTAGGCGAGATTGGCCTCCTTCGCCTCCGGCGACTGGTCGCTGCGCAGATAGGGCTCGACCGCACTCTTGAACGTGCCGACGCGATAGATATGGGCGGTGATGCCGAGCCGGTCCATCAAGCCTTTGTAATAGAGCCGCGAACCGCCGGGCCCGGCGAGCGCGACGCCGCCGATCGGGTCGGCCCAGATTTCGCTCGCGTGCGAGGCGATCTGGTAGCTGTCGGTCGTATAGGCGGTGGCGAAGGCGAGCACGGGCTTCTTCTTTGCGCGGACCTTGTCGATCGCGCCGCCGATTTCGGCGAGCGACACCTGCCCGCCGCCGAGGAAGCGATCGAGGTCGAGCACCACCGACGTCACCCGGTCGTCCTCCGCTGCGGTCTCGAGCGCATGAACGACGTCGCGGACGCGGATTTCCTTGAGATTGTTGCCGCCGGAGAGCGCCGCATAGGGGTCTATTTCAGTCGGCTGTTCGGTGACCACACCGTCGAGTTCGATCTGCAGGGCGCCCTTGCTGACCGGCAGCGCGCTGTTAGGGCGCCCCATGAGAAGGCCGAAGAGCAGCACGAAAAACAGAAGGAGGAAGATCAGGGCGAGCCCGTCCTTGATCGCGACGAGCAGGTTCCAGACCTTGCGCGGGAAGCTGGTCGCGGGTCGCGGTGCGTCCGGGCCGGGCTGTGCGGCGCGAACGGGAATGGCCCAGGGCCCCTGTTTGTCGCTTGGCGGAGTGGCGGTGGTATCGGTCATGTCGCAAGGATTAGTCGCGCCGCCGATCCTTGGCAATGCACGCTTCGACCGGTGGCGGCTGGCATCCCACCGGCGACGTCAGAGCCAGCCCTGCGCCCGGTACCAGCGCGCCGTTTCCGCCAGTGCCTGCCCGGTCGCGATTTCGGGTGCCCACAATGCCGACGGCGGAACCGCCCCATCGGCGACGACCCAGTCGGGATGTGCGATATAGTGGGCGCGATCGACGGTCAGCTTGGCGCGGCGACGGCGCACGAACGGATCGATGCGCCCCCCGGCCTTGAGGATCGGCGCCGGAACCGCAAAGGTCGAAACGTGGCTGCGGCCGACCGCGCGTCCGATCGCCTGCGCGAAGGCACGGTGCGACCAGCCGTTCGGGCGGCCGTCGTCGGGCTCGTAAACCTGTCCGATGCTCCGATGCCGCTCGTCGGCCAGCGCGACGAGCAATCGCGCGAGGTCGTCGACATAGATTGCCGACATGCGGCCGCGCGGAGGCAGCAACACGATACCGCGGCGGGCCATGCGGAACAGGTCGAGCATTTCGGTGTCGCCGGGTCCGAAGACGGCCGGGGGGCGGACAATCGTCCAGTCGAGCCCGCTGGCCTGAACGATCGTTTCGGCTCGTGCCTTCGACCAGCTATAGTTGGACAGGTCTGGTTCGCGCGCCGCAAGCGACGAAACATGGACGAAGCGTGCGACGCGCGCGCGGCGCGCGGCGTCGACGACATGGCCGGTCGCGAGCGTGTTTCCTGCCTCGAAATCGGCACGGGTCGGTACGTTGACGACGCCGGCGACATGCACGACGACCTCGCTGCCGTGCGCCATTTCGGCAAGGGTATCGGGCCGGTCGAGGGCGCCCGCAATCCAGGTTACCCCCGCCCGCTCGGGTTGCGGACGGCGCGTGAGCGCGCGGACATGCCAGCCCGCGGCAACCGCGCGCGTCAGCATCGCACCGCCGACGAAGCCTGTCGCGCCGGTCATCGCGAGGACGGGCCGGGCGCCAGTCACACCAGTACCATATGGTCGCGGTGGACGACCGCGGCGCGCGGGGCATAGCCGAGCGCGGCCTCCTGAGCATCGCGGCCCAGACCGAGGATCGCGGCGAGGTCCGCCGCGGGATATTCGGACAGGCCGCGCGCGACGGTGCGCCCGTCGGGACCTGCGATGTCCAGAATGTCGCCGCGCGCGAAATCGCCGCTCGCGCCAGTGATGCCGGCGGCGAGCAGGCTCGCGCCTGCCCGAAGGGCCCCGACCGCGCCGGCATCGATCGTAAGCCGCCCCTGAGCGGTCAGGCCGCCGGCGAGCCACGCCTTGCGCGCGCTCGCACCCTTTTCGGCGACGAAGACGGTGTGCCGTGCCTCGGCGGACAGGGGACGATCGATCCGGCCCGAGGCAATCGCGAGATGCGCGCCGGCGGCCCCCGCAATCCGCGCCGCGGCTATTTTCGACACCATGCCGCCGGATCCCATGCCCGACGCCGAACCCGTGTCGGCCATCGCCTCGACCGCGGCGTCGATGCGCTCGACGCGGGCGATATGCCGCGCGTCCGCCAGCGCCGGATTGCGGTCGTAAAGGCCGTCGATGTCCGACAGGAGCACGACCCCCTGCGCGCCCGCCGCCTGGGCGATGCGTGCGGCGAGCCGGTCGTTGTCGCCGAAACGGATTTCCTCGGTCGCGACGCTGTCATTCTCGTTGATCACCGGTACCACCCCGAGGCTGAGGAGGCGATCGAGGGTGGCTGCGGCGTTGAGGTAACGGCGGCGATGTTCGAGGTCGCCCAGCGTCACCAGCATTTGTGCAGCGGTCAGGCCCTCGGCGCCGAGCACGTCGGCCCATACGCCTGCGAGTGCGATCTGGCCGGTCGCGGCGGCCGCCTGTGCGTCCTCGAGGCTCGCGCGTCCGCCTTTCGCCAGGCCCAGCCGCCGCGCGCCGAGCGCGATCGCGCCCGAAGATACCACCGCGACATGCTGTCCCGCACGCGCGCGGTCGGCGATATCGGCAGCGATGCCCGCGAGCCATTCGCGCCGGACCGCGCCATGGTCGTCGACGAGCAGCGCCGATCCGATCTTGACGATCAGCCGCGGACAGGAGGCGGGGGCGAACAACATGCCGCCGCCGATAGCGCGCGCAGACGTCCGCGCCAACGGCTATTGCGTCAGCGGTCGCCGCCGAACGTATAGCTGAGCGCGATGCCGCCCGACGGCTGGCTGCGCGATCCAAGCGCGCGCGTGACCGGGGAGTCCGCCGCGTCGCCGACCAGCCGGTCGTAGCGCGCATAGAGTGCGATGCCCCAATCGCGGCCGATCTGGCGCAGATAGCCGGCGGTGACGCCGACCGACTGGACCCCGCCGCCGGGATCGAAGGCGGGCAGGCCCGATGCCGCGACGTCGGCGGGGGCGACGCCGAAATAGGCGCGCGTATATCTGGCGTCGCCCAGGGTGACGCGCGGGCCGATCGAGAAGAGCCAGTCGTCGCCCTGTCGCGCGACATAGTCGGCGCTTACTTCGCCGACCCAGCCCTTGTGCCCGCTCAGCGCCTTGCGTCCTTCGGCGCGGACGCGAAATCCGGGCGTCACCGACATTTGCGCAAAGGCGCCCGCCTCGACGCTGAGGCCCACCTTGGGAAGCGGGGCGCCGAGCTTGTTCGGGGTGCGCTTGCCGATGAAGCCGAAGGCCGGACCGAAGGCGAATTTGCCGCTGTGGACGAGGGGGGAACCAAAGCTCTCGTCGGGTGCCTCGAACTCGAAGGGCACGCCTTCGGGCGAGCGCGACAGGTCGACATAGGGGCCAAGGCTATAGCGATCGGCGCCGGGCCAGGACGGCGCGAGCTGCGGGCCGAGGATCAGGCGCGTGCGCTTTGCCGGGCCGTCGGGGGTGTCCTGCGCCGACGCCGGGACGGCCAAGGCGGCGAAGGGCAGGCAGGCGAGGGTGAGGCGAACGGCGCGGTGCATGGGAAAATCCTTGTTGTTTGAAAGGCAATCCCCCGGCGGAGGCTTGGTTCCGCGATGCCGCGTCGCTGTTCGCGGTGTCAGATCGGCGACCAGTCGCCGTCTTCGCGCCCATCCTCTTCGGCGGGTCTTGCGGGGCCGATGGCCTCCAGCAGCTTGTCGAGCACCGCTTCGACGCCGACTCCGCTCGCGCCCGACAGCGCCATGACGGGATGGCCGCTCGCCGCTTCGAGCTCGGCCGACAAGGCGGCGATCAGCTCGTCGTCGAGCGTATCGACCTTGTTCAGCGCCACGATCACCGGTTTGTCGGTCAGGCCGGCGCCATAGGCGTCGAGCTCGTCGCGCACGACGCGATAGCTGGTCGCGACATCGGGGTCGTTCGCATCGACAAGGTGGAGCAATACGCGGCACCGTTCGATATGACCCAGGAAGCGGTCGCCGATTCCGGCGCCGTCGGCGGCCCCCTCGATCAGCCCCGGAATGTCGGCGACGACGAATTCATGCCCCTTGTGGCTGACCACGCCGAGCTGCGGGCGCGTCGTCGTGAAGGCATAGGCGCCGACTTTCGCCTGCGCATTGCTGACAGCGTTGATGAAGGTCGACTTGCCGGCGTTGGGCAGGCCGACGAGGCCGGCATCGGCGAGCAGCTTCAGCCGCAGCCACACCCACATTTCCTCGCCCGGCCAGCCGGGGCCGTGCTGGCGCGGCGCGCGGTTGGTCGAGCTTTTGTAGCTCGCATTGCCGCGCCCGCCGTCGCCGCCATGCAGGAAGACGATGCGTTCGCCCTCTTTGGTGAGGTCGGCGAGCAGTGTGCGTTCTTCGTCGTCGGCCAGGATCTGGGTGCCGACCGGCACCTCGATGACAAGGTCGGGACCGCCCGCGCCGGTGCGATCGCGCCCCGCGCCCGGCGTCCCGCGCTTGGCCTTGAAATGCTGGGTATAGCGAAAGTCTATCAGCGTGTTGAGGCCCGCCACCGCCGCGAAGACGACATCGCCGCCCTTGCCGCCGTTGCCGCCGTCGGGACCGCCATATTCGATATATTTCTCACGCCGGAACGACACGGCGCCGGGGCCGCCGTCGCCGGACTTCACGAAAATCTTGGCCTGGTCGAGAAAGTGCATCGCCGCCCTTTAAGGGGAAGGCGGGGATTTGGCTAGGTGGCGCCGGATTTCGCGGGCGGCGGGATCAGGCGTCGGTACGGGGGGGCGTTAGCAGACATTCACCCATCTTCGTCATCCCGGACTTGATCCGGGATCCATAGGCTCCAGCGCTGCGTGAATGGATCCCGGATCAAGTCCGGGATGACGATTAAAATAGGGTCGCCGGTCTGCCAAAGCCGGTTGTTCGCGTTACGCTTTCAGCAATCCGCCTTCCCGCCCTGCTCGGCCCAGAAGGCGGAGATGCGCCCGGTAATCAGCTCGGTCGCAAGCCCGCGCGCGGTGTCGCGCGGCAGGCCGAGCGCCTCGGCCATCGGGCCGCCGAGCTGGGCATCGCCCATCGCCATCAGCACCAGCGCCAGCGTGTCTTCGTGCATCAGCTTCTTTTCGTGCGCGTCGGGACTCATGCCGTCGATCAGGCGGTGGATCGCCTCGACGATCGGGTCGAGCGCATCGTCGTTGCCCGTCGCCGCCATCCAGGTCGCAAGCGCGCCGGCGCCGCCGCTGTCGAAGGCGTCGAAGGCGAGGTCGACGATCTCGCGAACGTTGCGCTCGCCGGGGGGCGAGGCGGTCATCCTTGCCGCGATCGTATCGCACACGGTCTCTGCCAGATAGGCGGCGAGCGCGCGCTGAAGTCCCGCCGCACTGCCGAAATGATGCAGGAGGTTGGCATGGGTCCGATCGATTCGCGCCGCCACGGCCTTCAACGTCACTGCCTGCGGCCCCATTTCGATCAGGATCTGCCGCGCCGCTTCGAGCGCGACCGACCGGCTTTCTTCCGGGCTGAGACGCTTCTTCGCTATTGACACCACTGTAAGTAATTCCTAGATGCTTGCCCCTGTGGCGCCCCCGCGCCGACACCACCTAAACGCCGGTGAGGAACATATGTCCAGCCTTTCGCTTTCGCCGACCCCGCACGACCTGTCGATCACGCCGCGCGATCGCCGCTTCGGGCGCGACGACAAGCAGGGTCGCTGGTGGCTGAACGGCGACCCGATCGCCTCCGCCTTTCACACCGCGCTGTCGGTGACCTTTCCGAAGGGCGAGGCGATGTTCATCGAGGCGGTGAAGGCGCACCGCGACGGCGTGCCCGAAAAGCTGGCGCGCGAAATCCGCGCCTTCACCCAGCAGGAAGTGATCCACAGCCGCGAGCATGTCGTTTTCAACCGCAAGGCGGCGGAGGCGGGGTACGATCTTTCGGAGCTCGAGGGCGACGTCGACCAAGTGATGGAGCTGATCCGGCAGCGCCCGCCGATCGTCAACCTGATGGCGACGATCGCGCTCGAACATTATACCGCGATGCTCGCGTCGATCATGCTGTCCAACCCGAAGATGTACGATGGCGCCGAGCCCGAATGGGGCGCGCTGTGGCAATGGCACGCGATCGAGGAGATCGAGCACAAGGGCGTTGCCTATGACACCTGGCTCCACGCGACGAAGGACTGGAGCCGCTGGCGGCGCTGGAAGGCGAAGTCGCTGATGATGCTCGTCATCACGACGCGCTTCTGGCCAAAGCGCGTGCGCGGCATGAAGGCACTGCTCGCGCAGGATGGACTGACCGGCTGGCGCGTAACGGCGCGGATCTGGTGGTATCTGCTCGGCTCGCCGGGGGTGCTGCGCAAGAGCTTCCTGCCGTGGCTCGCCTATTT
>CAZSMB010000128.1:0-7739 GCA_964607625.1 uncultured Sphingopyxis sp. | reverse complement strand
TGCTCCAGAACCGCGACGTCGGCAAGGCGATCCCCCCCTTGCACGGCGCGCTGCTAAAGAACGAACAGGATGTGATGCTGTTCGAAAAGCTCGCCTTCATGGCACGGCGCCAGGGAAGCTAGGCGAGAAATCAGGACGTCGGGAATCGACCCCCATTGCGGACGTTGGCGTTTGCGGCATATGTTTCTACGATGTCCGCAGCACAATTCAGATTCCAAACTTTGGTCCGCCGGGATTTGCTGTGGCTCTTGCCGCTAATGATAGGAGTGTGGGTCGGGCTGGCGCTGGTAGGGCTAAACGTCGATTCAGCTTTCTTGGCGGGTATCTCAAGTGCAGTCATCGGTGTTACGGCATACGCATACCGCGAAGCCTGCAGAGACATTCGGTTTTGGGCGACCATAGGGTTCTATGGCTTAGTCCATATGCTAGCCATTTCTACCTTTGGAGGAGACTGGCTGCCCTCGCCAACGCTTGCGATCTCACCTCTCTTCATGTTCGACTACATGGGGATGGCTTGGCTTTTCCCGAAAATCAGCAGGATCGAGTTCAACTACAACTGATGTCCGCTATCCACCCCAAAACGGCCATTGCCGTCAGCGTCGAATTGTTCCCGCCGCGCAGGCCTCTGCCCTTCAAAGCTGGTACGCGACCTCGACGTCGCCCCAGCGGCGCCCGCCGATCACGACGGGCATATAGACGTTGCGGACCGTGATATAGTTGATGCCATCGCCTTCCTGGCGATAGACGGTCATGAAGAACGGCGCGGTGCTGCGCTTGGCCGCGGCGTCGGTCTCGTCATAGAGGATGCGGCCGTTGCGGCAATGCGCGGTGTCGTGCTCGATCTCGCCGGTCGGTGCGCGCGAGCAGTCGGTGATATGCGTCGGCAGAAAGCCGTTCATGTCGCCCGCCGACGACATCTTGATTTCGGGATGGCTGGCCACGGTGCGATCGAACAGCGGCCGCCAGTTGGCATCGGCCCAGTCGCACAGGCTGGTGCGGAAACGCTCGGGGTTCGACCCCGGCACGCGCACATAATCGGTGTCGAAGAGCTGCTCCATCGTCAGCTCGCCCTCCGCCAGCGCGGCTTCGGCGATCACGACGAATTCGTCGCGCACCCGCGCCGCCAGGTCGACCACCGCCGAATCGCGCGGGCTGACCCCGGCCGAGATCACGGCGTTGAACATGCGGTTCGATACATTCTCCATCGACAGGATCGAATCGCGCGTCGCCTCCAGCGTCGAGCTATTGTCGCGGACCGACGTGACGACGCGGTCCATCGCCTCGCGCACTTTCGCCCCATTGGCATGGACCATCGCGCTCGACTGCGCGATGCGGTCGCTCTGGTCGTCGAGCAGCGCGACGAGGTGCGTCGCATCGTGCAGCGCGTCGGTGATCGTTTCGAACTGCGCTTCGGCGCGGCTCGACTGTTCGACCCCCGACTGGATTTCGGCGACCAGCCCGCTCGCCTCGGTCGAAAGGCTGCCGATCGATCGGCGGATTTCGTCGGTCGCGCCGCGGGTGTTCTGCGCCAGCTTCTTCACCTCGGCGGCGACGACGGCGAAGGTGCGCCCGGCATCCCCCGCGCGCTCGGCCTCGATCGCGGCGTTGAGCGCCAGCATGTTGGTGGTCTTGGCGATCTGTTCGATCGACTGGCTCACCTGCTGCACCTGTTCCATCACCGCGGCGAAGTTGGTGACATGGGTGCCGAGCCGCGCGACGAGGTCGATCACCGAACGGAATTCGGTCACCGCGCCGTTGACGCGCTCGGCCCCGGCGTCGAGCTGTTCGCAGGCGCGCGCCGACAGCAGCTTGGCCTCGTCGGTCGAATCGGCGATCTGGCGCTGGTCGGCCTCCAGGCTGACGACATAATCCTCCAGCCGCCCGAGTTCCGAAATCTGGCGATCCATCTGGTCGGTCGCACGCTTGATCCGCCCCGCGGCCTCGCTGCATCCCACGGCGAGTTCGCCGCAGTCGCTCGCGACCGACTGGTCGAGCACCGGCTGGGCCGGGTTGATCGGATCATATTTCATTGGCGCACCCACGTCATTCGATCGCAAAGCTATGACAAGGATTGGTTAACGGGGCGTCAATTCGCCGGGGCCGATGGCCCGCGGTTCAGGCCGGGAGGCGATATTTCAACCCGTGCAGCCCGACCACCCGATCGTCGTCGCAAACCGGCGCGGCAATCAGCCGGATCCAGTGCGTCCGGGCGCGCTCTGGACCGATTTCGACGTCGAGGGTGAAACCGCGGCGATGGGCGATCGCATGCGCGCGCAGCCGTTCCATCGCCGCGCGCGATCCCTCGCAATAACGCGCGACCGCATCGGCGCGCGACACGCGCGCACCGCGCGGGAACCCGAAAAGGTCGTAAACCGCATCGGACCAGCTCAGCCGGTCGTCGGCAAGGTCGCAATCCCACGTCCCGATGTTCATTTGGGCGAGCAGGTCGGCGCCCGGCCCGCCTTCGTTCGGCATCGCCGCGCGCGGGCGCACATCGGCCCGGTCGACCCAGCCGACATCGAAATGCCGCGCCCGCTCGAACAGCGGCCAGCTATGATGCAGCGGCAACGGATATTGGTGTCGCATGGCCCCCGGCCCCCTTCGCGTCCGACCCTATCGCCCGCCTTTTAAGAAAGGATAAGCGCCGTGCAAGGACGGGCGGACGGTTCAGGCGGCACCCAGCACCTTCGCGATCATGCGCTCTTCCTTGGCGACCCAGGGCGCCAGGCTCGGCCGCGACAGGATCGCCTCGCTCCATGCCGCGATCTTCGGATAGCGCGCGGGATCGGCGACCGTGCCGCAGTGCCGGACGTTCATCAGCGGCGAAACCGCGGCCAGGTCGGCCAGGGTCAACCGGTCGCCGACCAGGAACCCCGACGCGGGGATCGCGCTTTCCAGATAGTCGAGCAGCTTGGGCAGTTCCTCGGCCTCGGCTGCCGCCGCGGCGGCCAGGTCGCCGTCGCGTCCCAGGAACTTCGGGGCGACGATCCGGTTGAAGAACATCTTGCCGCTGCACGCCGCGAACACCGTGTCGCCGAATTCGTCCCACCAGATCACGCGCCCGCGCTCCTGCGGGTCGGCGGGGATCAGCGCGGGTTCGGGGTGCTTCGCCTCCAGATAATGGATGATCGCGCTCGAATCGGCGAGGAGGAAGCCATCGTCGTCCATCGCCGGCATCTTGCCGAGCGGCGACGCGGCGCGGAATCCGGGATCGGGATCGCCGATGCCGACGCCCTTCAACTCGAAACCGATGCCCTTCTCGCCCAGATAGGCGAGCAATTTCCGCACGAAAGGCGACACCACCGAACCGTAAATGATCATCGAACCCATCCTCTTCCTGACGCGCGCGCAGCATAGGCGATGCGTTTCGAACCGCAACCCGTTCCGACGAGACGAGCCTTTGTCGCGACCGTCGCCCAGCGCCGGGCAAAAGCCGCTTGCTATCAGCCGTTTGGCGTGGAAGAGTCGACATCCCGGGGGCGCTGCAGGGGCAGCCACGAAACAGGATAAACCCAATGCGCCCATCCGTCTGGGCAGATCGGCTGATGGCCCTGTCGGTGCGCGTCATAGGGCTTGTGATCATGCTCGGGGCACTGGCCATCGCCGGCGCCAGCTTCTTCTACAACAAGGCGCAGGAGGCCGATCAGGCCGCGCGCGTCGCGATGCTCGTGAACGGGCATCTGCGCGACCAGCTCGGCGTGCTCGAAGGGGTGCGGGCGCTTTATCAGTCGGACATGGTCGAAAACGGCCCCGGCATCCGCGCCTATCTCGCCGCGCTGCAACCGCAAAAGCGGGCGCCGGGAATGCAGGGGGTGGGGATCGCGATCGCGATGCGGCCAGGCGATTCGACCGCGGTCGAGGATCGGCTGCGCGAAAATTACGGACAGGTGCTGCGCCCGTGGCCCGCGACCGACCAGCCGATCGCCTTTCCGATCATCCTGATCGAACCCGACAGCGTCCGCAATCATGCCGCGCTGGGCTATGACATGTACAGCGAACCGGTGCGGCGAGAGGCGATGCGGCGCGCCTGGCAGACCGGTCAGCCCGCGGCGAGCGGGATCGTCGAGCTGGTCCAGGAAAGCCGGGCCCGTCGCAAGCAGCCGGGATTCCTCATCTATGTTCCGGTCTATGCGAAGGTCACGACGCGCGAAGAGGCGCTGCGCCCCGCTCCGCTCGCACGCTTCGACGACAAGGATGCCGGCGACGATATCGTCGCGACCAGGCGCGGCGCCCATCCGATCGAGGGGTTCGTCTATGCTCCCTACCGGATCGACGACCTGATCGACGCGGTGCTCGGTCCGGAACTCGACCGGCTCGACGGGATCGAAATCTACGCCGGCGAGGGGCCGAAGGCAGAGCGTATCTTCGCGCGCGGCCGCATCGGCTGGGACGCGCACGAGCAACGCTTGCAGCTTGCCGACCGGCAATGGGTGATGCGCATCTCCTACGGCCGCTTCATCGATCGGCTCGGGCGGCCGCTCGCGATCCTGCTCTTCGGCATCGCGCTCGCCTTCCTCGCGATCCAGCTCCACAAGCTCCAGCATCGCCGCATCGGCGCCTTCCGCGCGCTCGCCGACGAAAAGGCGCGCCATGCCGAAGATCGCGAGCTGATGATCGGCGAGATGGCGCATCGCATGAAGAACGCCTTTGCGCGCATCGGCGCGCTCGCGCGCATCACGCTGCGCGAATCGAGCGACCTCGACGATTTCGAGGCGCGCTTCGACGGGCGGCTGCGCGCGCTGTCCGACGCAAAGCAGATGCTCGTCACCGGGGCGGTCGACAGCGTCGAACTCGGCGACATCGTCCGGCGCGAACTCGACATCGCCGGCTGGCCCGCCGACCGCCTCGCGACGCTAACCGGGCCCGAGGTGCGGCTCGACGACGAAGGGGCCCAGGCGATCGCGCTCGCGGTGCACGAACTCGTGACCAACAGCATCAAATATGGCGCGCTCGCGGGCAAGGGCGAGCTCGCGGTCGGCTGGTCGCGCGATGCGGGGGGTGTGCGGCTCGACTGGACCGAAAGCGACCTGCCCGCGACGCCCCAGATCGACAGCGAAAGTTTCGGTACCCACTTCATCCGCTCGATGATCGAACGCCAGCTCAAGGGAAGCTGGGAGCGGTCAGCGGCCGATCGCAGCCTGTCGGTCGTCATCCACTGGCCCGCCGCCGCCGCCGCGGATTGACAAGCCCCCGCGCCCCGGCAACAGAAGCCGCAAGGGAGTGGCAGGGTGACCGGAAAGCTATTGCGACCAACTTCGTTCGACGTCGCCGAGCGCGCGGGCGTGTCGCAATCGACCGTCTCGCGCGCGCTCAGGAACAGTCCCGGGGTCAACGCCGAAACCCGCGCCCGCGTGTCCGCCGCCGCGCGCGAGCTCGGCTATGTCGTCGACCGCCATGCCTCGTCGCTCCGCCTCAAGAGCAGCGAGACGATCGCCCTCGTCACCATCTGCCGCCCCGGCGAGGACCGCAGCGCGATCAACCCCTTCTATTTCGCGCTCCTCGGCAGCATCGCCGCCGCGACCTCGGCGCGCGGCTTCAACCTGCTCGTCAGCTTTCAGGAGAGCGAGGCCAATTTCCGCGCCGATTTCGTCGCCTCGGGGCTCGCCGACGCGATGATCGTCATCGGCACGACCAGCAACCGCCCCGCGTGGGACTATTTCGCACAAGCACAGGCGAGCGGGTTCGACTTCACCTGCTGGGGCAGCCCCGGCGATCCCTTCCACTGGATGCGCAGCGATAACGACATCGGCGGCCGCCTCGCCGCCGAGCACCTCGTCGCGCGCGGGCGCCGCACCCTGGCCTTCGTCGGGCCGCAACGCTCGCCCCAGCGCCAGTTCGACGAGCGCCGCGACGGCTTCGCCGCCGCGCTTGCCGCGCGCGGGATCGTCCCGGTCATCGCCGAGCCGCCCGCCGGTCCCGACCGCCATGCCCAGGGCGTCGCCGCCGCGCGCGAGCTGCTCGCCGCGCATCCGGGCATCGACGGCATCTTCGCCGCCAGCGACATGCTCGCGCTGGGGGTGCTTCAGGGGATCAAGGAGATGGGGCGCAGCGTCCCCGGCGACGTCGCGCTGATCGGGTTCGACGGCATCCGCGCCGGCACCCTCGCCGACCCCGCGCTCACCACGCTCGAGCCCGACCTCGACGCCGCGGGCGAGGCGCTCGTCGCGATGGCGCTCGAAGACGCCGACCACAGCCGCAGCGGCACCCGCATCCCCGTCCGCCTCGCGGTCCGCGGCACCGCCTGAACGCCGCGCGCGTTTGAATATCCCGCCGCGCCATGCCAGCGCGAACGCCAGCAGCGACGCGTCGCCCCACATCACTCCGCCTCCGCGTCCCGATATTCCAGGATATCGCCCGGCTGACAGTCGAGCGCGGCGCAGATCGCTTCCAGCGTCGCAAAGCGCACCCCCTTCACCTTCCCCGTCTTCAGCAGCGACAGGTTGGTCAGCGACAGGCCGACGCGCCCGGACAGTTCGCTCAGCGACATCTTGCGCCGTGCCAGCATCACGTCGAGGTTCACGACGATCGCCATCAGAGGAACCCCTCATTCTCCTCGCGCAGCGCCGCGCCGGCGCCGAACGCCTCGGCCAGCGCGAGTACGCCCAGCCCGACGAGCAGCAAGGTCGGGTCGAGCGACAGGTCGATCCGCACCGCCTGCTTCCCCGCCTCGCCCGCAGACACCGACGCGAGCAGCAGCGTCCCGGCATCGCCCGGCGCGACCTGCCGCAGCAGGATCAGCTGCGCGAGCACCTCGCTCGCGATGCGCCACGCGAACAGCGCGATCATCGCGCCGCCGATCAGCCGCAGCCGCCGCACATTGGGGCGCGCGAAGGGCGCCCCTGCCCCCACCGATCCCGCCAGCCGCCGCAGCAGCACCAGCATCGCGATCCACAGCCCGCCGCCGACGATCAGGTCGATCCCCTGGAACAGCCGGTATCCGATGCCCCCCGCGCCGACGTCGAGCTGCCCGCGATCGAACACCATCCGCCCCACCGCGCGCCCCGCCGCATCGAGCACCGGCATCGTGCGCGCTGGCGTGTCGGTGACGATGGCCAGCGTCGTCTGCACCGGCTGCCCCGTCGCAAAGGCAAAGGCCCAGAAACCGAACCCGAGCAACAATCCGAACAGGGAGAGCCCCAGCGCAATGGTCAGCAAAAGACGAAGCAGGCGAGTCGGCATGGCACAATCCTTTCGACCCATGAAATACCTCGCCATTCATCATCATACAATGATAATTTTATGTCTTACATAAATTAATCGCTGTGCGGCGACATAGTCGCTCAATCCGTCCACCCCGCCTCTCCGTTCGCACAGCCGTCCTCGCCGCCCTCCGGCGCCCGATCGTCATGCTCGGCCAGACGCGCGCGGACCTCGGCCGGCATCGGCTGGTGGCAGCGGCGGCATTCGCCGGTTTCGGTCTCCTCGCGCGCGACCGCGGCTTGCATCATGCGCAGCTTGTCCCCCAGCCTGGCGATCGCGCTCGTCGGATGGAAATATTTGATGCCCCGGGGGTCGAAGCGCCAGCCCTCGAAATGCTCGGCGGCGGTGATCGTCGCTTCGGGATCGTAGCGCCGCTGCCCGGGCACCGCGACCCCCGGCACGTCCGGCCCGCCGAGTTCGCCGCGCTTCAGCAGCAACGCGAGGATCGAATCCGACGGCATCACCCGCCGCTCGACCTCCTTGCCGCCCCGACATCCGCCCGCGAATCCCGTCCAACTTTTCGCGCCATGTCGCACCTC
>CAZSMB010000127.1:0-7744 GCA_964607625.1 uncultured Sphingopyxis sp. | reverse complement strand
AAGGTCCACCTCCGGTCGCAAGCGGCCGCTCCGCAAAAGTTAGTCTTGACTAACTTTTCTCACGCCGCCAGCTTTCTGCCTCTGACGGCGGGAGGGGCGCATGGCCTGGAGCAACTGGTCGGGTAGCGTGCGCGCATCGGCGGCGGTGGTGCGGCCGCGCGATGAAGGCGAACTCGCCGCGGTCGTCCGCGATGCCGGCAAGGTGCGCGCGGTCGGGGCCGGGCACAGCTTCATGCCGCTGTGCGAATCGCAGGCTCTCATCGTCGATCTGACCGACATGGCAGGCAGGCTCGCCATCGCGCCCGACCGCAGATCGGCGCGCATTCCGGCGGGCTGGAGCATCAAGCGGCTGACCGCGGCGCTGTGGGACGAAGGGCTCGCCCTCGCCAATCAGGGCGACGTCAATCCGCAGTCGCTCGCGGGCGCGATGGCGACGGGTACGCACGGCACGGGGGTGACTCTTGGCTCGCTGTCGACCTTCGCGCGCGGCTTCCGGCTGATCGGCGCCGACGGTGAAGCGCGCTGGTGCGACCGGCAGACGAATCCCGATTTGTTCGAGGCGCAGCGGCTGTCGCTCGGCCTGTTCGGCATCACGACCGAGATCGACGTCGATGTCGTCCCCGCCTTCCACCTCGCCGAGCGGATCGAGAAAAGGCGCTGGTCCGACGTGCGCGAAAGCTATGACGAACTCGCCGATCAGCATCGCCACATCGAATTCTGGATCTTCCCGCACGCCGACGCCGTCATCCTGAAGACGCTGACGCCGTGCGACCCGTGCGACGCGCCCGCCTCGACGAGCGACGTCGACGAGGCGACGTTTCGCCGCGTCCTCGACATCGCAGCGAAGCTGCCGTTTCTGACCCCCTTTCTCCAGCGGTTGATGATGCGCACGCGCTTCGACGGGGAGCGCCGCGGCCCCGCGCACGCGATCTTCCCGTCCGACCGCACGGTCCGTTTCGAGGAGATGGAATATGAGCTGCCGCGCGGGGCGGGGCTCGCCGCGCTCGACGAGGCGATCGGCTGGATTCGCGCGAAGCGGCTGCCCGTCGCCTTTCCCTTCGAATATCGCACCGTCGCCGCCGACGACATCTGGATGAGCCCGATGAACGCGGGGCCGGTCGCCGCCATCTCGATGCACCAATATGCGAAGATGCCGTGGCATGAGCATTTTGCGGTCGCCGAGGCGATCTTTCGTGCGCATGGCGGGCGGCCGCACTGGGCGAAGCGCCACACGCTGACCCGCGCCGACGTCGATGCGCTCTATCCGATGGCCGAACGCTATCGCGCGGTGCGCCGCGCCGCCGACCCGTCGGGCACATTCCTTAATCCCCATCTGGAGGCGCTGTTTTCATGACCGACGATCTGACGCTGCACGCCCATCTGATCGGCCGGCAAGGCTCGCGCGCCGACCTTAACACGCCGGTGCTGGTCGTCGACGAAGGCGCGCTCGATCGCAATATCGCGGCGATGGCGGCGCTGGCGAAGGCGCGCGGCGTCACTCTGCGCCCGCATGCCAAGACGCACAAGAGCGTCGACATCGCGCGGCGCCAGGTCGCCGCTGGCGCGATCGGCGTCTGCTGCGCCAAGGTCGGCGAGGCCGAGGTGCTGGCCGAGGGCGGCATCGCCGGGATATTGATCACCTCGCCGGTCGCCGCCCCGCGCGCGATCGAGCGGCTCGCCGCGCTCGCGGCCCGTGCCGACGGGCTGATGGCGGTGGTCGACCATCCCGCGGTCGCAGCGCGGATCGACGCGGCGCTCGGGCAGGTGCGCGCGCGGCTCGACGTCATCATCGACATCGACCCCGGCATCGCGCGCACCGGCGTCGCATCGGCCGAAAAGGCGGTCGCGCTCGCGCAGGCGATCGCCGACCTGCCGAATATCACCTGGCGCGGCGTGCAATATTATTGCGGGTCGCAGCAGCATATAGAGGGTTATGCCGAACGCCGCGCCGCGATCTGCGAGCGAACGCGCTATCTGGAAAGCGTCATCGCCGCGCTGACCGACGCGGGCTTCGCGCCCGGCATCGTTACCGGATCGGGCACCGGCACGCACCGCATCGACCTTGATCTCGGCGTCTTTACCGAGCTTCAGGCGGGCAGCTATATCTTCATGGACAAGCAATATCTCGATTGCGACCTCACCGGCGATGGCAGCACGCCGTTCGAAACCGCGCTCGGCGTCGATGCGCGGGTGGTGAGCGCCAACCATTCGGGGCTCGTTACCATCGACGCGGGATTCAAGTCGCTGTCGACCGACGGCGGGGTGGCTGTCGTACGGCGCGGCGCGCCCGGGGACGCCGTCTTCGCCTTCATGGGCGACGAACATGCCGCGCTCGTCGCGCCGGGGATCGGCAAGGCGCTCGCGCCCGGCGATCCGGTGACGCTCACCGTTCCGCACTGCGATCCGACGGTCAATCTCTATGACCACTACCATGTCGTCGACGGCGACACGCTCGTCGCGATCTGGCCGGTCGGTGCGCGCGGCCGGGCGCGATGAAGCCGCCACCGAAGCAGGCGCGGGCCGCGGCGACGCGCGAGCGGCTGCTCGACGTCGCGGGCACCCTGCTCGCCGAGGTCGGGGTCGACCGCATTTCGACGAACATGATCGCGGCGCGCGCGGGGCTCAGCCCGCCGGCGCTCTACCGCTATTTTGCCGACAAATATGCGGTGATCGAGGCGCTCGGGCACCGCCTGATGGCGCGGCAGAATGCGGTGCTCGACGCGTGGGTGGCGCGTCATGCGCCCGCCGGGATCGCCGCGATGGCCGACCATGTCGCCGACCTGCTCGCCGAAACCGCCGCGGTGACTCGCGCCGAGCCGGGCGCGGTGTGGATCCTGCGCGCGCTCCACGCCGCCCCCGCACTCGTCCACGTCCGGCTCGAATCGCATCGCCGCGTGACCGACCGCCTTGTCGCGGCCTGCGCACCGCGCCTTCCAGCCGTCGAGCCGGACAGGTTGTGGCGGCGGTTGCGCATCGCGGTCGAACTCGGCTTTGCCGCCGACGAAATGCTGGGCGAGGAGGAGCGCCTGTCCGCCGATGCGGTCCTCGCCGACGTCGCCGCGATCCTCGGCGGCGCGTTGCGCGACTTGGCTCCCCTCCCGCTTGCGGGAGGGGGCATTGGGTGAACCAGTCCCCGGCTGGTTCAGGTCGTGCCGGGGGCACGACCGACCCAATGCCGGGTGGGCAGAAACGGTCCGATCTCCCACCCCGCTGCGGCTAGCGAACAGGTTCGCAAGTCTCGCTGCCCCTCCCGCAAGCGGGAGGGGGGCGGGGGGCGGCCCGCCGCAACCATGCTTTCCTTTCCGGGAGACAGGCGATAGAGGCGGGCCATCATGGTCGCCGATACCTCGTCCCACTTCCGCTACCGCCTGCGCCGCGACAGCAATGCCGTCCTCGGGTGGCTGCGCGAAATATGGGGGCGCCGCTGGTTTCGCTGGCTCGGCTATCTGGCCATTGCCGGGGTGCTCGGCCTCGCGCTGCTCTGGGTGGCCTTCGCGCGCGACCTTCCCTCGGTCGATCAGCTGCGCGACTATGAACCGCCGCTGCCGACGATGGTTCGCGACGGCGAGGGCAAGCCGGTGCACAGCTATGCGCGCGAACGCCGGGTACAGCTCGACTACAGCGAATATCCGCAACTGCTCGTCCGCGCGTTCCTCGCGGCGGAGGATCGCACCTTCTTCGAACATGGCGGGATCGACTATCCGGGCATCGCGAGCGCGATCCTGACCAATTTGCGCAACGACGGTCGTCCGGTCGGCGCGTCGACGATCACGCAGCAGGTCGCGAAAAACCTGCTGCTGACGAACGAGGTCAGCTATACGCGCAAGATCCGCGAGGCGATCCTCGCCAAGCGCATTGAGGCGGCGCTGACGAAGGAACAGATCCTCGAACTCTATCTGAACGAAATCCCGTTGGGGCGGCGGAGCTTCGGCGTCCAGGCGGCGAGCCGCGCCTATTTCGACAAGGACGTCGACCAGCTCAAGCTGCACGAAATGGCGTTCCTCGCGATCCTGCCCAAGGCGCCGGAAACCTATGGGCGCGCGCACAATGCCGAAAAGGCGCTCGCGCGGCGCAATTTCGTGCTCGGCGAAATGTATCGCAACGGCTGGATCACCGCCGCGCAGCGCGACGCGGCGCAGGCGCAGCCGCTCGGCCTTACCGAACGCGGCAACCGCGCGGTCGAACAGGTCGGCGGCTATTATATGGAAGAGGTGCGGCGCCAGCTGATCGATCTGTACGGCGAAACCGCCGACGACGGCCCGCACAGCGTCTATGCCGGCGGCCTGTGGGTCCGCACTGCCTATGACGACGCGATGCAGCAGGCGGCGGCAGGGGCGCTGCGCGACGGGATGATCCGCTACGACCGCGGCAAGGGCTGGTCGGGACCGATCGCGACGATCGAGGCCGACGACAAATGGGCGAGCCGCCTCGCCTCCAGTTTCAAGACGGTCGATTACGACGATTGGCGCGTCGCCGCCGTCCTGTCGAAGACGGGCAGCGAGGCGCGCATCGGTTTCGCCGACGGCAGCACCGCTCGCCTGCCGGCAAGCGCCGCGCAAATGGGCTATCGCAAACGCGGGACGAGCGCCTTCGTCGCGATGAAGCCCGGCGACCTGATCGCGGTGAAGGCGAGCGGGAACGGCGTCTATTCGCTCCGCAACATTCCCGAAGTGTCGGGCGGCATGGTCGTCGAAAGCCCCCACTCGGGGCGTATCTATGCGATGCAGGGCGGCTTCGACGTCCGCCTGTCGTCGTTCAACCGCGCGACGCAGGCCGAGCGCCAACCCGGCTCGACGATCAAGCCCTTCGTCTATGCGACCGCGCTCGACAACGGCATGACGCCGGCGACGCTGATCGTCGACGGGCCCTTCTGCGTTTATCAGGGCGCGAGCCTGGGCAACAAATGTTTCCGCAATTTCGGCGGCGCGGGGGGCAGCGGCGAACATACGATGCGCTGGGGCCTCGAACAGTCGCGCAACCTGATGACGGTCCGCACCGCGAGCCAGATCGGCATGGAACCGATCGTCGAGACGATCAAGACGATGGGTATCGGCAACCACGAGCCCTATCTGTCCACCGCGCTCGGCGCCGGCACCACGACGGTCGAGCGGATGGTCAACGCCTTTTCGATGCTCGCCAATCACGGCCGCTCGCTGACCCCGCACCTGATCGACTATGTGCAGGACCGGCGCGGCAAGGTGATCCTGCCGAAGAACTGGCGCCCGTGCGAAGGCTGCAACACGTCCGACTGGGACGGCAAGCCGATGCCGCGCTTCTCGCCCTCGGGAAAACAGCTGATGGACCCGATGACCGCCTATCAGGTCGTCCATATGCTCGAAGGCGTCGTCCAGCGCGGCACCGCGCAGCGGCTGCGCGACCTGGGCGTGCCGATGTTCGGCAAGACCGGGACGACCACCGGACCGAAGGACGTCTGGTTCATCGGCGGCACGCCCGACGTCGTCGCGGGCCTCTATCTCGGCTTCGATCAGCCGCGCAACATGGGC
The DNA here is from genome assembly GCA_964607625.1 of uncultured Sphingopyxis sp. Classification (GTDB taxonomy): domain Bacteria; phylum Pseudomonadota; class Alphaproteobacteria; order Sphingomonadales; family Sphingomonadaceae; genus Sphingopyxis. The sequence goes on along the minus strand of CAZSMB010000127.1, from coordinate 2,240 downwards.
GGCTATGCGCAGGGCGGCAGTCTGGCCGCGCCGGTGTTCAAGCAATTCTATCAGGCTGCGCTCTCCGATCGCCAGCCGGTGCCCTTTACCGCGCCGAGGAATATCCGCATGGTCCGCATCGATCGCCGCACCGGCCGCCGGGTTTACGGCTCGTGGCCGGGCAGCGATCCGAAGGCGTCGATCATCTGGGAGGCCTTCAAGCCCGAAAGCGAGCCCAAGCGGACGATCCGCGAAGAGGAAATCAAGCCCGCCAAGCCCGCCAAGCGCCCCGACGCGCCGGTCGAGCAGGGCGGCCGGCGCAGCGATGCCGACTTCCTCGACGATCGCGGCGGGATTATCTGACGGCTCCGGCGGCGGGGCGCGCAGGGCTTTTCCTCCGGCGCGCCAGCCACTAGGGCGTAGAACCGACTGATTCAGGAGCATAGACATGCGCGCTGAAGCGCAGGACCATATCGATACGATCAACGCCGCGCTCGCGCTGCTTCGCCGCTTCCTCGACTGGGATCGCGCGCTGCGGCGGCTCGACGAACTGAATGCAAAGGTCGAGGACCCGACGCTGTGGGACGATCCCAAGGCCGCGCAGGAGGTGATGCGCGAGCGCCGCCGCCTCGACGAGGCGGTCACCGCGACGCGCGCGATCGAGAAAGAGATGGGCGACACCGCCGAGCTGATCGAACTCGCCGAAATGGAAGGCGACGACGCGCTGATCGACGACGCGGTCGAAAGCCTCGCCGCACTGGCCGCGCGCGCCGAAGATGACAAGATCAAGGCGCTGCTGGCGGGCGAGGCCGACGGCAACGACTGCTATATAGAGGTCCACGCCGGCGCCGGCGGCACCGAGAGCCAGGACTGGGCCGAGATGCTGCAGCGGATGTACATGCGCTGGGCCGAAAAGCGCGGGATGAAGGTCGAACTCGTCGAATATCAGGCGGGCGAACAGGCCGGGATCAAGTCCGCGACGATGCTGGTGAAGGGCGAAAACGCCTATGGCTATGCCAAGACCGAAAGCGGGGTTCATCGCCTTGTCCGTATCTCGCCCTACGACAGTTCGGCGCGGCGCCACACCAGCTTTTCGAGCGTCTGGGTCTATCCGGTCATCGACGACGACATCCAGATCGACATCAACGAAGGCGACCTCAAGATCGACACCTATCGCGCCTCGGGCGCGGGCGGCCAGCACGTCAACACGACCGACTCGGCGGTGCGGATCACCCATATCCCGACGGGTATCGTCGTCGCGAGCCAGAACGACCGTTCGCAGCACAAGAACCGTGCGACCGCGATGGGGATGCTGAAGGCGCGGATGTACGAGGCCGAACTGCAGAAGCGCGAGGCCGAGGCGTCGGGCGAATATCAGGCCAAGACCGAAATCGGCTGGGGCCACCAGATCCGCTCTTATGTCCTTCAGCCCTATCAGCTCGTGAAGGACCTGCGCACCGGCGTTACCTCGACCGCACCGCAGGACGTGCTCGACGGCGCTCTCGACCCCTTCATGGCCGCCGCGCTGTCGCAGAAGGTGAGCGGCGAAAAGGTCGAGGTGGAGGATATCGACTGATGGTGCGTGCGGGCGTCCGGGTCGGGCTGGCGGCATCGATGCTGCTTTTCCTGCTCGGCGGCTGCAATTCGCCGTGGGACTCCGACGACGACCGGATCGAAACGGCGCGCAAGTTCCCACCGGCCGATCGCCCGGTCGCGGCGGTCGGAGCGACGAAGTGGTCGACCGAAGAGGCGCGCGACCGCGTCAACGAGGCCGAGGACATCATGGACTCGGCCGACGTCCGTCCGGGGATGACCGTCGCCGACATCGGCGCCGGCGACGGCTATTACACCGTCCGCCTTGCCGCGCGCGTGGGCGCGGGCGGGCGCGTTCTGGCACAGGATATCCAGCCCGAAGTGATCGAGCGGCTTGCCGACCGCGTCGCGCGCGAACGGCTCGACAATGTGTCGCTCAAGCTTGGCGCGGTCGATGACCCGCGGCTTCCCGAAAACAGCTTCGACCGCGTTTTCATGGTGCATATGTACCATGAAATCGGCGAACCTTACGCTTTCCTCTGGCGGCTGCGGCCGGCGCTTCGCCGTGGCGGACAAGTGATCGTCGTCGACGGCGATCGCCCGATTGCCAAGCATGGCACCCCGTTCCGCCTGCTGGTCTGCGAGTTCGATGCGGTCGGCTACAAGCTCTTGTCCTATGACGACAAGCAGACCGCGGGCGGCTATCTCGCGCGTTTCATCCCGGCCGG
>CAZSMB010000126.1:0-7875 GCA_964607625.1 uncultured Sphingopyxis sp. | reverse complement strand
ATCCCCTGGAACACCCCCATCAATATCGTCGCGGCGAAGAGATATTCGACGCCATGCTCGCGCACCAGCGGGCCGACGAGTACCGCGACCGCGGCGGTCGCGGCGCTGATCATTCCGGGGCGGCCGCCGACCATCGCGATGATGACCGCGATCGAGAAACTCGCATAGAGGCCGACGCGCGGATCGACCCCGGCGATGATCGAAAAGCCGATCGCCTCGGGAATCAGCGCCAGCGCGACGACGAGGCCGGAGAGGAATTCGGTGCGCGGATTCGCGAGCCAGTCGCGACGAAAATCATTGTGAAGAGCCATGATGCCCTCCTTTTTTGTCAGGAATGCGTGCGGCCTGCGGCCATCGGCGACCGCGGGCGCGAAAGAAACGGGCGCGGATCGGGGCGCGCTAGGGCGGGGTGAGGGGCAGCCAGGTCATCGCGGCGACGGCCATTGCCGCTCCGCCCAGCGCCGTCAACACATAGCGCCACCAGATGCGCTTCTCGCCCGTGTCCCACATCAACGGAATGTCGGGCAGCGGCGGCGCCGGCGGCGCTGCACCCTTTTTCGGCAATTGCTGGTCGAGCCGGCGGACGATGTCGGGGATCAGTGCCAGCGTCCTGCCCTGTTCGCGCAATCCGTCGGCGAGCGCCGCTTCGGGGCCGAGCTCGTCGCGGATCCATTCGCGCACGAACGGACCCGATACATCCCACATATTGATGCCGGGGTTGAGCATCGTCGCGACGCCTTCGACCATCACCATCGTCTTTTGCAGAAGCAGCAGGTGGGGCTGGGTCTGCATGTCGAAATCGCGCGTGATCGCGAACAGTCCGTCGAGCATCTGGCCGACCGAAAGTTCGCTCACCGGCTTGCCGCGCATCGGCTCGCCGACCGCGCGCAGCGCCGTCGCGAATTCCTCGACGCTGTGATAGTCGGGGACATATTGCGCCTCGAAATGAATCTCGGCGACGCGGCGGTAATTGCCGGTGGTCAGCCCATAGAGGATCTCTGCGAGCCAGTAGCGCGCCTGCCGGTTGATCCGCCCCATGATACCGAAATCGACCGCCGCGATCGTCCCGTCGGCCTTCACGAACAAATTGCCCTGGTGCATGTCGGCGTGAAAAAAGCCTTCGGCGATCGCCTGGCGCAAAAAGGCATGGACCAGATTGGTCGCCAGCTTTTCCATGTCGTGCCCCGCGGCGATCAGCTGTTCGCGGTGCGAGATCTTGATCCCGTCGATCCACCCGAGCGTCATCACCCGGCTCGCGGTCCGGTCCCAGTCGATCGCCGGAACTTCATAGGTGGGATCGGCGGCCATCGCGTCGCGCAGTTCGGACGCCGATGCCGCCTCGCGCCGCAGGTCGAGCTCGCGCAGGGTCCAGCGCCGGAAATTGGCGATCACCTGCCGCGGCCGCAGCCGCGCCGCCTCGCCGCCGAACGCTTCGAGGTGGGCCGCGGCCCATTCATAGGTGTCGATGTCGCGCGCGAATTGCTTGTCGATTCCGGGGCGGCGCACCTTGACCGCGACCTGCCGTCCGTCCGCCGTCACGGCCCGATGGACCTGCGCGATCGACGCCGACCCGACGGGCCGGGGATCGAAGTCGGCATAAAGCGACTCGAGGGGGGCTTCGAACGTCTGCTCGATCTCGGCCCTGATGCGCTCGAAGGCGACCGGGGCAAGCGCATCCTGCAAGGTCAGCAGGTTACGCGCCGCTTCCTCCCCGACCAGATCGGGCCGCGTCGCGAGCGTCTGCCCCAGCTTGACCGCGGCGGGGCCGATCGCCTGGAAGGCGGCGGCATAATCGGGCACCTTCGGCTGGATCGTCCCCAGGCGGGCGATCCGGCACAGCCGCTTGACGCCGGTCGGTGTCGCGGGTGCGCTTTCGATCCCGCGCAGCGCCCCGTGGCGCGCAAGGATGCGGCCCCATTTCAGCAGCCGGACAATATGCGTGACGGGACGGGTCATAAGTCAAAGCCCCTCCCCTTCAGGGGAGGAGTTGGGGTGGGGCGTACGGAGAAGAGCGAGGCCGATTGGCCCACCCCGCTGCGACTAGCCAGCAAGCTGGCAAGTCTCGCTGCCCCTCCCCTGAAGGGGAGGGGTTTAAGGACCTTTGCTCCCCTCACGCCTTCCACCCGCTGTGGATCGCGACCAGTCCGCCCAGGATCGGCTCGGCCTTGACCGCCGTGAAGCCCGCCTCGCGGATCATCTGCGCGAATGCGGGCATCGGCGGAAAGCGGCGGATCGATTCGATCAGATAGCGATAGCTGTCCTCGTCGTCGGCGATCAGCTTGCCCAGCCGGGGCACCAGATGATGCGAATAGGCGTCGTAAACCTGGGCGAAACCGGGCCATTCGTTGGTCGAGAATTCCAGACAGAAGAACCGCCCGCCATAGCGCAGCACGCGATGCGCCTCTTTCAGCGCGGCGGGAATGTCGGTGACGTTGCGGATGCCGAAGGCGATCGTATAGGCGTCGAAGAACCGGTCGGGAAAGCTCAACGCCTCGGCATTCTGCTCGGACCAGACGAGCGTGTCGATGCCGCGTTCGGCGGCCCGCTCCATGCCGACGCCCAGCATGTCGGGGTTGATGTCGGCGACCGTGATGCTCGCGCCCGACGGTTCCATGCGAAAGGCGATGTCGCCCGTCCCGCCGGCCATGTCGAGGATCGCCTCGCCCGCGCGCGGCTTGACCCGGCGCACGAAACGATCCTTCCACAACCGGTGCAGGCCGCCCGACATCGCGTCGTTCATAATGTCGTATTTCCGGGCGACGCGGCTGAACACCTCGCCGACCTTCGCGGTTTTCTCGCCCACGGGCACCTGCTCATAGCCGAAGCTCACGGTATCGGGGGTGGCCATGTGCGCGCCTTTGCGAAAGGAGAGAGCGGAACTGCTGTCCCGCGCCTTTAGCCGGGCCTTGCCGTGCGCGCAAATGGCGCGTAGCGCGGGGGTCGGAACCTATGCCCGAGCTACCCGAAGTCGAAACCACCGTGCGCGGTCTCGCGCCCTTCCTCGAGGGGCAGCGGCTCGTGACCGTCAGCACCTTTCGCCCCGATTTGCGCCGTCCGTTTCCGGTCGATCTTGCGCAGCGGCTGACCGGAGCGACCGTCACGCGGCTGTCGCGGCGGGCCAAATATGGCATCGTGTCGACCGACCGCGACGATCATATGATCTTTCACCTCGGCATGTCGGGGCGCTGGCGCACCGAAGGGGGCGACCCGGGCAAGCACGATCATCTGCTGCTCGAAACCGGCGTGGGACACCGCCTCTTCCTCCACGATCCGCGACGCTTCGGGTCGGTCGATCTGGTGACGGGCGACCCGCTCGCGCGCTTCCCGGCCTTCGTGACGCTGGGGCCGGAGCCGCTGGCCGACGATTTCGACGCGGCCTATCTGGCGCGGGCGCTCGCGGGGCGCCGGGCTCCGATCAAGGCGATGCTGCTCGACCAGACGGTCGTCGCGGGGCTCGGCAACATCTATGTCTGCGAAGCACTCAACATGGCGCGGATCGCTCCGACACGCGCCGCCGCCGACGTGTCCCGTGCCAAGCTGGCGCTCCTCGTCCCCGCCATCAAGGCGGTGCTGGCCGCGGCGATCGCCGCCGGCGGATCGACACTGCGCGACTTTCTGAGTCCGGAGGGCGACCTCGGCTATTTCGCGAAGGACTGGCGCGTCTACGGCCGCGAGGGCGAGGCCTGCGAATGCGGCGGCACGATCGCGCGCATCGTCCAGTCGGGGCGATCGACCTTCTATTGCCCGGCATGCCAGCGGTGATCGCCCGATTGCCGCCCGGCGTCCGAAGGCGCGGTGGCCCCCCGGTCGCGACGCAAATCGGGCGGAAAAGCATTGACCCGACCGTCCTTGATGGCTATGGGCGCACCCTTCGAGCAGGGTCCGGTCTTCCGGAACCGGCCGTATCCGGACATTGATTCGCTGCCCATGCGCGATTCGGCTGCTCCGCTTTCGGCTGTGCTCCGACCGTTGAACCGATTGGAAATTTTGAGGAACTTATGGCCAATACGCCGCAGGCAAAGAAGCGCATCCGCCGCAACACCGCGCGCACGATCGTCAACAAGACCCGCGTGTCGCGCATCCGCACGCTGGTGAAGAAGGTCGAAGCCGCCGTCGCCGCCGGCGACAAGGACGCGGCCGCTGCCGCGCTCGCCGCGGCGCAGCCCGAAATGGCGCGCGGCGTCGCGAAGGGCGTGCTGCACAAGAACACCGTCGCGCGCAAATATTCGCGTCTGACGAAGAGCGTGAACGCGATCGGCTGATTCGCCTTCACGGCTCGCTTCGGATCAAGGACCCGCCGGTTTTCCGGCGGGTCTTTTTTGTGACTGCAAAAAGTCATTGCTGTTGCAACGCGGTAAGTGACGGATTCGCCGCGATTCGTTGCAGAGGCGAATGCGAAGCTCCTACATCATATTGAAATATAAAGATAAATTGCCCCTCCTTCGCATTTCCGGGGGGTGCAATGAGTCAAGCGCTTTATTTCAGATTTTTTACGCGCCGCAGCCTTGATCGTTGCCGTTTCTCCTGCCTAACAAGGGACGTCGCCAGCCTTCGCCGGCGGCCGCCACATTGACATGATTCGTTCGCTTTCGGGCCCTTGTGTCCGGGACGGGACGCTTGCGCCCTCGGTCGCAGGCGATGGGGTCGGCGTGTGGGCGGTCGCCGCGCGTCGAGGCGGCGACACGGGGGCCAGCGAGGGGGACGGAATCACGTGACGGCAAAGGGGACAGCCATGGCAGCAGCACGGGACATGGAGCGATGAGCGGCGATGCCGCCGCGCTCTGGCCGCGTGTTGCCGAGGGATTGCGCCGCGATCTCGGCGCGCGGACGTTCGACCACTGGCTGAAGCCGGTGCGCTTTGCCGATTTCTGCACGCTGTCGGGCGTCGTGACGCTGGAGACCGCGAGTCGCTTTTCGGCCAATTGGATCAACGAACGCTTCGGCGACCGGCTCGAGCTTGCGTGGCGGCATCATCTGCCGGCGGTGCGTTCGGTGCTCGTGCGGGCGGGTACCGGTGCGGCCGAGCGACAGGCGGCGATGACCGCGCCGCCGCTGCCGCCGCTCGCGCCCGCCACCGTCGCGGCGCCGGCCGCGCCATCGGCCTTCGATACGAAACTTGGCTTCGATCGCTTCGTTGTCGCGCGCAGCAACATCCTTGCCGCCAACGCCGCACGCCGCATGGCGATGGTCGAAGCGCCGCAGTTCAATCCGCTCTATCTTTGCTCGGGCACCGGGCAGGGCAAGACGCACCTGCTCCACGCGATCGCGCAGGCGTATGAGGCCGAACATCCCACGGCGACGATCATCCTGATGTCGGCCGAAAAATTCATGCTCGAATTCGTCGGCGCGATGCGCGGCGGGGACATGATGGCGTTCAAGGCGCGGCTGCGCGCCGCCGACCTGCTGCTGCTCGACGACCTGCAATTCGTGATCGGCAAGAATTCGACCCAGGAAGAGCTGCTCCACACGATCGACGACCTGATGTGCTCGGGCAAGCGGCTCGTCGTCACCGCCGACCGGCCGCCCGCGATGCTCGACGGGGTCGAGGCGCGGCTGTTGTCGCGGCTGTCGGGCGGGCTCGTCGCCGATATCGAGGCGCCCGAGGACGATCTGCGCGACCGCATCATCCGCCAGCGGCTCGCCGCGATGCCGATGGTCGAGGTGCCCGATGATGTCGTCGCCTATCTGGTGAAGCATTTCACGCGCAACATCCGCGAGCTGGAGGGCGCGCTCAACAAGCTGCTCGCCTATGCCGCGCTCACCGGGGTGCGGGTCGATCTCGCGCTCGCCGAGGACCGGCTTGCCGAAAATGTCCGCAGCGCGCGGCCGCGGATCACGATCGACGAGATCCAGCGCGCGGTCTGCGCCCATTACAAGCTCGACAAGGCCGAGATGGCATCGAAGCGCCGCGTTCGGGCGATCGCACGGCCACGCCAGGTCGCGATGTATCTGGCCAAGGAACTGACGCCGCGTTCCTATCCCGAAATCGGCCGCCGGTTCGGTGGGCGCGACCATTCGACGGTGATCCACGCGGTCCGCACCGTCGAGTCGCTGCGCGTCACCGACAGCGAACTCGACGCCGAAATCGCCGCGATCCGCCGCAGCCTCAACAGCTGATCGGTCTCGACCGGGGCGCGCCGCTTCAATGAAAATCGCGTGATTTCGGCAGGATACGCACATCGCGCGGATGGCCGTGTCGCGGCGACGCCTTGCGGGGATATTGCGGATGCTTCCCCTCGTCGGCGCGCGCCAGGGCGGGCTCGACGCGCGGGCCGGTTCCTAGCGCGTCGAGCATCGCGGTGCGATCGACGATGCGCGACGCCATCAGGTGGACGACGCCCTCCTTGCTGCGTTGCACCTCGCCCTCGACCAGCATCAGCCGCGACGCCATGACGGCGCGGCGATAGCGTTCGAAGTGGCGCGCCCATAGCAGCACATTGACGATCCCGCCCTCGTCCTCGAGCGTGATGAAGATCGCATTGCCCTTGCCCGGGCGCTGGCGGATCAGCACCACCCCCGCGGTGCGGACGATGCGGCCGTTCTTCGCCGCCGCAGTCTCCGGGCAGCTCAGCACCCCCTCCTTCGCGAACGCCTCGCGCAGGAAAGCCATCGGATGTCCTTTCAGCGACAGGCGCGTCGTCTGGTAATCGGTGAGCACCTGTTCGACGCGCGGCATCGGCGGCAGCTCGGCGTCGGCTTCGGCGCCCAGTTCGCCCGCACCGGCGGCATCGAACAGCGGCAGCACCCCCTGCCGCACCCGCCGCGCTTTCCACAATGCGGGACGCCGGTCGAGCCCCATCGATCCGCACGCGTCGGCCTCGGCGAGCAGGCGCAAGGCGCGGGAAGGAAGGGACGCGCGCCGTGCCAGCTCCTCGACACTCGCAAAAGGCGCGCTGCGCGCCAGGACGATCGCATCGGCCCAGGCCTCGCGGAATCCGTCGACCTGGCGGAAACCGAGCCGGAGTGCGAGGCTGCCGTCTTCGCGGCGCTCGAGGCTGTTGTCCCAACCGCTCGCATTGACGTCGACCCCGCGCACCTCGACGCCATGGTCGCGCGCGTCGCGGACGAGCTGCGCGGGGGCATAGAAACCCATCGGCTGCGAATTGAGCAGCCCGCAGGCGAAGACCGCGGGGTGATGGTGCTTGATCCACGAGGAGACATAGACCAGCCGCGCAAAGGATTGGGCGTGGCTTTCGGGAAAGCCATAGCTGCCGAACCCCTCGATCTGCTTGAAGCAGCGTTCGGCGAAATCGCGTTCGTAGCCGCGCGCGGTCATGCCGCCGATCATTTTATCGCGAAAATTCTCCATCGTCCCCACATTGCGGAAGGTCGCCATCGCGCGGCGCAGGCCATTGGCTTCGTCGGGAGTGAAGTCCGCGGCGACCATCGCCAGCTTCATCGCCTGTTCCTGGAACAGCGGGACGCCATAGGTCTTGCCCAGCACGCCATGCAGCTCGTCGGGGGGGTGCGGCGGCGCGGGGGAGGGATAGTCGACCGGCTCCTCGCCGCTGCGCCGCCGAAGATAGGGATGCACCATGTCCCCCTCGATCGGCCCCGGACGAACGATCGCGACCTGCACCACGAGGTCGTAGAATTCCTTTGGTTTCAGTCGTGGCAACATGTTGATCTGCGCGCGGCTTTCGACCTGGAACACGCCGATGCTGTCGCCGCGCTGGAGCATTTCATAGACGGCCGGGTCGTCGCAATCGATGTCGACCTCCAGCGTCCGGTCGCCGAGCCCGTGCACGCGCATCAGGTCGAAACATTTGCGGATGCAGGTCAGCATGCCGAGCGCCAGCACGTCGACCTTCATCAGGCCCAGCGCGTCGATATCGTCCTTGTCCCATTCGATGAAGGTGCGGTCCTCCATCGCGG
>CAZSMB010000125.1:0-7910 GCA_964607625.1 uncultured Sphingopyxis sp. | reverse complement strand
GGCTGGGGCGGCTGGTGGTTCTGGGACCCGGTCGAGAATGTGTCGCTGATCCCGTGGCTCGCGGGGGCGGCGCTGCTCCATTCGGTCGCGGTGACCGCGACGCGCAACGCGCTGCGCGCCTGGACGGTGATGCTCGCGGTGATCGGCTTTTCGATGTCGATGGTCGGCACCTTCATCGTGCGCTCCGGGCTGCTGACCAGCGTCCACAGCTTTGCCGTCGATCCCGAGCGCGGCACCTTCCTGCTCGTGCTGATGGCGATCTATATCGGCGGGGCGCTGATGCTGTTCGCGCTGCGCGCCGGGACGGTCGCCGAGGGCAAGACCTTCGCGCTGTTGAGCCGCGAGGGCGCGCTCGTGATCAACAATTTGCTGCTGACGACGATCCTCGCGCTCGTGCTGCTCGGCACGCTCTATCCGATCGTGGCCGAAGCGATGGGCGAAAAGATTTCGGTCGGGCCGCCCTATTACAACAAGGTCGCGGGGCCGCTCGCGCTGATCCTGTGCCTGGTGATGGTCGCGGGGCCGCTGCTGCGATGGCGCCGCGACGACGGGCGCACGCTCTGGTCGCGGCTGCCGCTCGCGCTGTTTGCCGGGGCGGCGGTGCTGTTCGGCCTCATCCTGTTCGGCGGATCGGTCGGCGTGCTGCCGCTGCTCGGGATGACGGTCGCCGCGATCGTCGCGGTCGCGAGCCTGGCGCCGCTGTGGAAGCGTAACCTCCGCCGCACGCCGCTGCCGGTCTGGGGCATGGTCGTCGCACATTTCGGGGTCGCGGTCGCGCTCGCCGGGATGGCGGCCGAGAGCGCCTTCATCAAGGAACGGCTCGTCGCCGCGGCGCCGGGCGAGACGGTGAGGGTCGCCGATTTTTCGGTGGCGTTCGAAGGCGTCGAGCCGGTCGCCGGGCCGAACTATACCGCGGTCAGGGGGACGCTGGTCGCATCGACGCCGGCGGGTGATCGGTTCGTGCTGCATCCGGCGGCGCGGACTTTCCCGGGGCTGATGGGCGGGGCGCCGACCGAGACGAACGAGGCGGCGCTGCTGACGCGGCCGGGCGGGCAGCTTTACGCGGTGCTCGGGCAGCCGGTGACCGGCGCCGACGGGGCGCAGCGCTATCAACTGCGCCTGTGGTGGAAGCCGCTGGTGTGGTGGATATGGCTCGGCGGCGCGCTGATCGCGATCGGCGCGGCGATGGCAATGCTGGGGCGCGCGCAACTGCTCGCGATCTGGCGCGCGCGGCGGGCGCGCAAGCGCGAGGAGCGCTTCGCATGAGGTCGCGCTGGGTCCTCTTCGTGCCGCTCGCGATCATGGCGCTGTTGTTCGGGGCGTTCGTCTACCGCCTGACGGTGCCCGCCGAGACGCTGATCGAATCGCAATGGATCGACAAGCCGATGCCCTTGTTCGACCTTCCGCCCGCGACCGAAGGCGTCGCGGGGCTCAAGAGCAGCGACCTTGCCGACGGCAAGCCGCGGCTGGTCAACGTCTTTGCAAGCTGGTGCATCCCGTGCCGCGCCGAGGCGCCGCAGCTCGAGGCGCTGCACGCCGCGGGGGTGCCGATCGACGGCATCGCGATCCGCGACCGGCCCGAGGACGTCGCCGCCTTCCTGCAGGAGAATGGCAACCCCTTCGACCGCATCGGATCGGACGTGCAGAGCAGCGTGCAGATCGCGCTCGGATCCTCGGGCGTCCCCGAAACCTTTCTGGTCGACGGCAAGGGGGTCATCCGCGAGCAGATTCAGGGCGTGATTTTGCAGGACGATGTGCCGCGCATCATGGCGAAGCTGGAGGCGATGAAGTGAGGGGTGCCCCGCAATTCAATTGGTGTATCCCCGCGAAGGCGGGGATCCAAAGCGTATTTGCGCCAGTGCGGCGGGCCACCGCTCTGGGTCCCCGCCTTCGCGGGGACACACTGTTTTTTCTTGCTGCGCTATTGGCTATCGCGGCTTTCGGCGCTCCTGCATCCGCGCAGGATCGGTTGCCCCCCGCACCCTATGCCTATCAGCAGCTCGCCGACCCCGTGAAGGAGGCCGAGGCCAAGGCGTTGATGGAGACGCTGCGCTGCCTGGTGTGCCAGGGACAATCGATCGCCGACAGCGACGCGCCGCTCGCCGGCGATATGCGGCACGAGGTTCGCACCAAGATCGCGGCGGGCGAGAGCCCCGATGCGATCCGCAAATGGCTGGTCGCGCGCTATGGCAACTGGGTGAGCTATGACCCGCCCTTCGACGGCGCGACGGCGCTGCTATGGCTGGCGCCGCTGCTGTTCCTCGCGATCGGATTGTGGCTCGCCTTTGGGCGGCTTCGCGGCGGGGAAGGCAACGAGCCATGATCTGGGCGTGGATATTGCTCGCCGCAGCATTGACCGCCCTCGGCCTGGTCTGGTTGGGCAAGCTGCCGGCGGCATCGCGCCCGCTCGCGGCGGCGGCGATCATGCTCGGGCTTGCGGGCTATGCCTTGCAGGGAAGCCCGTCGCTGCCCGGCAAGCCGGTCGTGCGGTCCGAACCCGAAAGCTTTGGCGAAGCGCTGACCGACACGCGGCAGGGAATGGCCGACCGCTTTGGCCCGGCCGCGAAATGGCTCGCCATGTCCGACGGCTTCGCGCGCACGGGGAAGACCCAGCTTGCAGCCCAGACGCTCGAAAAGGGACTGGAGAGCAATCCGGACAATGTCGACCTGTGGGTCGCGCTTGGCAATGCGCTTGTCGCGCATGGCGGCGGCGTGATGTCGCCCGCCGCCGCGCTTGCCTTCGACGAAGCGGCGAAGCGCGATCCCTCGCATCCCGCGCCGCCCTTTTTTGCAGGGCTCGCGATGGCGCAGAGCGGCGATTTGAAGGGCGCCGATCGCGTGTGGAGCGACCTTCTCGCCCGCAGCCCCGACGATGCACCGTGGCGCCCGGACCTGGAGATGCGGCTCGACCAGCTGCATCGGGCGATGGGGCCGGGCCTGCCCGCCGACACATCGGCGGGGCCATGATCGCCCCTGTTGTATTTTCTCCGGCTCGTCTAAAGGGCGCGCCATGACTGCTGAGTCGCAACAGGCGGCGGCCGGCGCGGATAGCGCCGCGCTTGCCGCCCATTCGGGCCATCACGGCCACGGCCATCACGGTGACGGCAAGCTGAAGCTTGCGGTCGGCGCGGTTGGCGTGGTCTTCGGCGATATCGGGACGAGCCCGCTCTACGCCTTTCGCGAAACCTTTGCCGGGCATCATTCGATCGATCCCGACCGCCTGCACATCTATGGCGTGCTGAGCCTGGTCTTTTGGTCGATGATGCTGGTCGTCACGTTCAAATATGTGCTGACGATCATGAAGGCCGACAACAAGGGCGAGGGGGGCAGCCTTGCGTTGCTCGCGCTGATCAGCCGCTCGTCGGGCGAGGCGCGCTGGACGTGGCCGATCATCCTGCTCGGCGTGTTCGCGACCGCGCTGTTCTATGGCGACAGCATGATCACCCCGGCGATGTCGGTGCTGTCGGCGACCGAGGGCCTGAACTACGTCAATCCGGGATTCCAGCCGTATATCGTGCCGATCGCGCTGGCGATCCTGATCGGGCTGTTCGCGCTGCAATCGCGCGGGACGGCGAAGGTCGGGGCGCTGTTCGGCCCGATCATGCTCGGCTATTTCCTGATGCTCGCGGTGCTGGGCGTGATGCATATCGTCGATCATCCGTCGATCATCATCCACACGCTCAACCCGCTCAACGCGCTACGTTTCTTCTACCTCGACGGCTTTACCGCCTTCATCGCGCTCGGCGCGGTCGTCCTGGCGGTAACGGGCGCCGAGGCACTCTATGCCGACATGGGGCATTTCGGCCGCGCGCCGATCGGAATGAGCTGGCTGTGCTTCGTGCTGCCCGCGCTGATGCTGAACTATATGGGGCAGGGCGCGATGGTGCTCGAGGCCGACATGGGCACGCGGCTGGGCCTGATCCAGGACCCCTTTTTCCTGATGATGCCCGACGCCTGGCGCGTGCCGGTGGTGATCCTGGCGCTGTTCGCGACGATCATCGCGAGCCAGGCGGTGATCTCTGGCGCCTTTTCGCTGACCCAGCAGGCGATCCAGCTCGGTTTCATCCCGCGCCTGCGCGTCGAACACACCAGCGCGTCGGCGGCGGGGCAGATCTATATCCCGGTCGTCAACTGGTTCCTGATGACGATGGTGATCATCCTGGTCCTGTTCTTCGGATCGTCGAGCAACCTCGCCGCGGCCTATGGCATCGCGGTGACGGGGGCGATGTTCATCGACACCTGCCTGATGTGCGTCGTGCTGTTCGCGCTGTGGAAATGGCCGGCGTGGAAGGCGGTGCCGTTGCTTGCGCTGTTCTTCGTCGTCGACATCGCCTATTTCGGCGCGAACCTGATCAAGGTGCCCGACGGCGGCTGGGTGCCGCTGGCGATCGGATTGACGATCTTTACCATGCTGACCACCTGGTCGCGCGGCCGCAAGCTGATGCAGCAGGAAATGGCGGATGGCGCGATGCCGATCCCGGTGTTCGTCAAATCGGCGGCGAACAGCGCCACCCGCGTGCCGGGCACCGCGGTGTTCATGACGTCGTCGTCGGACGGTGTGCCGCACGCGTTGCTCCATAATCTGAAGCACAACAAGGTGCTGCACGAACGGATCATCCTGTTGACGATCAAGATCGCCGACGTGCCGTTCGTCCGCGAAGAGAAATTGTGTCAGCTCAAGGACCTGGGCAAGGGATTCCACCGGATGGTCCTGCACTATGGCTTCATGCAGCCGGTCGACGTGCCGGAGGCGCTGAAGCGCGTCACCGGATGCGGGGGCGAGTTCAAGATGCTGGAGACGAGTTTCTTTCTGTCACGCCAGACGCTGATCGCCGCCAAGTCGCCGGGAATGCCGATCTGGCGCGAAAAGCTGTTCGCGTGGATGCTGCGCAATTCGGAAAGCGCGATGGAATATTTCCGGCTGCCGACGAATCGCGTGGTCGAACTGGGCAGCCAGGTGGCGATCTGACGCGCGGCGGCACCGATGCCTGCCAGACCGGACCAATAAGGGTTTGATCCCCCGCGGCGATCTTGCGATGCAGGGCCCATCCTGTGCGCGGGAGAAGTGCCGGTGTCCGATATGTCCCACGCCCTGATCGTCGCCTCTGCGCTGCCGCTTCCCTCGCAGGAGGCGCTGGTCGCTGCGCTGCGGCGGATGGGGCTCGATCCCCGCGAGGCGGATAGCGGCGACGGGCCGTCGGCGCGGGTGCGCTTCGGTGCCGTCACGGCGCTGCTCCGCCGGGCCGGTCCCGACGAACTGATCCAGGCCGATCCGGGCGACCCCGCGACGAGCTCGCTCGCCACGACCCTGCCCGCGGCGTGGCGCGACGCGGGGACATGCTGGAACCTGGCGTTCGAGGGCGATCTCGCCCGGGACGGCGCGACGCTGGTCGATGCGTTCAAGATGATCGTGCTGCTGATCGACCTGTTCGATGCGAGCCATTTCTTCTGGTCGGCGGCGCGGCTGTGGTCCGACGCCCCGCAGCTGCGCGCGTCGATCGCCGAGATGCAGGCGAGCGGGATGCCGCCGGTGCTGCATCTCGTCGCCTTTCGCCGCAGGGGCGAGGACGCCGGCGAGCGCATGCGAACGCGCGGGCTTTCGCTGTTCACGGGGCAGGAGCTGGAGGCGGCGGTTCCGGCGGGCTGGACGGTCGCCGACATGGTGAAACGGCTCGCGCGGCTTGCGATCGACGCGATGCTGAACGGCCCGGTGGTCCGCGAGCAGGCCGCGCCGGGGCTGCATGCGGGTGAGCGGGTGCGGCTGATGCCCCCGGATCCCGAAGACCGGGCGGCGATCGTCAAGGTCGCGTTCGACCGAGGGGGGTGATGGCGTCGGTGCGCCGGCCGACCCGCTATCGACGGCGCTGGCGGGGCGCGGCGCCAGTCGCACCGGGGTTCCAGCGGCATCATCTGATCCCGATCGCGCTCCTTGCCCGGCCGCAGATGGCCGCGATGTTCGAGATGCTGGCCAGCGGCGGCTTTGCGCTGCACCGTTTCGACCTCAATGGCGTCGTGCTGCCGGCGAGCGAGCGGACGGCGCTCCGGTCGGGACATGCGCTGCATCGCGGCCCGCATCCCGGCTATAGCGATGTCGTCGCCGCGCGGGTCGAGTGTATCCGCGCGCATTTCGCGGGCGAGGCGCCTTCGGTCCAGTGCCGCGCCACCACGACCGCGATCATGCGCCTGAGGCTGTTGCAGGATACGATGCGCCGCGCGCTGACCGACCGCCACGGGCTTGGCTTCTGGCTCAATCGCCGCGACCCGATGCGGCTGTTCGCCGACCGACCCTATCTCGACGATGCGATCGACCGGCTGTACGGCGATTAGGGTCGGGACCCGAGGCGTCAGCCGATATATTTATCCTGAAGTTCGCGCCAGGCGTCGCGATATTGGGCGGAGAGCTGATCGACGAAATCGGCGACGGGGCGCACGGCTTCGACCGAGCCGATACCCTGGCCCGAGCCCCAGATGTCTTTCCACGCCTTTGCCTTCGTATTGCCGCCCGAGCCGAAATTCATCGTCTTGAGGTCGCCCTGCGGCAGATTGTCGGGGTCGAGCCCGGCGTTGACGATCGACCCGCGCAGATAATTGCCGTGGACCCCGGTGAAGAGGTCCGAATAGACGATGTCGGCGGCGCGGCCCTCGACGATGCCGTTCTTGTAGCCTTCGTCGGCATTGGCCTCGGCACAGGCGATGAAGGCGCTGCCGATATAGGCGAGGTCGGCGCCGCACGCCTGGGCGGCGAGGATCGAGCGGCCGTGCGCGATCGCGCCCGACAGCGCGACGGGGCCGTCGAACCAGCTGCGGATTTCCTGCACCAGCGCGAAGGGCGACTGCACCCCGGCATGGCCGCCCGCGCCCGCGGCGACGGGGATCAGGCCGTCGGCGCCCTTTTCGACGGCCTTGCGCGCGAAACGGTCGTTGATGACGTCGTGGAGGGTGATGCCGCCCCAGCCGTGCACCGCCTGATTGAGCTCCTCGCGCGCGCCGAGCGAGGTGATGGTGATCGGCACCTTCCACTTCTCGCACGTCGCGATGTCGGCCTCGAGCCGGTCGTTCGAGCGGTGGACGATCTGGTTGACCGCAAAGGGCGCCGAGAGGCGATCGGGATTGTCGCGGTCCCACGCCGCGAGTTCCTCGGTAATGCGGTGCAGCCATTCGTCGAGCAGCGACTGCGGCCGCGCGTTGAGCGCCGGGAAGCTGCCGACGATCCCCGCCTTGCACTGGGCGATGACGAGGTCGGGGCCGGAAACGATGAAGAGCGGCGAGCCGATGACGGGCAGGCGCAGGCGGTCGAAGATCGGGGGAAGGGCCATGTGTCACTCTCCGGTTGCTGTTTGAAGCTGACCTTAACGTAAACGGAAAGCGGTGCAAGGGGGATGGTGTGTGGAGAGTGCTAGCGTTTTTGGGGTGGCCCGTTGTCCTTGCTGCCTTCGATTGTCGCGGGCGGCGGAGGCGTCGTTTCAAAGTTCAGCAAAGTTCAGCCTTGTGAGGCCGCGTTCGGCGAACCCGCCGCGCCGGCGTCCGTTCGCATGCGTAAACCGTGACCGTTTTTATCTACCTATCGAAAGAGCCGGGACGAAGGCTGGCACAGCGGAGCCATGTAGGACAGCGGTTTTTTACGGCGGATGCCGGATTTGGGGTGGGGAGCGGACGTTTGAGTAGTGCTCGAATATCCCCTCCCGCCTGCGGGAGGGGCAGCGAGACTTGCCAGCTTGCTGGTTAGTCGCAGTGGGGTGGGCTGATCGCGACGTCGCAGGCCCACCCCCGGCCCCTCCCGCAAGCGGGAGGGGAGATTACGTCCGCAATCGGTCGCAAGCTGCCATCGTCCTCGCATATGCCAGCCCCGCCGACTTCGCAGCTTAGCCGCCGCTGGCCGGGCCTTTGAGTTCGACGATATTGCCCTCGGG
>CAZSMB010000124.1:0-8000 GCA_964607625.1 uncultured Sphingopyxis sp. | reverse complement strand
CATTAGGCGCAGCGTCGCGTGAATGGATCCCGGATCAAGTCCGGGATGACGAATGCCTGTGAACGAGCGGTTGTGGTCCCTTACCCCAACGTCATCCCGGCGAAGGCCGGGATCTCACCCTAACGGATTTACGCACCGGCGAAATCCCGGCCTGCGCCGGGATGACGGATAGGGGACAGTCCGCTCCCCACCCCAAAACGGACATCTCAGCCGCTAATCACCATCGAACGCGATCAGCGTCTCGCACGAAAGTCCCGCGTCGCGCAGGCGCGCCGAGCCGCCCAGATCGGGAAGGTCGATCACGAACATCGCCGCGGCGACTTCGGCCCCGACATTGCGCATCAGTTGCGCCGTGGCGAGAATCGTGCCGCCGGTCGCCAACAGATCGTCGATCAGGATGACCCGATGGCCGGCGACCACCGCACCTTCGTGCAATTCAAGCCGGTCAACGCCATATTCGAGTTCGTAATCGACCCCGATCGTCACGCCCGGAAGTTTTCCGGCCTTGCGCACCGGGACGAGGCCAAGGCCCATCGCCGTCGCCATCGCCGCGCCGAACAGGAAGCCGCGAGCCTCCACCGCCACGATCAGGTCGGGGCGATAGGCAGCAGCGCGATCGCACAGGCGGCGCACGCTTTCGGAAAAACCGGCAGCATCGCCGATCAGGGTCGTGATGTCGCGAAACTGTATGCCCGGTTTTGGAAAATCGGGGATCGTGCGAACGAGCGCCGCGAGGTCGAGGTCGGGACGGGGCGGCAGCGCGATCATCGGCCCGGCCGCCCCTTATCCCGCGTCAATGCTTCTTGTCGGCCCAGATATTGCGGTACGACAGATAGGCGAGGACGCAGAAGATGATCAGGAAGAGCGCCGCGGCCCATCCCACCTGCACGCGCTTCACCAGCTTGGGTTCGGCGGTCCATACCAGGAAAGCCGCGACATCGCTCGCCATGCTCTTGACGTCGTTCGGCGAACCGTCGGCGAACGTCACCTGCCCGTCGCTGAGCGGCGGCGCCATCGCGAGGTTGAGGTTCGCGAAATAGGGATTGTAGTGCAGGCCCGGCGCCGGCTTCAGCGAGTCCGGCAGGTTCGCCGGCGGGTTCTGGAAACCGGTCAGCAAGGAATAGACATAGTCCTTGCCGCCTTCGCGGGCCTTGGTGATCAGCGACAGGTCGGGCGGCAGCGCGTTGTTGTTCGCAGCGCGCGCCGCGACTTCGTTGGCATAGGGGGCCGGGAAATAATCCGACGGCAGGCCGTCGCGCGTCGCCGGTTCACCCGTGTCGGGGTTGATCGACGGGACCTGGAACCCCTTGGCAAAGGTCTTTACCTGGCCTTCGGTATAGCCAAGCTCGCCGATATCGCGGAAGGCGACATGGTTCAGGCTGTGACAGGCCGAGCAAACTTCCTTGTACACCTGCATCCCGCGCTGGATCTTCTGCAGATCCCAGCGTGGGAACGGGCCGTCGCTCGCGAGAGCGAGGTGGCGCGGTTCTTTGTGGAACTCATGCGCGGCGCTGGGCTCATTCGACAGCGGCGTGGTGAGGATTGCGCACACCAGCGCCGCGATGAAACCGAGGCCGACGAGGAAACCGAGCGGACGAACCATGGCTGTTTCAGCTCCTATTAAAGTCCGGCGCTCAGGCCGTTGCCGCAGCCGACGGTTCGTCGGCATGCTTTGCGAGGACCGCTTCGGTGATCGAATTCGGCATCGGGGCCGGACGTTCGATCCGCGAGACGATCGGCAGAATGATCAGGAAATGGGCGAAGTAGTACGCCGCCGCGAGCTGGCTCATGATGACATAAGGCTGCTCGGCCGGGCTCTTGCCGCAATATCCGAGGATGAACACGTCGACCACGAGCACCCAGAAGAACTTCTTGTACAGCGGACGATAGGTCGACGATTTGATCGGCGAGCTGTCGAGCCACGGCAGGAAGAACAGCAGCGCGATCGAGGCGAACATCGCGATGACGCCCCACAGCTTTGCGTCGATCCACAGGAAGTTGAAGGTGAAGGCGCGCAGGATCGCGTAGAAGGGCCAGAAATACCATTCGGGAACGATATGCGCCGGCGTCGAAAGCGGGTTCGCCGGGATATAGTTGTCGGCGTGGCCGAGCAGGTTCGGGCTGAAGAAGGCCAGCAGCACGAACACGAGCAGGAAGACGCCGAGCCCGAAGCCGTCCTTCGCGGTGTAATAGGGGTGGAACGGGACGGTGTCCTGTTCGTCCTTCACCTCGATCCCGGTCGGGTTGTTCGACCCCGGGATATGCAGCGCCCAGATGTGCAGGATCACGACGCCGGCGATCACGAACGGCAGCAGATAGTGCAGCGAGAAGAAGCGGTTGAGCGCGGCATTGTCCGGCGCGAAGCCACCGAGCAGCCACTGGCGGATCGGCTCGCCGACGATCGGGATCGCCGAGAAGAAGCCGGTGATCA
The DNA here is from genome assembly GCA_964607625.1 of uncultured Sphingopyxis sp. Taxonomy (GTDB): domain Bacteria; phylum Pseudomonadota; class Alphaproteobacteria; order Sphingomonadales; family Sphingomonadaceae; genus Sphingopyxis. Next base: position 5,569 of record CAZSMB010000124.1, on the reverse strand, counting down.
CCTGCGCGCCCCAGAAGCTCATCTGACCCCAGGGAAGAACGTAGCCCATGAAGGCGGTCGCCATCATCAGCAGGAAGATCACGACGCCGAGCAACCACACCATTTCGCGCGGCGCCTTGTACGAACCGTAGTAGAGGCCGCGGAAAATGTGGAGATAGACGACGATGAAGAACATGCTCGCGCCGTTCATGTGCGCGTAGCGGATGAACCAGCCGGCGTTCACGTCGCGCATGATATGCTCGACCGAGTTGAAGGCGACACCCGCATTCGCGGCATAGTGCATCGCCAGCACGATGCCGGTGATGATCTGGATCGCGAGCGCGGCCCCGGCCAGGACGCCGAAGTTCCAGAAATAGTTGAGGTTGCGCGGCACCGGATAGCCTGCGCCCACAGCGTTGTAGACGAGACGCGGCAGCGGCAGCTTCTCGTCGAGCCACTTCATCAGCGGCTGCTGCGGTTCATATTGCTTGGCCCAGGGAAAGCTCATCTTATCTCGCTCCTCAGCCGATCGTTACAGCGGTGTCGCTGGTGAATTCATAGGGCGGCACGAAGAGGTTCTTCGGCGCCGGGCCTTTGCGGATGCGCGCCGCGGTATCGTAGTGCGACCCGTGGCACGGACAGAAATAGCCGCCGAAATCGCCGCGCGGTTCGCCTTCGGCGGCGCCGAGCGGCACGCAGCCCAGGTGGGTGCAGACGCCAAGGGTGATCAGCCAGTTCTCCTTGCCCGGCTTCGTGCGCTCGGCAAGCGTCTGGGGATCGCGCAGGTCGCTCAGCGGCACCTTGTTCGCGGCGTCGATCTCGGCGGGGACGAGATTGCGGACGAACACGGGCTGTTTGCGCCAGCTCGTCTTGATCGCCTGTCCGGCCTCGATTCCCGAAATATCGATTTCGGTCGACGACAGCGCCAGCACGTCGGCCGAGGGGTTCATCTGGTTGACCAGCGGGAGGACCACCGCGACGGCGCCGACACCGGCGAAGCTGACGGCGGCGATATTGATGAAATCCCGGCGCCGGACGCCCTCTTCGATGCCGGCGTTGAGATTGGTTTCACTGGCCATTCGACTGCCCTTGCATGGGTGAACTGACAAAATTCCGCCGGAAAGGACCACCCCGTTGCGTGCAAAAAGATGCACTCGTCCCGGCGGCCCCTCCGGGAATTGCCGGCCTGATAGCCGCACATACTGGGCTTGCCAACAGACAATTTCCGCTTGCGTCGCCGGAGCCTGCCTGTCGCGGGCGGCTCTCGATTTGCGCGCGCGCCCATCCTATGGGGTCGCGATGGACGTCGCACTTTTCCAACCCGATATCGCGGGCAACGTCGGCACGACGCTGCGAACCGCCGCCTGCCTCGGCGCGGCGGCGCACATCGTCGAGCCGTGCGGCTTTCCCTATTCGGACCAGGCGCTGAAACGCGCCGGCATGGACTATGCCGTTCGCGCCAATGTGCGCCGCCACGCCGACTGGGATGCCTTTCGCACGTGGACCGCCGCGGCGGGCAAGCGCCTGGTGCTGTTCACCACCGCGGGGGCCACGCCCCTGCCCGCCTTTTCCTTCGCGCCCGACGATCTGCTTCTGTTCGGCGCCGAATCCTCTGGCGTCCCGCCGCACGTTCACGCAGCGGCGGACGCCCGGGTCGCGATTCCGATGCTTCCGGGCTTTCGCTCCTTGAATGTCGCGGTCGCCGCTGGCATCGCGCTTGCCGAGGCGCTTCGGCAAACGAAAGGTTTTGCGTCATGATTTCGCTCGATTCCCAGCAACAGGCCGCGCGCGACTGGTTCGAATCGCTGCGCGACCGGATCTGCGCCGAGTTCGAGGCGATCGAGGCTGAAGCCGGCAGCGACGCCCGCTTTGCCTACACGCCGTGGGACCGCGAGGCCGAAGGCGTCGCCCCGGGCGATGGCGGCGGCGGGGTGCGCGGGGCGATGACCGGGAAGGTGTTCGAAAAGGTCGGGGTGAATGTCTCGACAGTCGGGGGCCATTTCGCGCCCGATTTCGCGCAATCGATCCACGGCGCGGGCGACGATCCCAGCTTCTTCGCAACCGGAATCAGCCTGGTTGCGCACATGGCGAACCCGCACGTTCCCGCGGTTCATATGAACACGCGCTTCCTCGTCACCCAGAAACGCTGGTTCGGAGGCGGCGCCGACCTGAACCCGCCGATCCCCTACGACGAAGATACCGATGCCTTTCACGCGCGGCTGCGCGCCGCCTGCGCGCCCTTTGGTCCCGATGTCTATGAACGCTACGCCAAATGGGCCGACGATTATTTCTATATTCCGCATCGCGGGGTGCATCGCGGCGTCGGCGGAATTTTCTATGACCATCTCGAATGCGGCGACGATGCCGAATTCGATCGCAATTTCGAGTTTACCCGCGGGGTTGGCGAGGCATTCCTCGACATCTTCCCGCAAATCGTGCGCCGCCGCATGAACCTGGCTTTCACCGACCAGGATCGTGACGCGCAACTTGTGTGGCGCGGCCGCTATGCCGAGTTCAACCTGGTCTACGACCGCGGCACGCTGTTCGGCCTGAAGACCGGCGGCAATATCGACGCGATCCTGATGAGCCTGCCGCCACTCGCCAAATGGAGCTGAGGGGCGGAACCAACGCCCCTCCCCTCCTCTCGTCGTCAGGCGAACACCTCGCTCGTGCTGGTTCCGCCGAGCGCACGGTAGAGCCCCGCCGGAACCCCGACCTGCAGATAGGCCATCGGAACGCTCAGGACGATCGCGCCGACGATCAGACCGAGCATCGATCCCGGTGCGCCGCCGGCCATCGCGGTCACGCCGACCACCATGCCCAGGATCATGAAGATCACGATCAGCGCGATGCCGAGCAGGATGAAATAGCCAAAGATTTTCCATTGCGACGCGGCGGTCATCCGCCACGAAGCGCCGAGACCGGCGAGGACATTGAAGCTGCGCTGGTCGGCCATATAGGGTCCGGTGCAACAGAACCGCGCCGCCAGCCAGGCCATGAACAAAAGGAACAGCGGCAGCACCAGAAAGATCGTCGCGCCGAGTCCCATCAACGCCGCGCCGCTCGGCTCACCGCCCGTTGCCATCGTCATCAGCGCGCTGCCGAACAGCAGGAAGCCAAGGATGCCGAGCACGAAAACGATGGCGATCGCCAGCAAGAGGACCGGAAATGCGGCGATCAGACCGTAGCCGATCGCCGACCCCACCGGCTCACCGCCGTTGGTCAGGCCGATGCGCCACGATGCGAAATAGCTGCCCGTCTGGAGCACATAGTTGATGAGGCTGAGCAGCACGCCGGTCGCCCCCATTGCGGCCATCATTCCGGTGCCACTTTCCGCCATCGTCGCCGGGTCCAGCATCGTCGCCCCGTTGCCCAGAAGGAATTGAAGGATCAGCGGCACGACGATGCCGACGCCGATCAGCGCGATCGCGTGATTGACTCCCTGCCCGTTGAAGAAGCTGGTCGTATAGGACCAGGCTTGGCTGATGCTAATTCGGTTCATCGCTATTCTCCCCTGCCATCATCTCGTTCAGCCGAATATGCTGCTCGCCTGCTCGCCCGCAAGCTGGCGATAGATTGCCGCGCTGGCGGCGAGCGACACGAAGCCGCCGCCGGCGATAAAGCCGGCCTGGACGACACCCGTCACCAGCTTGCCAAGCCCGGCATTCGCCCCGAACAGCGTCATCGACACCACCCCCGCGATCATGCTGACGATACCGATAACCAGCGTGATCAGGAGGAGGAAAAAGAAAATCGCCCACCCGTTCTGCTCGGTCAGCGCAACGCTCGCGCGCAGCGCCGCAAGGGGGTTGTGCAGCCCACGGTCGATCGCCACCGGAACGGACAGCGCGAGCCGGCCGATCACATAGAAGGCGGGAAGAATGAACAGCAGAAAGCCGACGGCAGCCGCCAGCCCGGTCAACAGCTCGATCGCCACCATCGTCGGCAGCATCGTCGCCGCGAAGCTCAGCGATTCGCCGACGCTGATTCCGCCGCGGGACAGCCAGAGTCGCAGGATGGCCGCATGCCCCACCAGCCCGGCGAGCGCCACCGCCAGCCTGGGCCCTATGCTCTGCATCATGTTCTGCTGAAAGGTCGTGAGCAGTTCGGCCGCCCCGGCGCCGTCGGACGGTGCGGCCGGCGTCGGACCGAACCAGGCAAAGGCCAAGGCGGGAAGGAACAGGAATACCGCGGCTATCGTGACCGTAAGCGCCGTGTAGGAACGCATGAGTTGCCGGCTGTCGTCCCACGCCGCGGCCATGTCGAGTTTTCGCATTCCATCTCCGTCCGTCATTGCCGCGACAGAGTGGCGATCTTCGCTGCCGCTGTCTAGGGTCGCGGTCCATGAATTGCGCGTTTGCCAGCCTTCCTCTTGCGCCGGCCACCATCGCGGTGCAGATGCGCCCGATGACCCGCCTCCCCCCGCCCGAATGGACCGTCGCGCCGGGCCGCACCGACTATGCCGAGGCGCTCGCCGACATGGAGGCCCGAGCCGCGGCGATCCGCGCCGGCGAAGCGGGCGAGCGCATCTGGCTGCTCGAACATCCGCCGCTCTATACCGCCGGGACGAGCGCCGATCCGGCCGAACTGCTCGACCCGCGCTTCCCGGTCTACGATGCCGGACGCGGCGGTCGCTACACCTATCACGGTCCGGGCCAGCGCGTCGGCTATGTCCAGCTCGACCTGGCACAGCGCGGGCGCGACGTTCGCGCCTATGTCCACGCGCTCGAAGGCTGGGTGATCGACGCGCTCGCGGTGTTCGGCGTTGCGGCACGGCGCGCCGAGGGACGCATCGGCATCTGGACCGACGACCCGCAAGGCCGCGAAGCCAAGATCGGGGCGATCGGGGTTCGGGTGCGGCGCTGGGTCACGCTGCACGGTTTTTCGCTCAACGTCGCGCCAGACCTTTCGCATTTCGGTGGTATCGTGCCGTGTGGCATCGCCGAATTTCCCGTGACGAGCCTCGCCGCGCTCGGCATCGATGCCGACTTTGCCGCGGTCGACGCGGCGCTGGAAGTCAGCCTTTCCGCCTTTCTCGACAAGCTTTCGTCGAACGACTAGGACACGCCCATGACGCGCCTCTTCCTGACGTCCGCCCTGCTCCTTTCGCTCACCGCTTGCGGCGGAGGCGATTCGACCGGCAAGACCATGACAAAACTCGATGCGGTCGAGGTCGAGCCGGGAACGATCAGCGATTCGATGATCACGCTCGACGATTCGAACGTCGACGGCACTGCCGTCGACAACAGCGTACCGAACGACGAGTCCAAGAAGGACGAGAAGAAGCCGCAAGAGGACAGCGAGGACGCACCGGCCGACGAGGGTAGCGACGACCCCGACGCAGTCCCGGCGCCCGCCGCGAAGAAATCGATTCCCGCGGCCGACAAGCCGGCCGAAGTCGACTGACGCTTAGGGTCCTGACCCTAGCGCAGGCCGAGGGTCTTGTGCGTCTGTACGGACAGCCGCCAGCGCGGATCGCCCAGCACCAGATCTATACAGGCGCGAACATTATCGGCGGCGTTTGCGTCGTCGAGGGGCTGGATCAGCCGGTGCGCGAAATCGAGTGAAGCAAGCCGATCGAGATCGCTTC
>CAZSMB010000123.1:0-8072 GCA_964607625.1 uncultured Sphingopyxis sp. | reverse complement strand
GGCTTCGCGGACGGGATGAAACAGAAGGATGGACGCCTTGGCGGGTTCGCACGACAACGGGATTCTGGCGAGCGAGGCGGAGGTGCGGGCCTGGATTGCCGATGCGTTCGCGCCGACGGCCGAGCAATGGATGCGGCTCGAGCGGTTTGCGGCGATGCTGGTGGCCGAGAATGACCGGCAGAATTTGATCGCGGCGTCGACGGTGCCGAGCCTGTGGGTGCGGCATATTGCCGATAGCGTGCAATTGCTGGATCTCGACCGCGACGGCGCGGGGCTTTGGGTCGATTTGGGGAGCGGGCCCGGGCTGCCCGGTCTGGTCGTGGCGATTCTGTCGGAGCGGCCGATACTGCTCGTCGAATCGCGCAAGCGCCGGTGCGACTTTCTGCGCGACGTCGCGGCCGAGCTGAACCTGCGCCATGTCGCGGTGGCCGAGGCCCGGCTCGAAGCCGTCGATACGCGGCCGGCCGGCACCCTCAGCGCGCGCGCCTTTGCCCCGCTCGACCGGCTGATCGACTTATCCGCGCGTTTTTCCACCGAATCGACGCGCTGGCTGCTGCCAAAGGGACGAAATGCGGTTAAGGAACTGGCATTGCTCCCGCGAGCGTGGCAGAGTCTGTTCCACGTGGAACATAGCCGAACCGATGCCGACAGCCGCATATTGGTCGGGCAAGGGCGCATTGTGCCGAAAAAGCGAGGAAAAGCATGATCCGTATCGCCGTGGCGAACCAGAAGGGCGGGGTTGGCAAGACGACGACCGCGATCAACCTGGCGACGGCGCTCGCGGCGACGGGCTGGCGCACGCTGATCATCGATCTCGATCCGCAGGGCAATGCGTCGACCGGGCTTGGCATCAGCCAGGCGCAGCGCGAATTTTCGAGCTACGACCTGTTGCGCGCCGACGCGACGCTCGCCGAATGCGCGATCGCCACCGCGGTGCCGCGGCTCGACATCGTGCCCGCGACGGTCGACCTGTCGGGCGCCGAGATCGAGCTGGTCGAATATGAGGATCGGCTCCACCGCTTGCAAAAGGCGCTGGCGAGCGCCGAGGCCGGGCAGTGGGATATCTGCTTGATCGACTGCCCGCCGTCGCTCGGGATGCTGACGCTCAACGCGCTGATCGCCGCCGAATCGCTGATCGTGCCGTTGCAGTGCGAATTTTTCGCGCTCGAGGGGCTGAGCCAGCTGCTCACCACGGTCGAGCGGGTGCGCGGGCGTTTCAATCCCCAGCTCTTCATCCTTGGCGTCGCGCTGACGATGTTCGACCGGCGCAACCGGCTGACCGATCAGGTGTCGGACGATGTGCGCGAATGCCTGGGGCCGGTGGTGTTCGAAACGGTCATCCCGCGCAATGTGCGGCTGTCCGAGGCGCCGAGCCACGGGCTGCCGGCGTTGATCTATGACCATCGCTGTCCCGGATCGGCGGCCTATATCGCACTCGCACGCGAGCTGATCGACCGCCTGCCCACTATCAGCAAGGCTGCTTAAATGGCTGAAAAGAAAGAGGAAGCGACACAATCCCCGGCGCGCAAGCGGCCTTCTGGGCTGGGGCGTGGGCTCAATGCGCTGTTCGGCGATGCGGCGGTCGAATCGCCGGTGTTGGCGAGCCCCGGCGCGGCGCGGCCGGCGGCCCCCGCGGCGGTCGGCGATTCGGTGCAGCACATCGCGGTCGGGACGATCCGTCCGCTTCCCGGTCAGCCGCGGCGGCATTTCGACGAGGATGCGATCGCCGAACTCGCCGAATCGATCGGCGCGCGCGGCCTGCTCCAGCCGATCATCGTCCGCCGCGCGCCCGGCGGCGACGGCTACCAGCTCGTCGCGGGCGAACGGCGCTGGCGCGCAGCGCAGCGCGCGGGGCTGCACCAGATCCCGGCACTGGTCCGCGACCTCGACGACGCCGCGACCTACGAGATCGCGCTCGTCGAGAATATCCAGCGCCAGGACCTGAACGCGATCGAGGAGGCGAGCGCCTATCGCAAGCTGATCGAGGATTTCGGACACAGCCAGGACGCGCTGGCAAAGCTGGTCGGCAAATCGCGCAGCCATGTCGCGAACCTGATGCGGCTGCTCGACCTGCCGCGCGGGGTGCAGGAGCTTGTCGGCGACGGCAGCCTCGCGATGGGGCATGCGCGCGCGCTGATCGGGGCCGAGGGCGCCGAGGCGATCGCGCGCAAGGTGGTCAAGGACGGGCTGTCGGTGCGCGCGGTCGAAGCGCTGGTGCGCGCCGAAAAGGGCGGCGGGCGCAAGGCGCCGCTCGAGTATAAGAGCATGGACGGCGCGCGCGACCCCGATATCATGGCGGTCGAGCGGCATCTGTCCGAACTGCTCGGGATCGGCGTCGCGATTCACTATAGCGGTGGCGGCAAGGGGGCGCTGACGCTGAAGTTCGCATCGCTCGACCAGCTCGACATGATCTGCCAGCGACTGTCGGGCGAAGGAATCTGACGCGGCGCGGGAATCGCCGATTCGCGACTGAAAATCTGTGTCACGCCGGGGCGATCGGGGGCGTCCGTCCGGGAGATATCGCGCGAAAACATGATATAAGTATCCGAAAATAAACGATTATTTATCGAGAAGGCGCGATTTCCCTAATGCGTCATTAACCATGATTGCTGGCAAAGGTTGAACGGGTGGCGCGCTAAACGGTCCGGCGAATGGGGTGGGATTTCCATTCGACTTTCGATTGATCAAGGGACCAAATCATATGCGCACTATTGGAATGAAGCGCGCCCTCGTGGGCGCCGCGATTGCTGCCCTCGCCATGAACGCTTCGGCGGCTCAGGCGGCGACGGCGACGGGCACGGCCAAGGCCAAGATCCTGCGCCAGATCACGCTGACCAACACCAGCGACCTGCAATATGCGACCGTCATCAGCGGCGCGACCGCGTCGACCGTCCAGGTTTCGACCGCGGGTGCGGTGACCTGTGGGTCGGGGCTGACCTGCACCGGCACGACGACCGCCGCCAACTTCAACATCGCGGGCACCGATGGCGCCGTCGTCGATGTGAGCGGGGATTCGAGCGTCACGCTGACCGGCTCGCTCGGCGGCACGATGGCGTCGTCGCTGACCTATTCGGCCTCGACCGTCACGCTCGGCGCGACGGGCGGCAGCTTTCAGGTCGGCGGCACGCTGAGCGTGGGCGCCAACCAGGCGGCCGGCGACTATTCGGGGACGTTCAACGTCACCGCCAACTACCAGTAAGACGGGCGAGGGGCGGCGGGCCGCAGTGCCCGCCGATTGAAAAGGGCCGTCGGCGTGGAGCCGGCGGCCCTTTTTCGCGCGCGCGTCGTCCCGGGACCCGCATGGTTAGCAAAATATCAACCATCTTCGGGCAGTCCGGCGGACGACCAACGGAGCGGACCAGTCGCTCCGATACAATGCCGAACGGGCGGGGGCGTCCGGCCGGCAACGATTGTGGGGATCGTTCGATGTTGCGCATGCTCAAGGCCGCGGGCCTGATTTCACTTGTCCTTACAGTTCTTTCGGCGGTCCCGGCGGCGGCCGCCGGCGGCGACCTCCTCGTCGCGCCGACGCGTCTCGTCCTCGACGGGTCGCGCGGGACCGAGGTGGTGCTCAACAATATCGGCGCCGAGCCGGCGACCTATCGCATCAGCCTGGAGATCAAGCGGATGACCGCCGAGGGCGGACTGGCCGAAGTCGACGAGGCCGACGCGACGCCGCAGGAAAAGGCGGCGCTTGGCATGATCGCGTTCAGCCCGCGCCGCGTCACGCTGCCGCCCAACCAGCCGCAGGTGATCCGCGTCGGGGTGCGCGTCCCGGAGGGGACGCCGCCGGGCGAGTATCGCGCGCACATGCTGTTCCGCGCCGTGCCCGACGCCCTGCCAGCGACTGCGCCGAAGCAAGGCGGGGGCACTGGCGTCTCGATTGCGCTGACCCCGATCTATGGCATCACCATTCCGGTGATCGTGCGTATCGGCGATCTGGGTGCGGAGGCGACGATCGGCGAGGCCCGCGTCGCCGACACCCGCGACGGACCGGCGTTCGAATTCGACCTGTCGCGCAGCGGCAACCGGTCGGTCTATGGCGATATCGAGGTGACGCGCCCGGGAGTCGCCGAACCCTTGCTCGTCGCGCGCGGTATCGCCGTCTATCCCGAGGTCGGCGAGCGCCGCGTGTCGCTGCGCGTGCCCGCCGAGGTGGCCACGACGCTGAAGGGCCCGGTGCATATCCGCTATAGCGAAGACCGCGAACTGGGCGGCGGCACGATCGACGAGGTCGACCGGGTGGTGCGGTGACGGCATAAGGTCAGGGACTGGACGGCGCGGCGGTGATGCGGTGGGGGCGCTTGATCGCGGCCGCGCTGGCGCTGGCGGGACTCGCTCCCCCCAGCGCCCAAGCCGTTGATACCGCGCCCATTTCACCGTCACGCGAGCGGTGGGTGCCGAGCGAGGACGACAGCTGGCTGTTCGATCTGCGATCGGGCCAATATCGGCTCGGCGATGGCGTGCGCGGTTATCAGACGCCGCAAGGGCTGTGCGTCGACCTGGGCGACATGGTGCTCGCGCTCGACCTTGCGGTGCGGATCGACAAGAAGTTGCGCCGCGCAAGTGGCTGGGTGTTCGACGAGCGGCGCGACCTGACGCTCGATCGCGAGGCCGGCACGGTCCGCGTCGGAAGCGACAGCTATCGCATCGGCGCGACCGACATCCGCGACACCGCCGCCGGCTGGTGCGTCGATCTGGACCGGCTGAACCAGTGGCTCGGCGTCCCGATCGTCCCCGACCTGTCGAACGCGGTGCTGCGGATCGAGACGAAGGAGAAGCTGCCCTTCCAGCTCGCCGCCAAACGCCGGGCGCGCGCAGCGGGGCTTCGCCCGGCGGCGCAATTCGATCTCGCCAGCCTGCCGCAGGCCGAGCGTCCCTATCGCATGTGGGCGACCCCGTCGGTCGACGTCGTCGCCTCGGCCAGCGCGGTCGAGGATCGGCGCGGGGGATCCTATGTCCAGGCGCGCTACGAGATTTTTGCGGCGGGCGAGGCGCTGGGCCAGAGCTTCGATGCACGGCTGGCGTCGGACGAAAGGGGCGTCCCCGACAGCTTGCGCCTGCGGTTGTACCGGACCGATCCGTCGGGGCAATTGCTCGGCCCGCTGCACGCGACCCATTATGCGCTCGGCGACGTCAGCCTGCTGTCGACGGGACTCGTCGCACAATCGGCACCGGGACGCGGCGCCGTCGTCACCAACCGCCCGGTCGAGCGGCCCGACGCCTTCGACCGGACGAGCTTTCGCGGCGACCTGCCCGCCGGCTGGGACGCCGAACTCTATCGCAACGGACAGCTGCTTGCCTTCACGACGCCGAACGGTGATGGCCGCTATGAATTTCTCGACGTTCCGCTGCAATATGGGTCGAATCGCTTCGAGATCGTCCTTTATGGTCCGCAAGGCCAGATCCGTCGTGAAATCAAGCAATTGCAAGTAGGGATGGACTCGATCCCGCCGCGCGAAACCTGGTATTGGGCGGGCATCGCGCAGGAAAACGCCGACCTCATCGGCTTTGGCGACCGGCCCTCGACCTGGCGGCGCGGCTGGCGCGGCACCGCGGGTATCGAGCGCGGGCTCGACACGCGGACGTCGCTCGCGGCCTATGCCCACAGCCTGATGATCGAAAATGTCCGGCGCACCTATGGCGAACTCGCGGTGCGTCGGTCGATCGGCCCGTCGCTGGTCGAAGTCGCGGGCGCCTATGCCGGCGACGGCGGCCGCGCCGCGCGGCTGAGCTGGCTGGCGGCGTTCGGCGACACCTATATCCGCGCCGACGCGATGCGCGGCTGGGGCGGTTTCGTATCGGACCGCTTCGTCGGCGGGATGACCGGGCTGGCGTCGCTGTCGGTCGACCAGTCGGTGGCGATCGGGCGCAGCGTCCTGCCGCTCCATTTCGACCTGTCGCACGCGACGCGCGCGTCGGGGGTATCGAGTCTGACCGCGACCGGGCGGGCCTCGGCGAGCTTTCGCGCGATGACCTTTACCGGCCAGCTCGACTGGACCGACACGCGGACGCCGTTCGGACCCGACCCGCCCGACACCCTGACCGCGACACTGCTCGCCAACGCGCGCATCGGCCGCATCCGCCTGCGCGGAGAGGCGCGGCTGGCGCTGTCGGGCGACGGCAGCGACTCGCGTGTCGGCCTGATCGCCGAATGGGCCGGGAAGGGCGACGCCGAATGGCGCGCCGAGCTCGGGTATGACAAGGGACTGGAGCGCGCGCGGGCGGGCCTGGGTTATACGCGTCGTTTCAAACGCTTGCAGCTATCGGGTTTTGGCGAGGTCGCGAGTGACGGCTCGCTCGCCGCGTCGCTGTCGCTGGCCTTCAGCTTCGGCCCCGATCCGCGCGGCGGCGGCTGGCGCGTGTCGAGCGAAAAACTGGGCGGGCGCGGGCAGGTGCTGGCCGACATCTTCATGGACGACAATGGCGACGGGGTGCGCCAGCCGGGCGAGGCGGCGGTCGCCGGCGTGCCGCTGACCGCGGGCAACGCCTATGTCGACGCGGCGACCGACCGCGACGGGCGGGCGGTGATCGACGGCCTCGAACCCTTTCGTCCCGTGTTGATCGGCATCGATGCGGGCAGCTTGCCCGACCCCTATGTCCAGCCCGCGCTGCCCGGTGTCGTCGTTACTCCGCGTCCCGGCGTCGCGACGCACATCGCGCTGCCGATGAGCGCGGCGGGCGAGATCGAAGGGGTCGTGCGGCGCGACGGCGGCAATATGATCGAGGGACTCGGCCTCGAACTCGTCGATGCCGAGGGCCGCGTGCGCGCGACGACGCTGAGCGAGTTCGACGGCTATTTCCTGTTCGAAAGCGTGCCTTATGGCCGTTACACCGTCCGGCCGGCGCAGGCATCGGCGGCGGCGTTGAAGCTCGACCCGGCGTTCGCGCTGAGCGCGGTGCCGGGCAAGGCGACCCCGCGCGTACGGCTCGGCACGGTGACGCTACGCCCCGCCGGGCGGGCGGTTGCGATACGCGGCGATGCCGCAGACGCTGGCAATGGCGCCCGTGCGCCGCCCCGGTCCGGCGACGATCGCTGATCCGGCCGGCGCATCACTCGCGCGGCGGGGTCCTGACGGGGTTTCGTTCGTGCGCGGCGATCGCCGCGGGCAGGGCGATCCACGGATGCGCGTCCTGGCACCACACCGCCTGGTCCGGCATCGGAAAGGCCGGGTCGGCGAACGCCCCGGCCGCGACCCCGACAAGGTGCGGAAGCCGTTCGGGCTCCCACCAGAGCGAGGTGCCGCAATCGCGGCAGAAGTGGAAGGTCACGGCAAAGCCGCTGGCGGAAGGACGCGCATAGTGCGCGGCGGTGCCGCCCACGACCCGCGTCTGCGACCGGTCGAAAAAGGCGGCGACGCTGAACAGCGACCCGGTGCGCCGCTGGCAATCGGTGCAGTGACAGAGAGATATCTTCGCGGGTTCGCCCACGCAGGCGAAGCGAAGCTGGCCGCAATGGCAGGTGGCAACCCGGTCCATCGCCTTTCGATAGCACCGCACGGGCGCGCGACAAAGCGCCGTGCGGGCGGGTCCCCCTCCCCGCGCCGCGGGGAGGGGAAAGGCGGTGCTAGCAGCGACCGCCGCGATCGATTTCGCGGCCGATCAGCGCGCCCGCGGCGCCGCCGATGATCGTGCCGGGCAGGCGGTCGCCGTAACGGTCGACCTCGCGGCCGAGGAGGGCGCCCGCGGCGCCGCCGACGATCAGCCCCGTCGTCCCGCTGCCGCGGCGGCAGCGGTAACGCGGCCGGTAGTCGCGGCGGTCGCGATAATGGCTGCGGCGATAGTCGCGCCGGTAATCGCGGCGATAGTCGCGATAGCGATCATGATCGCGGTGGCTGTAATAGGAACGATGATGCCGGTCGCGCGCATCGGCCTCCGCGGGGAGGGCGGCGACCGCGCTCGCGCCGATCAGCGCGGTGAGCGTCAGTTTCTTGATCCAGAACATGGTCCATCCTTTTCATTTCCTGGTCCCGCGCAGGATAGTAGGATGCCAAGCTGGCGCGCGGCTGAACCCGATGTGCAGAATCGGCAAACGCCGCACGGTTCGGCGGCATAATGGCCCCGCTCGTCGC
>CAZSMB010000122.1:0-8105 GCA_964607625.1 uncultured Sphingopyxis sp. | reverse complement strand
GCGCCAGTCGTCGAATGCGGTCATGGCCGCGATGCTGCGCGCGATTGACGTTAACGTCAAGTTGGGCTTGCGCGCCGCGATCGAGCGGGTAGGGTTGCATGCCATGAAAAGATCGCACCTGCTCGCCGGCTTTGCCGCTCTCGCCCTCGTCGCCAGCCCCGCCGCCGCGCAGCAATCGCCCGAAGCGGTCGCCGAGGCGGCGCTGAAGGCCGCGCCGGTGTTCGACGGGCACAACGACGTGCCCTGGGCGCTGCGTGGGCGGGTCCACAACGTCATCAACGATTTCGATTTCGTCGACACGACCGACACCGCGACCCCCGATAGCGACCCGCCGCGCGCGGCGATGCACACCGACCTCCAGCGGCTGCGCAAGGGGCATGTCGGGGCGCAGTTCTGGTCGGTCTATGTCCCGTCGAACGACGACGAGGCCGAAGCGGTGCAACAGACGATCGAACAGATCGACGTCGCGAAGCGGCTGATCGCGCGCTATCCGAACGACATGACGCTCGCCTCGACCGCGGCCGAGCTCGAGCGGGCGATGAAGGCCGGCAAGGTCGCCGGGATGCTGGGCATGGAGGGCGGCCATTCGATCGGATCTTCGCTCGCGGTGCTGCGCCAGATGTATGCACTCGGCGCGCGCTACATGACGCTGACCCACGGTCGCAACACGCCGTGGGCCGACAGCGCGACCGACGCGCCCGCGCACGACGGCCTGACCCCCTTCGGCGAACAGGTGGTGCGCGAGATGAACCGCATCGGCATGATCGTCGATCTGAGCCACGTCAGCCCCGCGACGATGAAGGACGCGCTGGCGGTGTCGAAGGCGCCGGTGATGTTCAGCCATTCGGGTGCGCGCGGGGTGGCCGACCATCCGCGTAACGTTCCCGACGACGTGCTGCCGCTCGTCAAGGCGAACGGCGGCGTGGTCATGGTGGTGCTCTATGCCGCCTTCCTCGACCCCGATCTGCGCAGGCACGGGCTCGACCGGACGGCCGAGAAGGCGCGGCTCGATGCGCAATATCTCGGCGACCCCGCGGGCGGCGCGGCGGCTCTCAAGGCGTGGGACGACGCGCATCCGGCGCCGCAGGTGCCGATCGCGCGCGCCGCCGACCATATCGACCATATCCGGGACGCAATCGGCATCGATCATATCGGTATCGGCGGCGACTATGACGGGATGGACGCGACTCCGGTCGGCATGGAGGACGTCACCGGCTATCCCGCACTGTTCGCCGAACTGGCGCGGCGCGGGTACAACCAGGCCGATCTCGAGAAGATCGCGAGCGGCAACATGCTGCGCGTACTGAAGGCGGTCGAGGCCTACGCGAAGGCGCACGCCGGTGATCCCCCGATCGAAACCCCGGTGGCGGGGAAGGTCGAGGATTAGAGCGGTCTTCGATTAGGTAGCCAGTCCCGCTCCGGCTGCACCTTCGAAGGGCGATGCCGGCCCGTCCCCGCGCAGCGCCGGTCGCCAACCCGCTCGTATCGCTGAACCCATTCGCTCAATGCTCTAGGGCCGCTTCCGCTTCTCGGCAAAGCCGATCAGCCGTTCGATCAGCCGCCGGTCCTCGGGGTCGGGGCGGGGCAGCGCGGGGTCGGCGGGGGGATGGTCCTGGCGCCGGCCGAAGCTCGGGCGGCGCGGCGGGACGAGGGACGAAAAGCGCATCGAACGCACCCTGCTCGCGCGGCACACCCCTCCTTGCCGCGGATGACTGGTCCCCGCGCCGATCCTGACCGCCGATCGCTGCCGGCGGGTAAAGAAACAGGGTTACTGCTGCGTTCGCTGCGGCACGGTGAAGGTGCCGGTGACGCGGCCGCCGCTTTCGCCCTGCACCGGATTGCCGTCGGGGCCCCGCGCGGCGCCGCGGCCGTCGACCGTTGCGCGACCCGAATTGAGGTCGATCAGCATCCGGCCGCCCGACAGGCGGTTGCCGCCCTGGCGCAGCTCGACATTGCCGACCATCGTGATCAGCCGCCGGTTGAGGTCATAGATCGCGACATTGCCCTTCGCCACCTCGTCGCCCTTGGTTACCGTGACCCCGCCCGATGCGTCGAGCCGGTTGACGTCGGTGCTGCCGGCGCGGGTATAGGCGACAGTCATGCGCTGCGCGGTCAGCGTCATTCCGGCTTGCGTCACGCGGACGTTGCCCGAAATGACGACGCGGTCGGCGCGATCCTGCACCTCGATGACGTTTGCGGCGAAATCGACCGGCGCGCTGCTGTCATGGTTGGCGAGCGCCTGTGCCTGCGCGGGCGCGCCGCCACCCGTTGCGAGGATCGCGAGGCTGGTCAGCGCAAAACTCGCGCCGCCGAGCGCGAGGCTCTTCCAGCCGAAAAGGCGCTGGGGCTCGCTCGTCATTTGATCACTCCCTGGTTGATCCTGAGCCGCGCATCGCCCGACAGGCGTACGATCCGCTCGTCGAGGTCGGCGTAAAGCTGGTTGGCCGAAAAGCGGCCGATGTTCAATGTTCCCTGCACCCCGTCCTCGCCGGTCAGGCTGCGCGTCTTCAAATCGATGGCGACATTGTCGGCATCGATGCGATAGCCGTCGGCGCTCTTGACCAGCACCGTGCCGGGCACCGCGAGCTTTTCGTCGTCCATGTCGTATTGCGCGTGCTGCGCCGCGATCGTCGCGGGGCCGTCGTCGAGCCGGATCGCGCCCGACAGGTCGGTCATCTGGACGATCGGTTCGGCGCTCGATTTCTGCACCGCGCTTCCCGCGATCAGCGCAAAGGGACGTCCCTTCGTGTCCTGGCCGCGATATTCGGCGCGCGTCACCTTCATCCGCTCCTTCGCGACCTCGACCTTGTCCTTGGCGAGCAGGAAGCTGACCTCGGACCGCTGGGTAAAGGGGGAAAAGACCAGCACCGCGGCGACGACGCCGATCACCAGCGGCAGGCCGACGCGCAGGATACGGATGACGCGGTCATGGCTCGACCCGCTCGTCGCCCACAGGCGGCGCATCGTGCGGTCGAGGTCGGCGCGCTCGGACATTCCGCCGCTCAGCTATGCGCGAAGATGTCGACCTCGGGCCAGCCCGCAAGGTCGAGCGCGGCGCGCGTCGGCAGGAAGTCGAAACAGGCCTGCGCCAGCGCCGTGCGCCCTTCGCGCGCCAGCCGGGCGTCGAGCACTTCCTTCATCGCGTGCAGGAAGCGGACGTCGCTCGCGGCATAGTCGCGCTGCGCATCGCTCAGTTCGGCGGCGCCCCAGTCGCTCGACTGCTGCTGCTTGGAAATATCCTGGCCCAGCAATTCGCGCACCAGCTCTTTCAGCCCGTGGCGATCGGTATAGGTCCGCACCAGTTTCGACGCGATCTTGGTGCAATAGACCGGCGCGGTCACGACGCCGAGCGCCTGTTGCAGCGCCGCGATATCGAAGCGCGCGAAGTGAAACAGCTTCAGCCGCGCGGGGTCGGTCAGGACCGCCTTCAGCACCGGCGCGTCATAGGCGCTGCCGGGCGCGAACCGGACGAGATGCTCGTCGCCCGACCCGTCGCTGATCTGGACGAGGCACAGCCGGTCGCGCAGCGGGTTCAGGCCCATCGTTTCGGTATCGACCGCGACCGCCCCGGGCCCCAGTGCGCCTTCGGGCAGGTCCTCTTCGTGGAAATAGACTGTCATGCGTTCGCCTTAGGCCGGAAATTCGCGGCGCTCAATGACTGGTTTGTCCGGGGGTCGCGGTGCGGCAAGGCGTGGCGTACACGCCACAGCCGTCGTGAATTTTCCGTTCGCAGAACCGTCGCATATAGGTTATATATTGCGCCGATAGCGGCACGGGGCGAGTCTGTGCTCATGGCGAACTGCGTCCTCCGTCCGGCGCAAGGAGCCGTAAGAACGGGTATGGACGAACCGAAAGCGATTACTAAGCAATGAGTTTCAACAAGGATCGCCGTGGCCATCGCGGACGCGGCAAGCGCGATGATTTCGGCAATTTCGACAGCTTCGAACCCGCGCCCTACGGCGGCGACAGCTTCGGCGGCGGCAACCGCGGCGGCGGTTTCGGCGATCGCGGCGGATTCCAGGATCGCGGCGGCGGTTTCGGCGGCAATGATCGTGGCGGCGGCTTCGGCGGCGGCCCGCGCGGCGGCGGCGGTGGCGGCGGCTTCGGCGGCGGACGCGGCGGCGGCATGCCGGCGCAGGTCGTCGGCGAGGGTCAGGGCCAGGTCAAATTCTTCAACCCGTCAAAGGGTTTCGGCTTCATCGCCCGCGACGACGGCGGCGAGGATGTGTTCGTCCACATCAGCGCGGTCGAGCAGGCGGGGCTTCAGGGTCTGGCCTCGGGCCAACCGCTCGGCTTCACGCTCGTCGAACGCAACGGCAAGGTGTCGGCGATCGATCTCAAGATCGAAGGCGAACCGATGCCGGTCGAGGAATTCGCCCCGCGTCAGCGCGAAGAACGCCCCGGCGGCGCGCGCGGCCGGCGCCAGCTGACCGGCGAGCGCACGTCGGGTACGGTCAAATTCTTCAACACGACCAAGGGCTTCGGTTTCATTGCCCGCGATGACGGACAGGCCGATGCCTTCGTCCACATCAGCGCGGTGCAGCGCGCCGGCATGGCGGGCCTCGAAGAGGGCGACCGCGTCGCATTCGACATCGAGGTCGACGACCGCGGCAAGTTCGCCGCGGTGAACCTCGAACCGTCGAGCGACTGACCGAATCGAAACAACGACAGGAAAGGGCGTCCCTCGCGGGGCGCCCTTTTCTTATGCGCCGGCCGGGCGTGGCCGGGGTGACGAGAAGAGGCGCCGCCGCCACAGGCCCTAGCCCCTATCCTCCTCCTCGCGCGTCTTGGCGGCGTCGAGCTGGGCATAGAGGCCCCGCACCATCAGGTCGGTGAACACCAGCATCACCCCCAGCATGCCGAGCAACAGCGCGACCGCGATCGCGGGGAACGGCCCGACGGCCTCGATCCCGCCGCGCCGCATCGCGACCGCGAGGCCGGCCGCCGCGACGATCAGCGCATAGCCGGCAAAGCGCGGTGCGCGCGTCATTTCATGCCTTTCGGGGAACCATATGCCGCGCCGCGGCATAGAGACGGGAAGCGTCTGATCTGATGCATGAAAGTCACGATGGCCGGAAAAGCGCTGGCCGGCAAGTGACACTCGTTGCATCGTGGGCGCAAGCACCTACACCCCCGAAGAGAGGGGTATCTTTGGGGAAACCACTTCGCCTATGGACCGCCTGCTCTCCCGCTTCGCCCGCCGCCTGCCCGCCCTGTCGCTGACGATCGCGGCCGGTCTCGCCCTTTGCGCGGCGCCCGCGCACGCCGAGGACGGCGCGCTCGGCTACGATCTCGCCGCCCTCGACCGCGCCGCCAGTGCGGCGCCGCCGCTGCCGGTCGCCGCCGCCTATCTGCAGGACAGCGAGGTCGACCAGGATATCCTGCTTCCGCCCGCGCGGCCGCAGGACGACGATCCCGATCGCAAATGGGCGCGCGACTATTTCGCGGTCGCCGGCGGCGTCATCACCGCGCCAAGCTACAATGGCTCTGACGAGCGCGTCGTCCTGCCCGGCTTTTACCTGCGTGGGCGCGTATCGGGCTTTTCCTTCTCGACCCGCGGCACCAATTTGCAGGTCGACCTGATCCGCCAGCGCCGCGGCCAGCGCGTCGACTGGAAATTCGGCCCGCTGATCAACTTGCGCGGCGACCGCACGGGCAGCATCAAGGACGCGCAGGTCGAAGCACTCGGCGAAAAGAAGCTCGCGGTCGAGGCCGGCATCACGACCGGCGTCACCTTTTCGGGGGTGCTGACCAGCAAATATGACCAGCTCGGCCTGCGCCTCGTCGCGCTCAGGGATATTTCGGGCCGCCACGGCAGCTGGGTCGCCTCCCCGACGCTGGAATATGGCACCCCGATCTCGAAACGCGCCTATGTCGGCGTGTCAGCGTCTGTGAACATTTATGGCAAGGGCTTCGGCCATTATTATTACGATATCGACGCGGCAGGCAGCGCCGCGAGCGGTCTGCCCGTCTATTCCGGCGCGGGGCGCAAGGCGACAATGGGTAAATATCAGATCGGCGTCGCGGGCGCCTATGCGCTGTCGGGCGACCTTCGCAAGGGTTTCGTGCTCGTCGGCGGGGTTCAGTACGGACGAATGACCAGCCGCTTCGCCGCTTCGCCCATCGTCGACATCGCAGGCGCGAAGGACCAGTGGATCGCCGGCGGGGGCGTCGCCTATCAGTTCTGATCGCGCGCACGCCCCCTTGATCGCGCAGGCGAAGCGGCCCATATTCGGGTCATCGTCAACAAGCGAAAGGAGGTGGTCGAATGTCTCATTGTCCCGTGCCGCACGCGGCAGAATCACTGAGCATGGCCTCCGTCGCGGGGGCCGCACTCGGCTGAGTCTTCCCGCGTCAGGCAAGACAATGGAAGGGTCGTCCGCAAGGGCGGCCCTTTGTCTTAGGGGAAGGGGAGGCAAATCGATCCCCCGCCCAAGCAATTCTCGCTTCCCCCTGCAAGGCCGAACCGCGACAAGGCGGGCTCAATCCGCAGGAGATCCCGCCCATGACGACCAGCAACGCGACGACCTTTGCCGCCATCATGTTCCTGACCGGGGTCGGCATCCCGATCCTCGCCGCGTTGAACGGCGGGCTCGGTGCGCGGCTCGGCAGTCCGATGGCGGCATCGGTGATCCTCTTCGGCCTTGCCATGCTCATCGCGCTTGCCGGGGCGGCGATGACCGGGTCGCTCGGCGATATCCGCCTGTCGGGCGCCATTCCCGCGCACTTCTATTTCGGCGGCCTGTTCGTCGCCTTCTACGTCATCGCGGTGACCTTCATCGCGCCGCGTTTCGGGGTCGGCAACGCGATCTTCTTCGTCCTCGCCGGCCAGCTCGCGAGCGCGGCGGTGATCGACCATTACGGTCTGTTCGGCGCCGCCCGCTTCCCGATCGATGCCCGGCGCGTCGCGGGGATCGCGTTGATGGTCGCCGGCGTCTGGCTCGCGCGCCGTACCGGCTGAACCGCCTGTTGATCGCGATCAATGTCCGCTTGGCGCGACTCGTGCTTTATGCCAGCATCGCGCGAAAAGCAGGACGGGAGCGGACAGGATGACGGCAACGACGCTGGCGCCGGCGACGGCGCAGGACACCACCCATGTCGACGTGTTGATCGTCGGCGCGGGCATTTCGGGAATCGGATCGGCGTGGCACCTGCAACAGCAATGCCCCGGCAAGAGCTATGCGATCCTCGAGATGAAGGAGACGTTCGGCGGAACCTGGGACACGCACAAATATCCCGGCGTCCGGTCCGATTCGGACCTTTACACCTTCGGCTATCGCTTCAAGCCCTGGGTCGGCGCACCGATCGCGAGCGCCGGGGAAATCCTGAAATATATGGGCGAGGTGATCGAGGAAAACGGGATCGGCGACCATATCCGCTACGGTCATCGCATCACCGCATGCCGCTGGTCGAGTGCCGACAATCTCTGGACGGTCGACGCCGAGGTCCGCGGCCGGCCCGTTCGCTTCACCGCCGATTTCCTGTGGATGTGCCAGGGCTATTACGACCATGAAACGCCCTATATCCCGGACTGGCCGGGCCTGTCCGACTATAAGGGGCAGTTCGTCCACGCCCAGCTCTGGGACCCCGAAACCGACTATTCCGGCAAGCGGATCCTGGTGATCGGGTCGGGCGCGACCGCCGCGACCGTGGTCCCCGCCTTTGCCGAAAAGGCCGCGCATGTGACGATGCTCCAGCGCTCGCCGACCTATTTCTTCTGTTCGGAAAACAAGAACGAACTCGCCGACCGCCTGCGCGAGGTCGGGATCGACGAACCGACGATCCACCGCGTCGTGCGCGCGCAGATCATGCACGACCAGGACCAGCTCACCCGCCGCTGCCAGACCGAACCCGATGCGGTGTTCGAGGAACTGAAAGAGCTGATCCGCGCCTTTTCCGGCGATCCCGATTTCGAGTTCGAGCCGCATTTCACCCCGAAATACCGTCCGTGGCAGCAACGGCTCGCCTTCTGCCCCGAAGGCGACATCTTCAGGGCGGCGACCGCCGGCAAGCTGACCGTCGTCACCGACACGATCGACCGCTTCACCGAAACGGGCGTCCGCACCTCCGGAGGAGAGGAGATCGAGGCCGACCTGATCGTCGCC
>CAZSMB010000121.1:3511-8230 GCA_964607625.1 uncultured Sphingopyxis sp. | reverse complement strand
CGGGCCTGCTGCGCGGACCCCATATGGAGGCGGTCCATGTCGCGATGCCGCGTGCCCTTTACGCCGCCGGGGTTCGGCAAGCCCTGTTGATCTCGGCGATCAGCGCGCGCGAGGATGTGGCGAGCGATTATGCGAAAACGAAGCTCGCGGGCGAGGCGGTACTGCGCGAATCGGGTCTCGATGCAACGGTCCTGCGCCCTTCGCTCGTCTATGGCGACGGCAGCTATGGCGGAACCTCGCTGCTCCGCGGCCTGGCGGCGTTGCCGTTGGCCATTCCGGTTCCCGGCGCGGGTGATCAGCTCTTCACCCCGATCCACGTCGATGATCTGGCACGCGATGTCGTCCGGCTCTGTGGCGACGCGGCCGCGGCGGGCCGCACGCTCGAGCCGGTTGGTCCGGAGACGATCGAGCTGCGCGACCTGTTGCGGCGCTATCGCGCCTGGCTGGGGTTTGGGCGCGGGCTCATTGTTTCGGTCCCGATTCCGTTGATGCGCGCACTGGGACGGCTCGGCGATCTTGCGGGCGACGGGCCGATCGCCAGCAACAGCCTGATACAGCTTGTCGCCGGCAATGGCGGCGACAGCGCCGCCTATGCGTCGGCGATCGGCACGACGCCGCGGAGTCTGGACGAGGCGTTGCGGGCCCGTCCGGCCGAAGTTCAGGATCGTTGGCACGCGCGACTCTTCTTTATGGCCCCGACGATCCGAGCGGTACTCGTCCTGCTGTGGCTTGCATCGGCCTGGCTCGGGCTCGTGTATGGAAAGCGGGCGACGGACGATGTCGTGACGGGCCTCGGTCTTTCGCCCCTGCTCGCCGATCCGCTCCGCATCGGCGCCAGCCTGGCCGACATCGGAATTGCGGCCTATCTGCTGTTCGGGCGCAGCGTGCGGATCGCCACGGGTCTTCAGGTCGCCGCGATCTTTGCTTTCTCGATCGTCATCGGCATCGCGCAGCCTCGCTTATGGCTCGACCCGTTGGGTCCGTTGCTCAAGAATCTGCCGATCCTGTTGCTCGTCGCGGTTCATGGCGTGATCGGGGACAAGCGATGATCGAGCCCTATTGGCTGGTCAAGACGCTGCATATCCTCAGCAGCACGATATTGTTCGGCTTCGGGGCCGGCACCGCCTGGTATTTCTGGTCGGCGCATCTTACGCGCGATCCAGCGCTCATCGCGCGCGTCGGGCGAATGGTGGTCCGCGCCGACTGGATCTTCACGGGTACGAGCGGCGTCGTCCAACCCGCAAGCGGGTTCTGGCTCGTTTTCCACGCCGGCTATTCACCGACCGAACCCTGGCTCGTCGTCGCCTATGGCCTCTATGCCCTCGCCTTTGCCTGCTGGGCGCCAGTGGTCGCGCTTCAGATTCGTGCGACCCGCCTGGCCGAAGCCGCCGCGGCGCAAGGGCGCGCGCTCGGGCGCGATTATGCGCGCACGATGCGGTGGTGGTTCCTGCTTGGCTGGCCGGCGTTCCTGGGGCTGACCGCCGTCTTCTGGCTGATGGTTGCGAAGCCGCAATTGTGGTGACGACCCGTCGTCTGCTCAGGCGAACGCGCCGACGCTCTCGATGAATTTGATCACGGAAATCGGTTTCGATACATAGGCCTCGGCGCCGGCGGCGCGGATCTGTTCCTCGTCGCCCTTGCCGGCATAGGCGGTGACCGCCATGATCGGCACGGGGCGCAGGGCGGCATCGGCCTTCATCTGGCCGATCAGCTCGAGCCCGCTGACGTGCGGCAACTGGATATCCATGATGATCAGGTTGGGCGACACCTCGCGCGCTTTCGCCAGCGCGTCGCGGCCGTCGCGCACCGGATGCGCGCTATAGCCGTGGGCGTTCAACAGGTCGCAGAAGAGGCGGAGGTTGAGTTCATTATCCTCGACCACCAATATGGTCTTGCCCATGCGCGTTCCGTTTCCCACCTTGCGTCCGCCGCCCGTTTAGGCGAATCGGCCCGCGGAAACAATCGCCTCACCGATGAAGGACGAGACATTTGCACGAAGGCGACGAAGCACTCGCGCTCCACGCGCTCGGCTGGATCCTGGCCGATGAGCCGCGCGCCGAGCGACTGCTCGGGATGACCGGCCTCACGCCCGAGGGGCTCCGCGCCTCGCTCGGGCAGCGCGCCACGCTCGCCGCGGTGCTGGGCTTTCTCGCCGCGCACGAGCCCGATCTCGTCGCTTGTGCGTCGGCACTCGGTCAGGATCCGGACGCGCTCGCCGCGGCGGCGCGGCGCCTCGAAGGACAGGAAGGACAGCCATGACCCGCCCGCTCGTCATCACCGATTGCGACGAAGTGCTGCTGCACATGGTCGTCCCCTTCGCCAAATGGGTCGACGAAGAGCATGGCGTGCTGTTCCGCATGGAGGATGCGAGCTTCGCGGGGGCGCTCAAGCGCAAGGAATGCGGCACCCCGCTCGAGGCGGCCGAGGTCTGGCCGTTGCTCGACGGCTTTTTCCGGACCGAGATGGAGCGGCAATATCCGATTCGCGGCGCGATGGCGGCGATGGCGGCGATCGGCGTCGACGCCGATATCGTGGTGCTTACCAACGTCGGCCCCGATCATCAGGCGGCGCGCGCCGCACAGCTTGCCGCGCTCGGCCTCGCCGCGCCGGTGATCGGCAGCCGCGGGGGCAAGGGCGAGCCGGTGCGGCGGCTGCTTGCCGAGCGGCGACCGAGCGTCGCGGTGTTCATCGACGACCTTGCGGGACATCATCATTCGGTCGCGCTCGAGGCGCCCGAGGTCTGGCGCCTCCACATGGTCGGCGAGCCGGCCATTGCCGACAAGATCGCCCCCGCGCTGCACGCGCACGCGCGGATCGACGACTGGGCCGAAGCGGCGGACTGGATCCGCGCGCGGCTCGCCGAAAATTCTCCGGCCCCCCGGCCCCAACTGGTATAAGGACGCATCATGGACATTCCCGCCAAGCTCGCCGAACTCGGCCTCGACCTTCCCAAGCCGGCGGCGCCGGTCGCCGCCTATGTGCCCGTCGTCGAACAGGGCGGGCTCCTCCACATCAGCGGCCAGTTGCCGTTTCGCAGCGGCGAAGTCGTGACCGGACGGCTCGGGCTCGATCTGGACGAAGCCTCGGGCTATGATGCCGCACGGCGCTGTGCGCTGATGCTCGTCGCACAGATCGGCAAGGCGCTGGACGGCGACTGGTCGCGGCTCGAAAAGATCGTCAAGCTCGGGGTTTTCGTGAACAGCGACCCCGCCTTCACCGCGCAGCCGAAGGTCGCGAACGGCGCATCGGAACTGATGGAGCAGCTGTTCGGCGAGGCGGGACGCCATGCCCGCAGCGCGGTCGGCGTCGCGGTGCTG
The DNA here is from genome assembly GCA_964607625.1 of uncultured Sphingopyxis sp. GTDB lineage: Bacteria > Pseudomonadota > Alphaproteobacteria > Sphingomonadales > Sphingomonadaceae > Sphingopyxis. The sequence goes on along the minus strand of CAZSMB010000121.1, from coordinate 4,913 downwards.
CCGCTCGGCGCGGCGGTCGAGGTCGATGCCATCGTTGCGGTGAAGCCCGCGTAAGGCTTTATGGCCGAAGCCGATCCGCCCGCGCGTACCCTGTCGCTCGGCAGCGGCGTCGCTGCGCTCGACGCGGCGGCGTGGAACGATCTCGCCGGCGATGCCAATCCGTTCGTCGGCCACGACTTCCTGTCGCTACTCGAAGACTCGGGCAGCGTCGGTCCCGGCACGGGCTGGCAGCCTGCTCCGCTGCTCGTCGAAGATGCGAACGGTGCGCTCGTCGCCGCTGCCCCGGCCTATCTGAAGGCGCACAGCCAGGGCGAATATGTCTTCGACCATGCGTGGGCCGACGCATGGGAGCGCGCGGGCGGCAGCTATTATCCCAAGCTGCAGATCGCGGTGCCGTTCACGCCGGTACCGGGGCCGCGGCTGCTGGCGCACGGCCACGACGATGCCACGCTGCTGATCCGTGCCGCCGAAGCGGTGGCGCGGCAGAACAATCTGTCGTCGGCGCACGCGACCTTCGTCGCTCCCGAGCAGGTGTCGCTGTTCGAGGCGGCGGGTTGGCTCGTGCGGCGCGACATCCAGTTCCATTTCGCCAATAGCGGCTATGCGAGCTTCGACGATTTCCTCTCCACACTGACCTCGGCAAAGCGCAAGCAGCTTCGCAAGGAACGCGCGCGCGCGGCCCAAGGCCTGCGGATCGAGGAGGTCACAGGCGCGGCGATCGCGCCCGCGCATTGGGATGCGATGTGGGCCTTTTATCAGGACACCGGCGCGCGCAAATGGGGGCATCCCTACCTGACGCGCGAGGCATTCGACATGATGGGCGCGCGTATGGCCGACCGCATCATCCTCGTCCTGGCGTGGGACGGCGATCGCCCGATAGCGGGCGCGATGCACTTCCTCGGCCTCGACGCGCTGTACGGCCGCTATTGGGGCTGCCTCGCCGACATCCCCTATCTGCATTTCGAGCTTTGCTATTACCGGGCGATCGATATCGCGATCGAGCGCGGCCTTGCCCGGGTCGAAGCCGGCGCGCAGGGCGGGCACAAGCTCGCGCGCGGCTATGGCCCCGTCGCGACCTGGTCGGCGCACTTCATCGCCGATCCGGGCTTCCGTCGCGCGGTGGCGGACTTTCTGGAGCGCGAGCGGTTGGCCGAAGAGTCCGAAATGGACTGGCTCGAAGGGCAGATGCCGTTCAGGCGCCCGGACGAGTAAAGAAATTTCACGCGAAGGCGCGAAGAAGATGGTTTGGGCCTACAGGCCCATTTCTTCACGAACGACGCGGATGGCCGCAGGAATTGAAAGAGCTAGCCGCTTCGCGGCAAACGCGACCTCTTCGCGTGAACCAATATCAGGCGGCGTAGCGCCGCGCGGCCGGACGGCGTGCGGTTTCGTCGAGCCACGC
>CAZSMB010000121.1:0-3411 GCA_964607625.1 uncultured Sphingopyxis sp. | reverse complement strand
ATCAGGCGGCGTAGCGCCGCGCGGCCGGACGGCGTGCGGTTTCGTCGAGCCACGCGCGCGCCTGGCGCTGCGCTTCGGCGATTTCGTCACGGCTCATTTCGTCCGACACGTCGGCGCGGCATTGCTGCCCTTCGAGGCTGCCGCCGAGCGCGGCGAGATTGAACCACTTATGCGCCTGGATCAGGTCGACATCGACACCGCCGGTGCCGGTCGAAAACGCGATACCCAGATCGAAATAGGCGTTTGCATCGCCGCGCGCCGCATCGAGCAGACGGCTTTCGATCAGAAACTGGGCGGACTTCAGACTGTTGGCCATGATAACCCCCTTCGCTTCCCCCCACAGGAAGCTTCGAGGGCCGAACCTTGCCGTTTATGGTCAACAAAGCGTTAACGACGCGGCGATTTTTTGGGGGGCAAGGCCCGCAATTGGCGGAAAAGCGTGGCCCTCGAACGAATCATTCGATGGCGAGATTGTCGATCAGCCGCGTTTTCCCGATACGGGCTGCGGCCAAAAGGCGCGCGGGCGGGCGAAAATCGTCCAGGCGCCGGAGGCTGTTCGCGTTGGCGACCGCGACGTAATCGACGCTCGCAAAGCCCCCGGCCAGGATCGCCGCCTCGGCCTTCGCAAGGCTGTCGTCGACATCTGCGCCGCCCGCGATCGCCGCGGCGGCGGCCTTCAGCGCGGCCGGAAAGGATGCTGCCGCCGCGCGCTCGTCCTGCGACAGATAGGCGTTGCGCGACGATAGCGCGAGCCCGTCGGCATCGCGTGCGATCGGTGCGCCCAATATGTCGACCGCGAAATCGAGGTCGCGCGCCATGCGGCGGATGATCGCAAGTTGCTGCCAGTCCTTTTCGCCAAAGATCGCGATATCGGGGCGAACCTGGTTGAACAGCTTGGCGACGACGGTCGCTACCCCGTCGAAATGGCCGGGCCGCGCCGCGCCGCAATAATCGGCGCCCAGTTCGGCGACTTCGATATGCGTGCCGTGCCCCTCCGGATACATGGCGTCGATATCGGGGGCCCAGAGCAGCGACACTTTTTCCTCGACCAACAAGGCGGCGTCGCGCGCCTCGTCGCGCGGATAGGCGGCAAAATCCTCATTTGGGCCGAACTGCGTCGGATTGACGAAGATCGACGCGACGACATGGTCGGCAACCCGCCGTCCCATACGGACAAGCGACAGATGCCCGTCGTGCAGCGCCCCCATCGTCGGGACCAGCGCGACGCTTTTGCCGCCTTGTTTCAGCGCCGCCACTGCGCGACGAAGCGTGGCGATATCACGGATGATTTGCACCCTTGCCCGGCCTCCGATAATGGCGGCGCAAACGCCACCCCACGCGGCCGCCATGCCGCGCCGACAGGAAAATCGCAACGGTCATGACGAATCCCGCGCCGCACCGCATCATCTTTGCCAATGAAAAGGGCGGCACCGGCAAGTCGACCTGTGCCGTGCATTTCGCGGTTGCGCTGGCCAGCCAGGGCTGGCGCGTCGCGGGGCTGGATCTCGATCCGCGCCAGCGCACCTTTCACCGCTATCTGGAGAATCGCGAGAACACTGCGCGGCGCCGCGAGATCGACTTGCCGACCCCGCGGTTCGAGGTGTTCGGCGGCTCGACGATCGAAGAGCTCGATGCGCAGGTTGCGCGCGTGTCGGAGGGCGCAGACTATTTCATCGCCGATACGCCGGGGCGCGACGATGTCTTCGCGCGGCACCTTGCGACCAGCGCCGACACGTTGATCACGCCGATCAACGACAGCTTCATCGACTTCGACCTGATCGGCCAGGTCGACCCCGAAACGTTTCAGGTCACGCGCCCCAGCTTCTATTCGGAACTGATCTGGGACACGCGCAAGGCGCGAGCGAAAAGCGACGGGCGTACGATCGACTGGATCATCCTGCGCAACCGCCTGCAGCATGTCGATGCACACAATATGCGCCGCGTCGGCGAGGCACTGACCCAATTGTCGCGTCGCGTCGGCTTTCGCGTGATTCCGGGACTCGGCGAGCGCGTCATCTATCGTGAGTTGTTCCCGGCCGGCCTCACCCTGCTCGACAAGGCGCATCTGGGCGGCATGGGCATGGGGCATGTGGTCGCAAGGCAGGAATTGCGCGAAGCGATGGCGGGACTCAACCTGCCCGCGCGCGAAAAAATGCACCCCGACGGAGACCTGTTCGCCGTCGCCTGATTTCCCTCCCCAGCCAGCACAGAGAGCGACCTTATGACCCATGTTTTCCACCCGACGATGCTGCGCGAATATGACATCCGCGGAATCGTCGGCGATACGCTGACCGAAGACGACGCGCGCGCGATCGGGCGCAGTTTCGCGACCCTGATCCGCCGGGCGGGCGGGCGCCGGGTCGCCGTGGGCTATGACGGGCGCCTGTCGTCGCCGATGCTGGAGGTCGCGCTGGTCGAGGGAATCAACGCCGCGGGGGTCGACGCGGTGCGCGTCGGCATGGGACCGACGCCGATGCTCTATTACGCCGCATCAACGCAGGACGTGGACGGCGGCATACAGATAACCGGCAGCCACAACCCCCCCGACTATAACGGCTTCAAGATGGTGTTTCAGGGCCGTCCCTTTTTCGGCGCCGACATCCAGGGGATCGGCGAAATCGCCGCCGCGGGCGACTGGGATAGCGGCGAGGGCGGCTCGCAGCAGGTCGATATCGTCGACACCTATGTCGATCGCCTCGTCGAAGGGTTCGCGGGAGCCGCATGCCGCGTCGGCTGGGACGCCGGGAACGGAGCCGCCGGCCCCGTGATCGAAAAGCTGACCGCGCGTCTTCCCGGCGAGCACCACCTCCTGTTCACCGACGTCGACGGACATTTTCCCAACCATCATCCCGATCCCACGGTCGAGGCGAATCTGGCCGATCTCAGGAAGCTGGTCGCCGAGAGGAATCTCGATTTCGGCGTCGCTTTCGATGGAGACGGCGACCGCATCGGCGCGATCGACGGCGAAGGGCGGGTAATCTGGGGCGACCAGCTGTTGCAAATCTATGCCGCGGCCGCGCTTCGCGACCGGCCCGGCGCGACGATCATCGCCGATGTGAAGGCCAGCCAGGCGCTGTTCGATCGCGTTGCCGACCTCGGCGGAACCCCGCTGATGTGGAAGACCGGTCACAGCCTGATAAAGGCGAAGATGAAGGAAACCGGCAGCCCGCTCGCGGGCGAGATGAGCGGCCACATCTTCTTCGCCGACCGCTATTACGGCTATGACGATGCGCCCTATGCCGCCGTCCGGCTGATCGAAGCGGTCGCCGCGCTCGGCCAGAGCGTCACCGAGATGCGCAGCGCGATGCCCGCGATGGTGAATACGCCCGAAATGCGGTTTCAGGTCGATGAGTCGCGTAAATTCGCCATTGTGGACGAAGTTCTCGACCGTCTGGCCGCGTCGGGCGCCGA
>CAZSMB010000120.1:0-8253 GCA_964607625.1 uncultured Sphingopyxis sp. | reverse complement strand
ATCGAATGGGCGGTCGAGCAGCTCCCCGGCTTCAAGTCGGGCGACATCGCCGCCTTCGCGATCACCGCGCCGGGCGGAGAGGAAACGCCGGCGGTGCTCGTCCAGTGCCGCACCAGCGACGATAGCGAGCGCGCCGCGCTGCGCGAGGCGATCCGCGACCGGGTGCGCGCGATCACCGGCATGAACTGCCTCGTCGAGCTGATCCCGCCGCGCACCCTGCCGCGCACCAGCTCGGGCAAGCTCAGCCGGTCGAAGGCCCGCGCGCAATATCTGGCGGGCGAGATCCAGCCCTTCGCGATCGCGGCTTAGGGACGGCGGGCGGGCAACCTCCGTCGCCGATAGGTCCGCCCCCCTGCTTCCGCCCGTCCCGCGGCGGGCCAGAATTTCGTCGCGGACGAAGGGGCATGGTTACCTTCGGGTAACCCCGACGCGCTAGACGGGCAGGCGTGACAAGCCTGCTGACCGACCACCGACCGGCCGATGACATTTCCGTGCGAACCCTGTTGGGGCTGGGGTCGCCAAAGGAAGACATCGGCGATCTCCGCCAGCTCCAGCTCGCGCCGCTTCGCGGCAAGGGGTCGTTGCGCCTGTGGATGGGCCTCGGCATGGCGTTCGTCGCGGCCTTCACCATGATACCGCGGCTGCCGCTGGCCCTTGCCGGCAGCTGGCTCGCCATCGCACTGGCCTTCGGCATCTGGTCGAACCGCGCCTTCGCCAGGCTGCCGCTCGGCGAAACCAGGGCGTCGGGCGCGCCGGAATTTCGCCTGTGCAACCGGCACGCGCTCTATTCGGCCCTCCTGTGGGCGCCGCTGTTCTGGTTGCAGGGCGAATCGCCCGGGCTCGATCATGTCCTGTCGATGTGGACGATCGCGCTGCTGATGATGCTGGTGCTGACGATCGTCGCGCACAGCGTCCCGATGGCCTGCGCCCTGTTCATCATGCCCGTCAGCCTGTCCGCGGCGACGGCGCTCGTGCTCGCCGGCGCACCGCAGCTCGCGGCGGTCGCGCTCGTCGCCGGGCTGCTGCTCTGCGTGTTCGCGATCCGCTTCGCGGCGACCTATGTCCGCTTCCGCCGCGGCGAAGAAATCCTGCACGAAAAAAGCGAAACCGTCAGCTTGCTGCTGCGCGAGTTCGAGGAAACCTCCGCCGACTGGCTGTGGCAGACCGACAACAACCGCCGGCTCGTCCTCGTGTCGCCGCGCCTCGCCTACGCGCTCGGGGCGCCGGCCGACGCGCTCGAGGGGATGCCCTTGCTCCAGGCGCTGTCGGGCGACGCGTGGGAAACGGGCCTGTTCCCGAAAAGCCTGCACGACCTCGCCGAACGGATGAAGCGGCGCGAGAGCTTTTCGAACCTGATCGTCCCGGTCACGATCGGCGGCAAGCCGCGCTGGTGGGAATTGTCGGCGTCGCCGCGGCTCGACGACCAGGGCAAATATCTGGGGTTTCGCGGCGTCGGGTCGGACGTCACCGAACAGCGCGCATCGGCCGAACAGATTGCCCGCATGGCGCGCTTCGACAATCTGACCGGCCTGCCCAACCGCCTGCACCTGCACGAAGACCTGGGCCGCGCGCTGGCCCACGCGACCGAAGCCAAGGCGCGCTGTGCGTTGATGATGATCGACCTCGACCGCTTCAAGGCGGTGAACGACACGCTCGGCCACCCCACCGGCGACAAGCTGCTGGCGCAGGTGGCGGCGCGACTCAAGGCGATGATGGAACGCGGGATGACGTGCGGCCGCCTGGGCGGCGACGAATTCGCGGTGGTCCTCCACAATGTCGGGTCGATGGACGCCGCCGAGGATCTCGCGCATCGCATCATCGCGGCGCTCAGCCGCCCCTATGTCGTCGACAACCACCAGCTCTTCGTCGGCGCCAGCATCGGCTATGCGATCGGGCCGCAGGACGGCGCGACGGTCGAAACGCTGACCCGCAACGCCGACCTCGCGCTCTACAAGTCGAAGGACAAGGGCGGCAACGTCGTCGCCGCCTATGTCGCCTCGCTCCACGCGCAGGCCGAGGAGCGGCGGGTGATGGAACAGGAACTGCGCGGCGCGCTCGATCGCGGCGAGTTCGAACTCTATTACCAGCCGGTCGTCTCGGCCGAGGACGGGACGCTCAACGGCTTCGAGGCGCTGATCCGCTGGACCAACCAGAAACTCGGCAACGTGTCGCCCGGTCGCTTCATCCCGCTTGCGGAGGACAGCCGCCTGATCGCGCCGATCGGCGAATGGGTGCTGCGCACCGCCTGTGCAGAGGCGATGCGCTGGCCGTCGAACCTGAAGGTCGCGATCAACGTCTCGGCCGAACAGCTCACCGATCCCAATTTCGCGTCGGTCGTCGTCTCGGCGCTCGCCCAGAGCGGCCTCCCGCCGGAGCGACTCGAAATCGAAGTGACCGAGAGTGTCTTCCTGCGCGACGGCGGCGGCGCGGCGCAACTGCTCGATCAGCTCATCGCGCTCGGCATCCGGCTCAGTCTCGACGATTTCGGCACCGGCTATTCGTCGCTCGGCTATCTGCGCAAGACGCAATTCTCGACCATCAAGGTCGACCGCAGCTTCGTCGTCGGCGCCGCAAAGGGCAGCATCGAATCGATCGCGATCATCCGCGCCGTCGTCGCGCTCGCCGACAGCCTCGGCATGGCGACGACCGCCGAAGGCGCCGAAACCGAGCTGGAAGTCGAAACGATCCGCACCTTGGGATGCAGCAATATCCAGGGCTATTATTACGGTCGCCCGATGCCGTCGAGCGACGTCCTCGTGCTGTTCCGCGCCCCCGAATCATCGGCGTCGGCCGCGGCCTGACAACGGCCTTTCACGTCGCCGCGGCGACCAGCCGAACGGTTCGCGCGGCGAAACGAAAGGGTTACCAAAAGGTTCCGCAGCTTGCCGCGCCGATCCAGCGATTCGTCGCGCGATTGTGGCGGCGTCCGCCGACCGTGGCAAACAGGCTCCAACGCTTGAAGACAAGCCAATGGGGGTCGCATTTCATGCCCGTTCGCCGCTTTCTGGGTGCCCTTGTCGCATCCGCGCTGATGTTGACCGGCCTGCTCGCGGCCACCCCCGCCTCCGCCCGCGGCTATCTGCAATGCGTCCCCTTCGCCCGCGATGAATCGGGGATCCAGATCCACGGCAACGCCAGGACCTGGTGGGCGCAGGCCGCCGGGGACTATGACCGCGGGCAACAGCCGCGCAAGGGCGCGGTGATGGCGTTCGCCGGCACCCGCGGCATGCCCTATGGCCACGTCGCCGTCGTCGAAAAGATCGTCGGCGATCGCGAAATCCTGATCAGCCACGCCAATTGGTCGCCGATCAACGGTCGCCGCGGCCAGATCGAGCGCAATGTCCGCGTCGTCGATGTCAGCGACGCCGGCGACTGGAGCGAAGTGCGCGTCTGGTACGCCCCGATCGGCGACCTCGGCACCCGCGTGAATCCGGTCCAGGGCTTTATCTATCCCAATGCCGGCGGCGACAATCCGCGCCCCGGCTATGACGAGCCGATCTGGACCCGGAATGACTGGAAACCCGGCAACGGCCTTGGCCTCGTCGTCGCCTCGCTCGGCAATTAAGTCCCGGCCGGCCGCGACAATCAGGCCTCGGCGTCGTCGCTTTCGCCTTCGCCGCTTTCGAACCAGGCCTCGACCTCGCCCGACAGCTTGATTGTCATCGGTTGGCCGAACCGGTCCTTCGATTTGCCCGCCGCGACGCGAATCCAGCCTTCGGAGATCGAATATTCCTCGACGTCGGTACGCTCCTTGCCCTTGAAGCGGATGCCGATGCCGCGCTGCAGCGCCTCCATGTCGAAATGGGGCGAACGCGGGTTGGTCGACAGGCGGTCGGGGGGCGTATCGGTCATGTCTGAAGTCTCCAAAATCCGTGCCGCGCGCTAGGCGAGCGCGCGCTTCAAATCAAGTGCGGCGCAACGCACGACCGGGATCCCGACCCTCTGCCGGATCCTGTGCCATCCCGGAACGGATCGAAAAACCGGCCGCCGGCGGGCCGTTCGCTCAACGGTAAGCCATGTGGTTAAGAGCAAAAAAAATTACGGGCGACAAACGCCGGATTTTAGCCGAACAGATGGTTAACTTTACATCATCGCAAAAGTTAACCGCCTGAAAAGGCGGGAACCTTCTCGATTGGCGCGATTCATTTCTACGTAGGAATACCTACGCATGAAGGAGAGGAAACGTGCCAAATAACCGTCTTTGTTTCGGACCGGCCCATCTCATTCTCATTCCGGCTTGCCTTGCGCTCGCCGCCTGTGAATCGTCGGGCCACTATCGCGTCGGCAGCGTCGGACCCGCGGGACCGACCGGTGCCGCCGGGCCGCAGGGAGAACAAGGCCCGCCCGGAGCGCAAGGCCCCGCAGGCCCCGCCGGCCCGGCCGGCCCCGCAGGCAGCGGACTCGGGCTCGGCGACGCCGGCGCGCTGGCAACCGGCGGCCTCGTCGGACCCGGCGGCGTTGCAGGCACCGGCCTGCTCGCGAACACCGGCGACCCCGACAATATCAATCCCGTGATCGGCGGCGTGCTCGTCAAATCGGGCAGTCTCGTCAATGTCGTCGCCGACAAGGGCCTGCAACTCGCAAGTGCTGTCGACAGCCGCCTGCCGGGCGATACCGAACTCGTCGGCACGGTCGTCGGCGTCGTCAAGAAAACCGGCGCCGCGCTGGTCCAGACGGGTCAGGGCAATCAATATCTGGTCGACGGCCTGACTGCCGCCCCCGGCGAACTGATCACCGCGACGATCGGCAAGGCGACGGCGATCGGATCGCCCGACGCATCGCCGCTGCTCGGCGCCAGCATCCTGTCGCCGGGACAGGAGACCGGATCGCTGCTCACCGTCGGGGTGGGCTCGAACGGCAAGCTCGTGACGCTCCAGCCCGGCAGCGGGACCGGCCTGCTCGGCGGGCTCGGGTCGTCCGGTACCGGCGCGACCGGTGCGGTCGGCGGCGTCGTGTCCGGCGTCACCGGGACGCTCGCGGGCGCCACCGGGGGCGACGGCGGCGGCAACGGCGGCCTTGTCTCCGGCGTCACCGGGACGGTTGGCCAGGTCGTTGGAGGTGCCACCGGCGGAGCGACCGGGGACGGCGATGCGACCGGCGGGCTCGTGTCCGGCGTCACCGGCGCGGTCGGCGGCCTGCTTGGCGGCCATCCCCCCGCAGGCGGCACCGACTGAGCGCGCGCGTGCTTCGCTTCATCGAAGGCTGCGTCGCGGTCGGGACGGGGGCCTTGCTCCTTCCCGCCGCGGCGTCGGCCATGCAGCCCGCGGGTACGCCGCTCGACGGCCGCCCGCCCCTTGCCCCCACCGATGATCGGCGCGACACGCTGCCCGACCCGCAGGCGCCCGCGCGCCCGGCGGGATCGGTCGAACTCGGCGCGAGGCCCGACGTCACGATCCGCGAGATCCGCTTTGTCGGGGCAGGCGTTCCGGCCAATGTCGCGCGCGCCGCCGAACGCTTCGTCGGCAGCCGCGCCTCGGCCGATACGCTGCAAAAGCTCGCGGCCGCCATGACCCGCGCCTATACGCGGTCGAGCGTCGCCCTCTTCACGCTGGTGATTCCCGAACAGGATCTGTCGGGGGGCATCGTCAAGGTCGCCTCAGCCGAAGGCCACATCGGCAAAGTCGTGCTGAGCGGCGAGAGCGAAGGCGGTCCCGCCCCGCTGATCGCCGAAATGGCTGCGCGGCTGCCCGGCCGCGACCCATTGGCCCGCGCCCGCTTCGAACGCGTGCTCGGTACGATCGGCGATGTGCCGGGCGCGACCGTCAAGCCGACCCTGTCGCTCGGCGGCGCTCCCGGCGCGGTCGACCTCGATCTCGCGATCGATGCCAAACGCCCGACGCTGGGGGTGGGGTTCACGACGCGCACCAGCCGCTTCGTCAACGACGGCATCGTCGAGGCCAATGCGCGCGGCAGCAGCCTGCTGCGCAGCGGCGACGATACCCGGCTGACCGGCGCCGCATCGCTCGACCTGCAATCCTTGCTCTATGCCTCGGCCAGCCATTCGACCCCGATCGGATCGAACGGTACCCGGGCCGAACTGACGGCGGCGGCGCTGCGGACCCGGCCCAGGGGGCTGGCGGTCGACGGCGACGCGTGGAGCGCCGGATTCGCGATCACCCATCCGCTGATCCGCGCGACGCGGCGCAACCTCACACTGTCGGCGCGGCTCGATCACCTCGATTCGCGCAATGCGCTGTTCGGCTCGCTGCTGGCGGCGGAAAAGACCTGGACCGCCGGCGCGGCGCTCGCCTTTCGGCTCAGCGAGGACAAAATGGTGATCGGAACGCGGATCGGCGTCGCGCAGGGACTCGACCTTGCCGGGGCCGATGTCGACCCGGCGGTCGGCGAGGCCGGCTTCCTCTATGCCGACGCCAGCCTGGAGGCGAACCGGGCGTTCGGCAAGGCGGCGGTGCTGCGCCTTGCCGCTATCGGCCGCTGGACGCGGGACCGCCTGCCCGCGGCGCAGCGGCTCAGCATCGGCGGCGCGACGTTCGGCCGCGCCTTCGACGACGGGCTGGTCAACGGCGATCGCGGCTATGCGGGCTCTGCCGAATTCGCGCTGCGGCCGATCGGGGCGGGCAAATTCGCCAACAGCGAAATCTACGGCTTCGCCGACTATGCCGACGTCACCCTGCTCGCGCGCCCCGGACTGGCCCGCACCGGCTTCAATCTCGGCAGCTATGGCGGCGGAATCCGCCTGTCCTATGCCGACAATGCGACGATCGGGGTCGAGGTCGCCGATGCGTGGAACCAGCCGGCGCCGGGGTTCGACCAGGGCTGGCGCGTCGCGCTCAACTGGACGGTATCAATCCGTCCGTGACGGGTCAGCATCCGGCGCGGCGCAAAACCGTCTCGACCGGCTCCAGGCTGATTTCGCCGATCGCTTCGGCGCGCGGATATAAATCGCGTTCCTCGCGTTCGATCCGTTCGTCGAGAAGCGCCAGCATGGTCCTGGTTTCGGCGCCGAATCCTTTCCAGTCGGCCAGGATTCGCGCGCTGTTCCACCCGCGATCATAGGCGGTGAACCGCTCGGCCACGTCACCCATGTCCGCGACGAACCCCGCCGCAAGCCCCCGCAACCTCTCATCCCCGCTCGCCAGCAACCGCGGATAGAGCGCCCAGTCCTCGCACTTCAGATGACAGGTCAGGCTGTCGCGCAGGTCGGCCCGCGCCGCTTCGATCGCCCGCAGCGACGCGGGGGCATCGGCGGCGACCAGCGCCGCGAGCGATTCGGACAGCACCGAAAGAGCCGCATGTTCGGCGCGCAACCGGCGCATTTCGTGGACCATCTGCATAAGCCATTCCCGATGCCTGTGGTCCCGCCCCTTCGATAGCGCGGCGGAATGAAGAGAGCGTTATCAACCGCCCCGCGCCGGACGCCGTGGCGGGGGAACTCCTCGCCGCGCCGAACATTGGGACTCGGGGGAACGTCGCGAAAGGGATGCCGATGGCTGCGCGCGCCTATTGGAAAGGTCAGATTCGCCTCGCACTGGTGTCGATTCCGGTCGAAGTCTATCCCGCGACCAGATCGGGCGCGAGCATCGGCTTTCGCCAGATCCACGAACCCAGCGGCAAGCCGGTCAAATACGAGAAAGTCGTGCCTGGCATCGGGCCGATCGACAAGGACGATATCGTCAAGGGCTATGAGGTGTCGAAGGGCAATTATGTCCTGCTCGACGAAGACGAGATCGAAGCCGTCAAGCTCGAGAGCAAGCGCACGCTCGAACTCGTCCAGTTCGTCGAGGCGGGCGACATCGACATCCTCTATTATGAAAAGCCCTATTATGTCGTTCCGGCGGACGAGCTCGCCGAAGAGGCCTATATCGTGCTGCGCGAGGCGCTGCGCAGTACGAAGACGGTCGGGCTCGGCCATCTCGCGCTGCGCGGGCAGGAACAGCTCGTGGCGTTGCGCCCGTGCGGCAAGGGCCTCGTTCTCGAGATGCTGCGCTACGCCGACGAGGTGAACAGGGCGGCCAGCTATTTTCGCGATGTCCCGGCGTCGAAACCCGACGAGGATCTTCTCGACCTCGCCGAAACGCTGATCGGCAAGAAGACCGGCAAGTTCGACGCGAGCGATTTTCACAACAATTATGTCGACGCGATCAAGCGCCTGGTGGCGAAAAAGGCCAAGGCGAAAGGCAAGCGCGTGCTCGAGGATGTCGAAGAGCCCGCCGACCTTCGCGAAGGGTCGAACGTCATCGACCTGATGGCGGCGCTCAAGGCATCGGTCGACGGCAGGAAAAAGGCCGCCGC
>CAZSMB010000119.1:0-8260 GCA_964607625.1 uncultured Sphingopyxis sp. | reverse complement strand
CGGTCGAAGCGCTGCCGATGGACAAGTGGAAGGCGTGGGTCCGCTCGAAGGGCGGAAACCCCGACGGCCCCGAGGCCGCGGCGCCCGCCGCCGCGCAGCCGGCGCCCGAAGGCCCGATCGAGGCCGTCCGCACCACCGACGAAACGCCTGCCGCCGACACGGCTGCCGCGGCCGATGCCGCTGCGCCCGCCGTCGCGCCGGCTGCCAAGAACTAACAAGGGGTCCGACAGATGACCGATATCGCAGCGACTGCACCCGCGCACGGCCATGCCGATCACGCGCATGACGATCACGACACGCCGGGCTTTTTCGTCCGCTGGTTCATGTCGACGAACCACAAGGACATCGGCACCCTCTATCTGATCTTCGCGATCATCGCCGGTATCGTCGGCGGCGTGCTTTCGGGCATGATGCGCCTCGAGCTGGCCGAACCGGGTATCCAGTATCTCCAGGGCTGGGCGCAGTTCATGGGCGGCGCGGGCGACGCGACCGCTGGCAAGCATTTCTGGAACGTGATGATCACCGCGCACGGCCTGATCATGGTCTTCTTCATGGTCATGCCCGCGATGATCGGCGGCTTCGGCAACTGGTTCGTGCCGCTGATGATCGGCGCGCCCGACATGGCGTTCCCGCGCATGAACAACGTCAGCTTCTGGTTGACGGCGGTTGCCTTCGTCATGCTCGTCGGCTCGATGTTCGTGCCCGGCGGCAGCGGCAACGGCGCCGGCACGGGCTGGACGGTCTATGCCCCGCTGTCGACCAGCGGCTCGGCGGGGCCGGCGGTCGATATGGCGATCTTCTCGCTCCACCTTGCGGGCGCGGCGTCGATCCTCGGCGCGATCAACTTCATCACCACCATCTTCAACATGCGCGCACCCGGCATGACGCTGCACAAGATGCCGCTGTTCGTATGGTCGGTGCTCGTCACCGCCTTCCTGTTGCTGCTCGCGCTGCCGGTGCTCGCCGCGGCGATCACGATGCTGATCACCGACCGCAATTTCGGCACGACCTTCTATGATGCTACGGGCGGCGGCGATCCGGTGCTGTACCAGCACCTCTTCTGGTTCTTCGGCCACCCCGAAGTCTATATCATGATCCTGCCGGGCTTCGGCATCGTCAGCCAGATCATCTCGACCTTCAGCCGCAAGCCGGTGTTCGGCTATCTCGGCATGGCCTACGCCATGGTCGCGATCGGTGTCGTCGGCTTCATCGTGTGGGCGCACCACATGTTCACCGTCGGCATGAGCGTGAACCTGAAGATGTACTTCACCGCCGCGACGATGGTCATCGCCGTCCCGACCGGGATCAAGATCTTCAGCTGGATCGCGACGATGTGGGGCGGTTCGATCAGCTTCAAGACCCCGATGGTCTGGGCGATCGGCTTTATCTTCATGTTCACGGTCGGCGGCGTCACCGGCGTCGTGCTCGCCAACGGCGGGGTCGATACCGCGCTTCACGACACCTATTATGTCGTCGCGCACTTCCACTATGTGCTCTCGCTGGGCGCGGTCTTCTCGCTCTTCGCGGGCTTCTATTACTGGTTCCCGAAGATGACCGGCCGCATGTACAGCGAAGTGCTGGGCCAGTTGCACTTCTGGATCTTCTTCATCGGCGTGAACGTCCTGTTCTTCCCCCAGCACTTCCTGGGCCAGCAGGGCATGCCGCGCCGCTATCCCGACTATGCGGAAGCCTTCGCCTATTGGCACTATATCTCGTCGTTCGGCTATGTGATCATGGCCGTCGGCATGATCTTCTTCTTCGTGAACATCGCCTGGTCGCTGTTCGCGGGCAAGAAGGCCGCCGACAACCCGTGGGGCGAAGGTGCGACGACGCTCGAATGGACGCTGTCGAGCCCGCCGCCGTTCCACCAGTTCAACGAACTGCCGCGTATCGCCTGACAAGCATGGCCCCCTGCTGACATCCTCGGCAGGGGGCGATCGCTTTTCCGGCCTGGAGTAAGCATGGCGCAAAGCCTGACCCATGGCGAAATGACGCTTCCGGCGGATTGGCGCGACCTGTTCGCGCTGACGAAGCCGCGCGTGATGTCGCTCGTCGTGTTCACGGCCTTGTGCGGATTGCTCGCGGCGCCGGGGCATGTGCATCCGGTCCTCGCCTTTTCGTCGATACTCGCGGTCGCGCTCGGCGCCGGGGCGTCGGGGGCGCTCAACCAATGGTATGAGGCGGGGCTCGATGCGAAGATGAAGCGGACGGCGAACCGCCCGCTTCCGGCGGGGCGGCTCGACCGCCAGACGGCGCTGCATTTCGGCGTCGGGCTCGCCGCCTTCTCGGTCTTCCTGATGCTGTTTGCGGCAAACTGGCAGGCGGCGGTGCTGCTCGCGGTTTCGATCCTCTTCTATGTCCTCGTCTATACGATGTGGCTCAAGCCGCGGACGCCCCAGAATATCGTGATCGGTGGCGCGGCCGGGGCTTTCCCGCCGCTGATCGGCTGGGTCGCGACGACCGGGACCGTCGCGCCGTTGCCGATCCTGCTGTTCCTGCTGATCTTTCTTTGGACGCCGCCGCATTTCTGGGCGCTCGCGCTGTTCGTGCGCTCCGACTATGCCGCCGCGGGCATTCCGATGATGCCGGTGGTCGCGGGCGAGCGTGCGACGCGTCGCCAGATCCTGCTCTATGCCGTCCTCATGGCCGCTGTGGCGATCGCGCCGTGGCCGCTTGGGCTGGCTGGCCCGGTCTATGGCTGGGCCGCGGTGCTCCTGTCGGCCGCCTTCGTGCTGCTGTCGGTGCCGGTCGGGCTGCGCACCGCGGGCGAGGGCGACCGGATGCAGCCCGAGAAGCGGCTCTTCGCTTTCTCCATCGCCTATCTGTTCATCCTGTTCGGCGCGGTCGTCGCCGACCATATGTGGCCGCTATGACCGACGATCCGACACCCGAACCCTTCGACGAAGCCGAATATCGCCGGCGCCAGCGCAGCCGTGCCAACCTGATGGGCTGGATACTGGGCGGTCTGGCGTTCCTGTTTTTCTTCATTACGGTGGCGCGGATGGTGGTGCCCAAATGACGAACGACGCGATCCGCAGGAAGAACAAGCGCCTGGCCTTCGTGGCCGCAACGCTCGCGCTCGCCGCGCTCGGCCTCGGCTTCGCGGCGGTCCCGCTCTATAACCTCTTCTGTCGCGTCACCGGCTATGGCGGGACCACCCAGCGGTACGATCCGGTCGCGGCCGCCGAGGAGCCCAAGGTGCTCAGCGATACGGTCTCGGTGCGCTTCGACGCCAATGTGTCGCCGAAGATGCCGTGGAAATTTTATCCCGAGCATCCGCGCGATACGGTGACGATCGGCGCGCGCGACATGGCGATCTTCATCGCGAAGAATGAATCGTCGAAGCCGATCACGGGAACCGCGACCTTCAATGTCACCCCCGACCAGGCGGGTGAATATTTCACGAAGATCCAGTGTTTCTGCTTCACGCAGCAGACCTTGCAGCCCGGCGAGCAGGTGCGGATGCCGGTGCTTTTCTTCGTCGATCCGAAGATCAAGGATGATGTCGACGCGCGCGACATCCAGGAAATCACGCTTAGCTATACCTTCTACCCTGTGGACGAGGGGAAAAAGGCGAGCTAAGGCCGCGAACAACAGAGTCTAACAGGCCGGCTGGCGATGGGGAATCGTCGTGCTGGGGCAAACACGGGAACTGCAAAATGGCCGGTGCCAAACATCATGACTATCACCTCGTAAACCCCAGCGTCTGGCCGCTCTTCGGTTCGGTTGCGGCGCTCGTCATGTTCTTCGGGCTCGTGATGGCGATGCACGCCGACCATTTCGGCGGCGTCGGCAAATGGGTGCTGGGCCTCGGTTTCGTTGGCGTAACCCTGACCTTCTTCCAGTGGTGGGGCGACGTCATCAAGGAGGCGCATGCCGGCGACCATACGCCGGTGGTGCAACTGCACATGCGGTACGGCATGATCCTGTTCATCGCGTCCGAAGTGATGTTCTTCGTCGGCTGGTTCTGGGCGTGGTTCGATTTCTCGCTGTTCCCGGTGCCGGTCGAGATCGTCGACGGTGCCGTGACCTCACTCTTCGGACAAGACGGCGCGGCGGCAATTACCCAGTGGCCGCCGGTCGGCATCCACGTCATCGATGCCTTCTCGCTGCCGTTGCTCAACACGTTGATCCTGCTCTGCTCGGGCACGACGATCACCTGGGCGCACCATGCGCTGATCCACGGCGATCGCGAAGGATTGAAGAAGGGGCTGTGGGCCACGATCATTCTCGGCGCGATCTTTTCGATGATCCAGGCCTATGAATATGCCCATGCGCCGTTCCCGTTCGGCACGATCAACTATACGTCGGCCTTCTACATGGCGACCGGCTTCCACGGTTTCCACGTGCTCGTCGGCACGATCTTCCTGATCGTCTGCCTGGTTCGCACCTACAAGGGCCACTTCACGCCGCAGCAGCATTTCGGCTTCGAAGCTGCGGCCTGGTATTGGCACTTCGTCGACGTCGTGTGGCTGTTCCTCTTCGTCATCGTCTATGTGTGGGGCGGCTGGGGTGCACCGGTCGCCGCGCACTGAGTTGACCGACCCGGACGACATCAAAACGGGGCAGCCGCCGCTTGGGCGTGCTGCCCTTTTTGGTCTGTGCCCTCAGTGCGGCGCGCAGACGCTGTTCGACGGGCCGGTCAGATTTGCATCCCGGTGCCGCGTGTGCGGGCTCGATTTCGACAGCTATAATGTCGGCGACGGCCCCGCGGCGTTCCTGACGATGATCATCGGCGCGCTGATCGTCGTTGCGGCGATCCTGGTCGACTTCGCGTTCGAGCCACCCCTGTGGGTCCATGCGATCCTGTGGGTGCCGATCACCGCCGCGGCGGTCGTCTATGGGCTGCGCATCGCGAAGGCGGCGCTGATTGCGAGCGAGCATCAGCGGCAGGCGGCCGAAGGGCGGCGGGCCGACGATACGCGCCATGACTGATCCGTCGCCGCCTTCGTCCCGCTTGCCGCAGGTGCCGACCTTGCTCGTCGCCCTTGCGGTTCTGATCATGGTGGCGCTGGGGATCTGGCAGCTCCAGCGCAAGGGAGAGAAGGAAGCGCTGATCGCGCTCTACGACCGCAATCGCGCGATGTCCGCGACGGTCGCCTATCCCGCGCTGCCACCCGTTCCCGACGCGTCGATGTTCCGCAAGAGCAGCGTGACCTGTCTCGAACCGGTGCGCTGGCTGCAACGCAGCGGCGCGGCGCGCGAAGGCGAGAGCGGCATCCGCATGATCGCCGATTGCCGTACCGGCGCCGAAGGGCCGGGCGCGCTGGTCGACATGGGCATCGCCGACGATTTCTCTGCCCCGGCGTGGAAGGGTGGGACGGTGCAGGGGACGATCGTGCCGGGTCCCGAGCAGCCCTCGCTGATCGAACGCATGACGGGCCGCGCGATCCCGGCGCGGCCGATGCTGGTCGCCGACACGCCCGCGCCGGGCTTGCGCGCCAGCGCGGTACCGAGCGGCGCCGACCTGCCGAACAATCACCTCGCCTATGCCGTGCAATGGTTCCTGTTCGCGGGCATCGCGGTGGTGATCTATATCCTGGCGCTACGCCGCCGCTTGCAGCGCTGACGTCGCACCGCTAGGCGCATGTGCGTCATGGACTATATCAGCACGCGGGGCTCGGCGCCCACCCTCGACTTTCGTGCCGCTACGCTCGCCGGACTGGCGAGCGACGGCGGGCTCTATGTGCCGGCGGCCTGGCCGCGGCTGTCTCTCGACGAGATCCGCGCACTGGCCGGGCTCGACTATGTCGAGACCGCGGTACGGGTCATCGCGCCGTTCGTCGCCGGCGTGCTGTCGGAGGACGAGCTGCGTGGGCTGTGCAAGGCCGCCTATGCCAGCTTCAGCCACGACGCGGTGACGCCGCTCGTCCAGCTCGACCATCGTCACTGGCTGCTCGAGCTGTTCCACGGCCCGACGCTGGCGTTCAAGGATGTCGCGCTGCAACTGCTCGGCCAGTTGTTCGAGACGTTCCTCGCCGGCGGCGACCGCGACATCACCATCGTCGGCGCCACGTCGGGCGATACCGGGTCGGCGGCGATCGAGGCGGTGGCGGGGCGCGAGCATATCCGCATCTTCATGCTCCACCCCGAAGGCCGCGTCAGCGACGTCCAGCGGCGCCAGATGACGACGGTGCTGGCGCCGAACGTCCACAATATCGCGATCGACGGCAGCTTCGACGATGCGCAGGCGATGGTGAAACGCCTGTTCGGCGACGAAGAGGCGCGCGGACAACTGACGCTGTCGGCGGTGAACAGCATCAACTGGGCTCGGCTTATGGCGCAGATCGTCTATTATTTCTATGCCGGCGTCCGCCTCGGCGCGCCCGACCGGGACATCGCGTTCAGCGTGCCGACGGGCAATTTCGGCGATGTTTTCGCCGGCTATGTCGCGGCGCAGATGGGCCTGCCCGTGGCGAGGCTCGTCGTCGCGACCAACGTCAACGACATCCTTCATCGGGCCTTGACCAGCGGCGATTACAGCGCGGGCAGCGTTACGCCGACCGCGACGCCGAGCATGGACATCCAGGTCAGCAGCAATTTCGAGCGGCTTCTGTTCGACCTGTCGGGGCGGGACGGCGGCGCGATCGCGCGGATGATGGGCGAGTTCGACGCCCATCGCGCGATGTCGATCCCCGAGGACATGCTCGCCGGTGCGCGGCGCCTGTTTTCGAGCGCGCGGATCGACGGCGACGAAATGGCGCTCGCCTTGCGCTGGCCCCAGGAATGTGGCGGCCAGCTGATCGATCCGCACAGCGCGGTCGGGCTGGCGGCGGCGCGCGCCCTCGATATCGACGCCGATGTGCCGATCGTCACGCTCGCGACCGCGCACCCGGCGAAATTCCCCGATGCCGTCGAGCGCGCAAGCGGGGTGCGCCCGCCGTTGCCCGCGCGGCTGGGCAATCTGTTCGATCGCGAAGAACGCTATGAGCGGCTTCCGGGCGATTATGAGGCGGTGAAGGCCCATATCCTCTCCGAAGCGGCCCGTGGCTGACCTGCTGCCCCTGAAGACGCTCGTCGGCGAGGGGTGGGACGATTACGGCCTGGTCGACAGCGGCGGCGGACGCAAGCTCGAACGCTATGGCGCCTATCGCTTCATTCGCCCCGAGCCGCAGGCGATGTGGGAACCGGCGCTGCCAGCGAGCGAATGGGACGCGGCAGATGGCGAGTTCGTGTCCGCGTCGGACGAGGATGGTGGCGGGCGCTGGTATTTTCAGGGGCCCGTTCCCGCCGAAGGCTGGCCGCTCGGCTGGCGCGAGACCCGCTTCACCG
Organism: uncultured Sphingopyxis sp.; assembly: GCA_964607625.1. Taxonomy (GTDB): domain Bacteria; phylum Pseudomonadota; class Alphaproteobacteria; order Sphingomonadales; family Sphingomonadaceae; genus Sphingopyxis. Next base: position 988 of record CAZSMB010000119.1, on the reverse strand, counting down.
CGAACTGCACGCCGTTCCGGCACCTGGGATTTTTCCCCGACATGGCCCCGGTGTGGGACTGGCTGCGCGAAGGCGTTGCGGACAAGACGGACCCCGCCTTCCTGAACCTGTTTGGCTATACCGGTGTCGGCAGCCAGGCGCTCGCCGCGGCGGGCGCCGCGGTCACGCACGTCGATGCGTCGAAGAAGTCGGTGGCACAGGCGCGCGAGAATGCCGAGCTGGCGGGGCTTGCCGACAGGCCGATCCGCTGGATCGTCGACGATGCGGGCAAGTTCGCCGCGCGCGAGGTGCGGCGCGGGCGCCGTTACGACGCGATATTGCTCGATCCGCCCAAGTTCGGTCGCGGCCCGAACAATGAGCGCTGGCAGATCGAGGAGGGACTGGCACCGCTGCTTGCCGATTGCGGGCAATTGCTCGATGCCGACAGCCGCGCGCTGTTCCTGACCGTCTATGCGGTGCGCATGTCGGCGCTGGCGATCGGCGAGCTGCTTGCGCAGAGGCTGGCGCATCTGCCCGGCACCGTCGAATGCGGCGAACTGGCGGTGCGCGAAGAGGCAAGGGGACTGTTGCTCCCCACCGCCATCTTCGCACGCTGGAGCCGTTAGGCCGGCTGGTTATACATCTCGGTCGGCCCCGGATATTCGCGGCCGTCGTCGATACCCACCTCGCGTGCGATCAGCGCGTTCGTCTGTTTGTTCAGCTTCATCACCGTCGCCTTGTGCTTTGGATCGAGTGCGAGATTGACGATCTCGCCCGGGTCCGCGTGCGTGTCATAGAGCTCCAGGTCGTTCATGGCCGTGAGCGTCTGCCAGTCGGTCGGCGTATGGTGGTGCGCCGGCGCAAAATAGCGCGCGAATTTATAGCGCCCGTCGTGGACACCGCGGTGAAGGCGCCGCTTGCTGAGGTCGAAACGCTTGGAATAGTCGGGCTCGCCCGAGGGGAGGGTCGCGGTACGATCCTTCGTCGGTTCCCAATAATGGACGACGGC
>CAZSMB010000118.1:0-8335 GCA_964607625.1 uncultured Sphingopyxis sp. | reverse complement strand
GCCGCCTGCGCTAGCCTCCAGTTGACGTTTACGTAAATGGGAGGGACGCGATGGCCAAGGCCCGCGAGTTCGATATCATCGTCTATGGCGCGACCGGCTTTACCGGTCGTCTCGTCGCCGAATATCTCGCGCATCACTATGCCGGCCGCAAGGACGCGCCCACATGGGCGATGGCGGGCCGCAGCCTCGACAAGCTGGCCGAAGTGCGCGACCTGATCGGAGCGCCGGCCGACACGCCTCTGGTTGTCGCCGACGCGAGCGAGCCGGAAAGCCTCGACATGATGGCGCACCGCACACGGGTGGTGCTGACCACGGTCGGCCCCTATCAGCTTTACGGGAGCGATCTCGTCGATGCCTGTGCCAAGGCGGGAACCGCCTATGCCGACCTGTGCGGCGAGCCCGGATGGATGCGCGAGATGATCGACGCGCACGAGGACCAGGCAAAGGCATCGGGTGCGCGCATCACATTTTCCTGCGGCTTCGATTCGATCCCCTTCGACCTGGGTGTATTGTTCCTGCAGGCCGAAGCGGTCAAACGGCACGGCAAGCCCGCCCCTCGCGTCAAGGGCCGCGTGCGCAAGATGCAGGGCGGTGCTTCGGGCGGCACGGTCGCCAGCCTGACCGAAACGCTAAAAGCGGTCGCCCGGAAGCCGTCGCTCGCGCTCCTGCTCAAATCCTCCTTCGCGCTGACCCCCGGCTTCGAAGGGCCGCACCAGCCGACGGGGCTCGTCCCGGAATATGATCCCGCGACCGAGACCTGGACCGCGCCCTTCGTCATGGCCCCGATCAACACGAAGAATGTCCACCGTAGCAACTACCTGCTCGGACATGCGTGGGGCGCCGACCTCGTCTATGACGAAATGGTGATGACCAAGATCGGCGACGCCGGAAAGGCGATGGCCGAAGCGATGGCCAAGGCCAACCCGTTCGGCGAATCGAAACTGAAGCCCGGTGAAGGGCCAAGCAAGGAAGAGCGAGAGAGCGGCTTCTACGACATCCTCTTCATCGGCGAATATCCCGACGGGACGACGATCCGCGCATCGGTCAAGGGCGACCGCGACCCCGGCTATGGCTCGACGTCCCGGATGCTGGCCGAAACCGGCATGACGCTGCTCGAAACCGAAGGGGAAAGCCAGGGCGGCGTGTGGACTCCGGGCGCATTGCTCGGGCAGGCGCTGATCGACCGGCTGACGGCAAACGCCGGCATCACGTTCCAGATCGAAGACTGACCGCCCAGCCTTCTCCGCTCGTGCCGAGCAAGTCGAAGCTCCGTCCTCCGCGTCGACACGCTCGCGCCGAACGAGGTTGAGAAAGCAGCCGTCAAAAAGGCCTCCTGTCCATGACCGAAGCCCCCTCCGCCCTCGACACTCTCCTTGCCACGCTGCGCGTCGATGGCGATGCCGCCACCGCGCATGTCGACGACGGCTGGATGCAGGGCCGCACCGCTTATGGCGGCATCAGTTCGGCGGTCGCGCTGGCCGCGACGATGGCATTGCACCCGACCGAAACGCCGCTGCGGTACGCCCAGATAAGTTTCGTCGGCCCCGTCGGCGGCGACTGCCGCGTCGCGACGCGCGTGCTCCGCCAGTCGAAATCGAGCCTGTTCGTCGATGCGGGCGTGTCGAGCGACATGGGCTTCGGCACCGCGGCGACCTTCGCCTTTTCAGGCGACCGGGCCAGCCATCTCGATCACAATCGGCTGGCGATGCCCGAGGTCCCCGCGCCCGATACGTTAAGGCCGGTCCCCGACCACAAGGTACGCCCCAGCTTCACGCGGCATTTCGACATGCGCCCGACGAGTGGACCACGCTTCGACTGGAAGGGGGAAACCGGCGAATATCTGACCTGGGTACGGTTCGTGGAGGAGCCCGCCTGCTACCCCATGGTCGCGCTGCTCGCGATGGGCGACGCGTTGCCGCCGGCCGCGATGGCGCTGTTCACCGAATTCGGGCCGATCAGTTCGATGAACTGGACGGTGAACATGCTGACCGGCGTGCCGCGGACCGACGACGGCTGGTGGCTTCTGTCGGCGAAGACCGGCTATGCCCGCGGCGGCTTTTCGGTGCAGGACATGATGATCTGGAATCGCGCCGGCGAGCCGGTAATGAGCGGCAGTCAGGGCATCGCGATCTACGCCTGAAGCGGCAACGCAACGACCGCGTCGAGCCCGCCGCCGGGTCGGTTGGCCAATGTCAGCGTGCCGCCTTCGCTTTCGGCGATCTCGCGCGCGATAGACAGGCCGAGCCCGGCGCCGCCGGTTGCGCGATTGCGCGACTCCTCGCCGCGCGCAAAGGGCTCCATCAGTGCCGCGATCTGCGCTTCGCCAAGGCCGGGCCCATCGTCGGAGACGACGATCCGCACGCTTTCCGCATCGCGCGCCACCGACAGGCGCGCGCGCACTCCATAGGCGATCGCATTGTCGATCAGATTGCGCAGGGCGCGCCGCAACAGCATCGGCCGGGCCATAACGACCGCATCGTCCACGTTACCGACCGAAACGTCTTTGGCCTGCTCGCGATAATCGGCCACCAGATCGCCCAGAAGCGCCCGCAGCGCGACGGGCTCCGACACCTCGGTCCCCGCCCCCGCGCGCGCCAGCGCCAGGATGTCGGTCAGCATCGCCGTCATTTCCTCGATCGAGGCAATCATCTTGTCGCGCAACCGGTCGTCTTCGATCTGCTCGACGCGGACGCGCAGGCTCGCGAGCGGGGTCCTCAGGTCATGGCCGACCGCGCCAAGCATCCGGTCCTTGTCGGTCAGCATCGCGGCTATGCGCGAACGATAGGCGTTGAAGGCGGCGATCAGGTCGCGGACGTCCGACGGCCCGCGCTCGGCCAGCGGCGTCGCGTCGCGCACAGCCGGGTTTGCGCGTGTCGCACGCGTCAGATCGCGCAGCGGCCGGGCCGCGCGCCACGCGATGAACAGGATCGGGACGAGCAGCAGCAAGTACAGCGTCAGCGTCTGCCAGATCAGGAATCGCGGCAAGCGGTTGCCGCCCGAGGGCAAGCGGCTGCGCACCGCATAATAGCGCCCGTCGACCTTGGCGACGACGACGACGGTTTCACCGGGGAAGCTCGATCGCTGAAGACGCGCGCGCGAGGGGAGCGCCCATGCCTCGATCGAATCGGCATGCACCTCGGCCTCCGACATCAGCCCGGCGACATAGTCGGCCAGATCTTCGCGCGGCACCGCGCGGCGCGGCAATGTCGGCGGCGTATCCGAAATGCGCAGCTTTTGCACCCGGTCGCGCGACCCGTGACGGTCATGGTCGTCGTCGGCACGTCCAGCCCGTCTGTCGTCGCCGCGCTCGACCGCATCGACGATCCGCGCGACCGCCATGCCGCCTCCATGCGCCAGTATCTGCTGATTCTGTCCGCGCACGAGCAGCGAAAAATTGATCGCCTGCGCGACGAACAGCGTCGCCGCCAGCGCAAAGACCAGCTGCCCGACCAGGCTGCGCGGCCACAGGCGCAGCGTCATGACGCCGACCCCAGCCTTTTGACCTCGCACGCGAGCGTGTAGCCGCCGCCCCACACGGTTTTCACATAATGCGGACGCGCGGGATCTTCCTCGATCTTCTTGCGAAGGCGGCTGACCAGATTGTCGATCGCACGGTCGAAGATGTCGGCCTCGCGCCCGCGCACCATGTCGAGCAGGCGGTCGCGGCTCATCACCTGGCGCGGATGACGCACCAGTGCGTGAAGCAGGTGATATTCGCCGGACGACAGGGCGACCTCTTCGCCGTCTTCGCCGACAAGAACGCGCTCGACTTCGCGCAGCACCCACGGGCCGAAGGCATAGCTCGTCCCGCCCGGGTCGACGGCGCGCCCGTTCGCCTGCGTCCGTCGCAATACGGTGCGGATACGCGCGACGAGTTCGCGGGGGTTGAACGGTTTGACGACATAATCGTCGGCGCCGATCTCCAACCCGATGATCCGCTCGGTATCCTCGGCGCGGGCGGTGAGCAGAATCACGGGGATATTGCTCGTCTCGCGCAGGTGACGCGTCAGCGACAGCCCGTCTTCGCCCGGCATCATGATGTCGCTGACCACCAGGTCGATACTCTTTGCGCGGAGCAGCGAGCGCGCTTCAGCGGCGCTCGCCGCGTCGCTTACCGCGAACCCCTGGCTCTCGAGATATTCGGACAGAGGCTCGCGGATCGACGGTTCATCGTCGATCAGGAGGATGCGGGGGATGTCGCTTTCGGTCATCGTCGATCACATGGCCTGGATAGAGGTTCGCCCACCGGCCAGGGACCGATGGGCGATACCGTGCTGACAGGGCACGGCGGCAAAGGCAATGCCAGGGAGGAGGGGGAGTGCCCGCCCTCGCCGCCGCGCCCTGCCGATCAGTTGCCGCTCGGCGTGGTCGCGGCGGGGCGCTTCGCCTTCCACTCGGCGCGCATCGCTTCGCGCGCGGCCTTGCGTTCCGCGGCCGTCACCTGACCGTCCTTGTTCGCGTCCGCACGATCGAAGCGCGCCAGCGCAGCGGTCTGGAATTCGGCCTGGCTGATCGCCTTGTCGCCGTTGGTGTCGGCCTTCATCATCATGCCGTGACCGCCGCGCATCCCGTGATGCCCGCCGCGCTTGCCATGATGGCCGCGCATTCCGCGCTTGCCGTCACGGGCTTCACCGCCCGCCATGCGCTTGCCCTTCCACTCGCCGCGCCTGGCCTCGCGATCGGCCGCATGCTGATCCCATTCGGCCTTGCTGATGCTGCCGTCCTTGTTCGCATCGAGCGAGGCGAACATCTTGCCGCGCATCTCGCTGCGCTTTGCGTCGCGGTCGGCCGCATCGATCTTGCCGTCGCCGTTGGCATCCATCCTGGCGAACATTTCGGTCGCATGCGCCTGGACCTCGGCGCGGGTCAGCACGCCATTGCCGTCGGCGTCGCCCATCTTGCCGCCCGGGGCAGCGAACACCGGCGCGGCGATCAACGCAGCGCCCAGGGTCATAAGTGCAATCTTCTTTTTCACGTCACGAACTCCTTGTCTGGGGATGCTCTGCAAAGGGAGAGCCAGATCCCGATGAGAAGGGTCTAGACGCCGTTTGTCCCAGCGGCGTGCCGTCCGGGCGAAAAATTGTCGCAAAATGTCGCAAAATCGCGGCGCGGTTCATCTGTCCGCAAGCCGGCGCGCCCCGCCGGCGTCAGAAGAACCCGCCGCCGATCATCAGGCGGACGACGCCGACGACAATCACGACGATGTTGAGGTTTCGCCCGGCGTTGCTGCTCGACATCGCGCCCAGCGCGAGCCCGACAACCGCGATCGGGATGACGAGCCAGTTCGCCCACCCCAGCAACGGGATGAATGCCGGAATGGCCAGGATCAGGGCGATAAGCCCGATGAAAATCGACACGATGTTCAGCATATCGGCAGTGTCGCACGCTCCCGCACCGCTCGCAAGACCGTTTCGGCTCGTCGATGGGATCGCTCGTCTCATCTTGTTGCCCGGCGTTCATGCAACGCAATCCGGGCGTGGCTCGTTCCCACCATCGAAGCGCCCATTGTCGCAAAAATGACGATGAGGCGCCCGAACCAGGAAAGGACTTGTCATGCGTAAGATCACCAAAGGCCTGATGGGTGCCATCACCGCCGTCGGCATCGCGGCCACGGCCCCTGCCCAGGCGGGCCTGCCCACCGCGGTCCCGGCGGCGAGCCACGATACGCTGTACAAAGCCGAGCAGGCAAACGGCTATTATCGCAAGAAGCACGACCGTCGAAATTACAGTTCGCGCGATCAGCGCATCAACCGCGATACGCGCATCTGGCGCGGCGACGACGGACGCTATCGCTGCAAGAAGGACAATGGCACGACCGGCCTTCTGATAGGCGGTGCGGTCGGCGGCCTCGCCGGACACGAGATCGCGGGCAACGGCGACAAGCTGCTCGGCACCGTCATCGGCGCCGGCGCCGGCGCCCTGCTCGGCCGCGAGATCGATCGCGTCAAATATCGCTGCCGCTAACCGAGTACCGTTACGGGTGCGGGCCCGAGACCCCTCCGCCCGTACCCCGTGATGGAGAGGGCGTCGGCCATGCGGTCGGCGCCCTCGACTTTTTGCGCGGACTTGCCCTCGGCTTCCGCTTGCCCCAGAAGCATCGCCCGTGGTCGATACCGGCCAAGTCCGCGCGTGAAGGACCAGCGATGCTCAACGGCCCCCTGCTCGTCACCGAGCGCCTTATCCTGCGTCCCCCTGCCGCGGAAGATTTCGACGCGTTCGCCGAAATGTGCGCCGAAGCCGAAACGATGAAATATCTTGGCGGTCCGTGCGAACGGTCGCAGGCTTGGCGCCAGTGGTGTACGCTGGCGGGCGCGTGGCATATCCGCGGCTTTTCGATGTTCTCGGTGGTCGAGCGCGCGACCGGTGAATGGGTCGGACGCCTGGGCCCGTGGGAACCCGCCGACTGGCCCGGGCCAGAGGTAGGCTATGGCGTCCGCGCGAAATTCGCCGGCAAGGGCTATGCGTTCGAGGGCGCGGTCGCAGCGTGCGATTTCGCCGTCGAATTCCTGAAATGGCCGCGGTTGATGCACTGCATCGATCCGGCCAATATACGTTCGCAGGCACTCGCGAAACGCTTGGGGGCCGCGAACGCCGGCCCGACCCGCCTCCCCGCTCCCTTTCAGGATGCTCCGGTCGACGCCTGGGTCCAGAGCGCCGACGCATGGCGTCAAAATCGCAAGGAGTTCCAGCCATGACCGATCATCATGTCGACCCCGACCGCGCGCAGTTCGACGCCTTCAAGGCCCTTCCGCGCGACACGGTAATTCACATGCTCAACCTCGTGCGCTTCCGCGAGAAGGCCGATTATCCGGCCGGCCATGCGCTCGCGGCAGCGGGTTTGAGCGGTGCCGAGGCCTATGCGAACTATGGCAAGGACAGCGGCGCGGTTTTTCGCCGGGTCGGCGGCCGGATCGTCTGGCGCGGAACGATGGAGGCGATGGTCATCGGCCCGGCGAACGAACACTGGGATGCGGTCTTCATCGCCGAATATCCTGGCAGCGGCGCGTTCATGCAGATGGTCACCGATCCCGTCTATCGTCAGGCGGTCGTACACCGCCAGGCGGCGGTCGAAACATCGCGACTGATACGCTGCGTCCCCGGCGAGGGGCCGGAAACGGCGTTCGGCTAGGTCGCCCGATCCGCGCGATATCGCGGCAAAAGGCGATTCCGTCCCCTTGCGAGACAGGTTTGGCCTAATAAAGTCTTACCGGTTAAGGATTTTTGCTCACATCTTCTTAACCAACATCCGGCAAGTCCGGGCGAAGAGATTAAGGGAGTGTTAGCAATGATGGTGCGCGGAAAATGGCTGGTTGCCGGTTTGCTCATGGCGACGGCGGGGCTGTCCGGCTGCCGGGATAATCCCGACAAGGCCGAACTGTCGCCGCTCGACGACGGGCTGGTCGATGCCGATCCCGCGATCAAGGGCGCGCTCGAAGACAAGATCATGGTCGACCCGAAACTTGCGGGCCAGGCGAACCGCAACGCCGCGGGTCCGGGCAACCGTCCGATCGATGGGGGCATTCCGGCGATCCCGGCCGGTCGTGCCGCCGCCGCTGCCGAAGCCGCCGCAGCCATGAAGGCCGGCAAGCTGGTGAAGGCGCCGAAGGCCCAGCCGTTCGAGGAAGCAGCCTGCAATGGCGACTGCTCCGCGAACCAGCCCAAGACGATCGGAGCGCTTGCGGAGGAGCAGTCCAAGGGTACGTGCGACGCCAAGCTGACCTATGACCGCGCCTGGGCCGACCGCCTTCCCGCCGCCTTTCGCGTCTATCCGCGCGCGACGGTGCGCGAAGCCGCGGGGGTCAAGGGCGGCAAGTGCAACCTGCGCGTGGTCAATTTCCAGACCGCGGCGTCGCTGCAGGGCGTGCTCGACTATTACAACACCCTCGCGATCCGCGCCGGCTATACCACCGATCATCGCGTCCGCGGCGACGAGCATGTCCTCGGCGGCACCAACGGCGATTTCGCCTATGTCGTCTTTGCCCGTCGCGATGGCGGGATGACCGACGTCGATCTGGTGGCTTCGGGCGGCCGCTGACCGGCCGCCTCAGTCGCTCGGCGCCGCGATCCGGCCGAGTGCCGAATGGTCGCGGATCGTCAACCGGTTGTAATCGGTCGCGACCAGTCCAGCATCCTCGAACCCGCGCAGCAGCTTGTTGACGCTCTGACGCGTGATGCCGAGCATCGCGCCCAGTTGCTCCTGCGGCAGGCGCAACCCCACTTCGATGCCTCCGGCGCCCTCGATGCCGTGAATGCGCGCGAGGTCCAGGATGACGGCCGCCATCCGCTGTTCGAGCGAACCGAGCTGCTGGTCGTTGAGCAGGCGCAGGCTGTCCCC
>CAZSMB010000117.1:0-8579 GCA_964607625.1 uncultured Sphingopyxis sp. | reverse complement strand
GCTTGCGCCTGCGCCGCCGCGGCTTGGGCTCCATAGGCGGCGCCCTCGTAACCGAGCCGACTATCGACGACTCGCCCCACAATCTGCCCTTTGCGGACGATGTCGCCTTCGCGCACGCTCAGACTCTCGAGGATACCGGGAATGCGTGCCCGGGCATCGGCCATGTCGACGCTCGTGATCGTCGCGCCAACATCCTTCCAGTCGGTCACGGTCGACGGCTGCAGGAGGAGCATCTCGCCGAACGGCTCGCGAACGGTGCGTTCGGTGGTGGGGACATCGCTTCCGCATGCCGACAGCGTCAATGACACAATCGCGAGCACCGCGGCGAATGCCGACCGGGACGTCATCGCGCTCACCCGACGACGACCGGAAAGCCCGCCGCCCGCCACGCACTCATCCCGCCGCAGAGATGCGTATCGATATCGGGACGCGCCGCCGCCGCCTTCGCCAGCGCCAGCGCCGAGCGGCGGCCGGCGGCGCAAGTGAGGATCACCTGCTTGCGGTCGGCGGGCAATTGGCTCGGCTGGAAACGCGAGAGCGGCATCGAGATCGCGTCGGCGATGTGGCCGCTGCGAAATTCATCAACTTCGCGCACATCGACCACGATTGCGCCACCCGCGGCGAGGAGGTCGGCTAGGGCGGGTGCGGACAATTCCTTATATCGGGGACCGCGAAACAGGCTCAGCATGACGACACTCCTCGGTTGGTCCCGCCCTTGATGGCGGAATCCGATAAAATCAGATATTGCTAATATTACGTATATCTAATATTCCGGTCAACGGGAATCGTGCCGGGCGTGCCGACCCGCGCCCCGGAGCAAGGAGAGAGAGCATGTCATTACCGCGGATCGTCGTTTTGGGAGCCGGCCTCGGCGGCACGATCGCCGCCTATGAGATTCGCGAAGCGGTCAGGGACAAGGCGGACGTCATGGTGATATCGGACCAGGAAAATTACTGGTTCGTTCCGTCGAACCCCTGGGTCGCCGTGCGCTGGCGCGAACCCGAAGCGATCAGCGTCCACCTGCCGCCCGTGATGAAGCGCAAGGGCATCGCCTTCACCGCGGTCGGCGCGAAGCGCGTCCATCCCGAGGCGAACCGGGTCGAACTGAACGACGGATCGTTCGTGGATTACGCCTATTTGGTCATTGCCACCGGCCCCGACCTGGCGTTCGACGAGATCGAGGGCTTCGGGCCCGAAGCGAACACGGTGTCGATCTGTTCGACCCCGCACGCCGCCGCCGCCGCCGATGCGTTCGACCGCTTTTGCGACGACCCGGGCCCGATCGTCGTCGGCGCGGCGCAAGGTGCCTCCTGCTATGGTCCCGCCTATGAATTCGCCCTGATCCTCGACACCGAGCTGAAACGGCGAAAGATCCGCGACAAGGTACCGATGACCTTCGTCACCGCAGAGCCCTATATCGGCCATCTGGGCCTCGACGGGGTCGGCGACACCAAGAGCCTGCTCGAAAGCGAGCTGCGCAACCGCCACATCAAATGGATCACCAACGCGCGCGTCACCAGCTTCGAGGCCGGCATGGCGCATGTCGAAGAGGTCGCCGAGGACGGCAGCGTCAAGGCCAAGTACGACCTGCCCTTCGGCTATTCGATGCTGCTTCCCGCCTTCCGGGGCGTCGCGGCGGTCCATGGGATAGAGGGGCTCGCCAATCCGCGCGGCTTCATCCTGGCCGACAAGCATCAGCGCAACCCGGCCTTTCCCAACGTCTATTCGCTCGGCGTTTGCGTCGCGATCCCGCCCGTCGGGCCGACCCCGGTACCCGTCGGCGTTCCCAAGACGGGATTCATGATCGAATCGATGGTCACCGCGATCGCCCAGAATCTGAAGCTGGAACTCGCGGGCCAGCCTCCGCGGCACGAAGCGACGTGGAATGCGGTGTGCCTGGCCGACTTCGGCGATGGCGGCGTCGCCTTCGTGGCGCAGCCGCAAATCCCCCCACGCAACCTGAACTGGTCGTCGTCGGGCAAGTGGGTCCACCTGGCCAAGGTGGGGTTCGAGAAATATTTCCTGCGCAAGGTCCGCAAGGGCGAGAGCGAGCCCTTTTACGAAAAGCTCGCGATGCACGCGCTGGGGATCAAGAAGCTGCGTTTCTGACGAAAGGATAAGCCATGAACCTCGATCGTGCCGTATTGCGCTTTGCCGGCTTCGTCGTGCTGCTGGGGATCGCGCTCGCCTGGTTGGTCCACCCCTGGTGGATCGCGCTTGCCGCCTTTGCCGGGGTCAACATGATCCAGGCGAGCTTCACCGGATTCTGCCCCGCCGCGACGATCTTCAAACGTCTGGGCGTACGAGAAGGCAGCGCCTTTCGGTGACGCGCGCCACGTTCCTGATCGTCGCCGGGCTTTCGGCGATCGCGTGTCCCGTCGGCACCGCGGCGCAGGATCTGGCGACCGCGATCGCCGATGCCCGTGCGCATTCGCCGACACTCGTCGCCGCGGAGGCCGAAGCCGACGCCGCCGATGCACGGCTGGCGCAGGCGCGCGCCGCGGCCGGACCGACGGCGCGCGTCGAGGGGAGCATCGGCTATGGCCGGCTCGACCCCGGCGGCTATTTCGGTCTGACCGCAGACGACGTGACGCCGAGCGCGCTACAGGTCGTCGGCGAATATCCGCTCTACGCCGGCGGCCGGATCGCATCGGCGATCGACCAGGCAGCCGCGGGGGATCGCGCGGCGAAACTGGGCACCGCGATGACGCGCCAGCACCTGACGCTAGCCACCGTGTCGACCTATGCCGACCTGCTCGCCGCGCGCGACATGGTTGCGAGTTACCGGACGCTGGTCGCGTCGCTCGACGAAATCGTGCGGCATGCCAGGCTGCGGTTCGATGTCGGCGATGCCACGAGCAGCGACATCGCGCAGGCGCAGGCGCGCCGCGCCGAGGGACAGGCGGGACTGGTCGAGGCCGAGGGACGGCTGGCGGCGGCCGAAGCGCGCTTCGAGCGGCTGACCGGAAAGGCGCCGGGGCCGCTTGCCCCGCTGCCGCCGCCGCCCGCCGTACCCGCGTCGCTGGGCGACGCGATCGAAAGCGCGGTGGCGGGAAACATATCGTTGGCGCAGGCGAAGGCCGGTGTCGACGGCGCCCGGGCGGGCGTGCGCGCCGCCAAGGCCTCCAACCGCCCGACCGTCGGCGTCTTCGCCGAAGGCGCCCGCGTCCGCGACCAGTTCTTTCCCGATTATCGCGCCGACAGCGTCACGGTCGGCCTGCGCGGCCGCTGGACCTTTTTCGACAGCGGCGCGGGGAGCGCGCGCGTCCGCGAGGCGCGCGCAACGCTGGCGGCGAACGAAGCGCGACAGCGGCAGGCCCGCGACGATGTAACGCAAGCGGTGATCGAGGCGTGGAGCGGGCTGGAAACCGCCAGGCGGGGGTTCGACGCCGCGACAGATGGCGATACGGCGGCGCGCGAAGCGCTGCGCGGCACCCGGCTCGAGGTCCGATCGGGTGCCAAGCCGCCGCTCGCCGAACTCGATGCAGAACGCGACGCGATCGCCGCGACCGCCCGGCTGGCCGGCGCGCGCTCCGCGGTACAGGTCGCCGCGTGGCGACTGCGCATGCTGTGCGGGCTCGACTGACGGACTGACCGCCCCCGACGGCCGCTGGAAATCGCCGGACATCATCCTATATTAGACATTACTAATACTATGAAAGGAGCGACTGCCATGACCGATCTTTCCCGCGACACCGCCGCGACGATGATCGAGACGGCGCGCGCGACCGGCAAGCGCCCCATCGTGCGGACCTTTTTCGACGAAGCGACGTTTACCGCGACCCACGTCGTCCACGATCCCGCGACGCGCCGCGCGGCTATTATCGATTCGGTGCTCGATTTCGATCAGCCGTCCGGCCGCACGAGCCATGCCTCGGCCGACGCGATCGTCGAATATGTCACCCGCGAAGACCTGACCGTCGAATGGCAGATCGAAACCCATGCCCATGCGGACCATCTGTCGGCCGCGCCCTATCTGCAAGAGCGGCTGGGCGGCCAGATCGTCATTGGACGCCACATCGTTACCGTGCAGCGCGTTTTCGGCGACATTTTCAACGAAGACGACCGTTTCGCCCGCGACGGATCGCAGTTCGACCGCCTGATGGCGGACGGCGAAACCTTTCGGCTGGGCGAGATCGACGGCATCGTGCTTCACACGCCGGGCCACACCCCGGCCTGTATGGTCTGGATCATCGGCGATGCGCTGTTCACCGGCGACACACTGTTCATGCCCGATTACGGCACGGCCCGCGCCGATTTTCCCGGCGGCGATGCGCGGACCCTCTATCGATCGATCCGGCGGCTGCTGTCGCTTCCCGGAGAGACGCGCGTTTTCCTGTGCCACGATTACAAGGCGCCGGGCCGCGATACCTATGCCTGGGAAACGACCGTCGCCGCCGAGCGCACGGCAAACGTCCATGTCCACGACGGCGTCGACGAGGACTCGTTCGTCGCGATGCGCGAAGCGCGCGACGGGACGCTGTCGATGCCGAGGCTGATCCTGCCGTCGATCCAGGTCAATATGCGCGGCGGCCGACTGCCCGAGCCCGAAAGCAACGGCACACGCTACCTGAAACTGCCGCTCGACATCCTGTAGACGGCGAGATCGCGATGCCCGATCCCGCCACCCTCGACTTGGCACAGATGATCCTCGGCGCGCTGTCGGGGGTCGTCGTCGGTTTCACGCTGGGCCTGGTCGGCGGCGGCGGATCGATTCTTGCGGTGCCGCTGATCGTCTATCTGGTCGGCGTACCGCAGCCGCATGTCGCGATCGGGACCGCGGCGCTCGCCGTCGCCGCCAACGCCGCGGTCGGCCTTACCAACCATGCGCGCGCCGGACATGTCCGGTGGCCGTGCGGACTGACCTTCGCGGGCGCCGGCATCGCCGGAGCACTGGCCGGGTCGACGCTCGGCAAGAATTTCGATGGCGACAAGCTGCTGTTCCTTTTTGCCCTGCTGATGGTCGCGATCGCGATCATCATGTTGCGACGACGTGGGCAGACGGGCGATCCCGCGGTACGGATCAGCCGCGAAAATGCGCCGCGCCTGATCGCCTTTGGGCTCGGAAGCGGGGCCTTCAGCGGGTTTTTCGGTATTGGCGGCGGCTTCCTGATCGTCCCCGGAATCGTCGCGGCGACCGGGATGCCGATGATCAACGCGGTGGGCACCTCGCTCGTCGCAGTCACCGCGTTCGGGCTGACCACCGCCGCCAACTATGCGTGGTCCGGGCTGGTCGACTGGCAGCTCGCCGGACTGTTTATCGCGGGGGGCGCGCTGGGCAGCTGGCTCGGCCTGAAAGGTGCGCAGCGGTTGTCGACCCGCACGGGACGGCTCAACACGCTGTTCGCGCTGCTCGTGCTCGCGGTCGCCGCCTATATGCTGTTCCAGAGCGCCGGAGCGGCGATCGGCTGAGCGCACCCCATCATTTACACGATATAATGAATTATATATAATTGATGGGCAAAGGACGCCCATGCCCGACAGCGACATCCCCCGACCCGATCCCCGCCCGCTTCGCATAGGCGACGTCGCGCCCGATTTCATCGCGCGCAGCACCGCGGGTGAGGTTCGACTGAGCGACTATCGCGGACGCTGGCTCCTCTTCTTTTCGCACCCTGGCGACTTTACTCCGGTGTGCACGAGCGAATTCATCGCGATCGCGCGCGCGGCCGGACGTTTCGCGGCGATCGGATGCGACCTGCTCGCCCATTCGGTCGACAGCCTGTTTTCGCATCTCGGCTGGCTCCGCGCGATCCAAGACGAACTCGGCATCGCGATCCCCTTTCCGCTCGTCGAGGACAGCTCGCTCGAAATCGCGCACGCCTTTGGCATGGTCGACGCCGCATCGCGCAGCGCGGCGTCGGTGCGCGCCGCCTTTTTCATCGACCCTGATGGCGTGATCCGCGCGACGAGCGTCTATCCGCTGTCGGTCGGGCGGTCGGTATCGGAATTGCTGCGCACGGTTGCTGCGCTCCAGCGCACCCACGACGGATCGGCAATGACCCCCGCCGACTGGACCCCCGGCGACGATATCCTGTTGCCGCCAGCAATGGTCGCCGACGACGCGTTGGCGGCGACGGGCGGAGCCGGCTGGTTCTATCGCCTCGCGGCCGATGCGGCGGTCGGGGACGAGACGCCATGAGCGCGGATGCCGACACCGACGACGGGCTCGTCGCGCTGCTCCGGGTCCTTGCCCATCCGGTGCGGCTGAAGCTCGTTTTCGCGATCCGCGAACAGGAATTGGCCGTCGGGCACATCGAAAGCGTCACCGGGGTCGGCCAGCCGCTGCTCAGTCAGCAACTCGGTGTGCTGCGCAAGGCCGGAGTCGTCGAAACGCGGCGCGAGGCAAAGCAGATATTCTATCGCCTGCGTCCCGAGGCGCTGATGCCGATCCGGGCGCTTGCCGACCGCCTGGGCGACCACCCACCGTCGGGCCCTGTGGGCGGCGGGAGCGCCAGCGCAGCGCATTTCGCGCGCATCTTGCGCTAGATATCCAGCCTCCGCGTCGCGAGGCGACGCATCGCCGGGCGATGGCTGACGAGGATCAGCCCGGTGCGCGTTGCCAGCAACCATCGGTCGAGCGAAGCGACCAGCCGCGCTTCGGTTGCGGCATCCAGCCCCTCGCTCGGCTCGTCGAGCAGCAGCCACGGGCGCCTGGCGAGGAGCGCGCGCGCAATCGACAGCCGTTTGCGCTGCCCGCCCGAGAGGCGCGCGCCGTCATCGCCGAGCCAGCAATCCAGCCCACCCGGCAGCGCCGCCACGACATCGTCGACGCGCGCGATCGCGAGTGCCGCCTGCATCGCCGCGCGGTCGATTCCGGGACGCGCAAGCGCCAGATTGTCGGCGACGCTCCCCGCCATCATTGCCGCATCCTGCGCCGCGAGCGCGAACAGTTCGCGGCGTGCGGCAAGCGGAATGCCGGCGGCGGCGGCTCCCCCGACGACAAGCGGTTCGGGCGCGTCGTCCCGCAGGCCGGCGAGCGTTTCGAGCAACCGCGTCTTTCCGCATCCCGACGGCCCGACCAGCACCACGCGCGCACCGGGATCAAGGCGATGGCGCTCGCCGCGCAACACGACCTCGATTGCCTCGCCGGCGGGTGTCGCAGCGCCGGTCGGTGCGGCCTGGTCGGGGAGCATCGCGTCGAGCCGGGCGCGCGCCCCGCGACTTTTCCAGTGCTGGAGATCAAGGCGGACGAGCGCGCCGACGCTCTCCATCGCCGCCGCTGCGGCGAGCGCGGCGAGCGCGATCC
The DNA here is from genome assembly GCA_964607625.1 of uncultured Sphingopyxis sp. Taxonomy (GTDB): domain Bacteria; phylum Pseudomonadota; class Alphaproteobacteria; order Sphingomonadales; family Sphingomonadaceae; genus Sphingopyxis. Next base: position 1,330 of record CAZSMB010000117.1, on the reverse strand, counting down.
GCGGCGCACTGGCCGACGACAGCAGCACAATCGCGGCGACCGCGAGGCCGCTGAGGCCCCAATGCACGATCCCGATCACGGCGTCGGCCCGAACGAGGCGGGTGCGCGCACGATGCAGGGGAGCCTCGGCCGCGGCAAGCGCCGCGCGGACATCGTCGGCGAGGCCATAGACGAGCAGGTCGTCTCCCCCCGCCGCGAGTTCGACATAGCGCTCCTTGAGCGCGCCGAGCGCCTGGCTTTCTTTGGCGAGCGCGGGGGCGACGCGCCGAACCCCGATCGTGCGCGCGGCGCTCCAGCTCACGGCGGCGGCGGCGAGCAGCGCGAGGGCCGCGCCCGGGCCGGCGAGCGCGGCGAGACCGGCGGCGCCGAGCGCGGTCGCGACGCCCGAGGGGAGCAGGGTCGTCCGCAGCAGCGCCTCTTCGAGCGTCTGCACATCCTCGCCGAGGCGTGCCGCGACGTCGCCCCGCTCGCGGCGCAGGGCTGCAGACGGCGGGGTGGCGATGAGCCGCGCGAACAGGCGCGTCCGCACGTCGGCGAGCGCAAACAGCATCGCCTGGTGGCTGAACAGCCGTTCGCCGTAGCGCGTCAGGGTACGCACGATCGCCAGGCCACGAATCGCTGCGCTGGGAATCAGGTAGTTGAACGCCTTGACCGCCGCCGCGCCGCCAAGCCCGGCGAGCGCCGCCCCGGTCAGGAACCAGCCCGAGACCGCGAGCAGCGCCACCGCCGCGAGCGCCGCGAGCGCCGCCGACGCCATGCCGAGAGCGACCGCCCGGCGCTGTCCGCTGCGCGCGGCGTGCAGAAGCGCGTCGATCATGCGAGGTCCGTCACGCTGTCGGCCGCGGTCACCAGCCGCGGGTCGTGGGTCGCGACGATCAGCAGCCGCGTCGCGGCGGCGGCGCGCAGCCTTGCGGCGACCGCCTCCGCACTCTCGGCGTCGAGGTCGGCGGTCGGTTCGTCGAGCAGCAGAAGCGGGCGCGGCGCGAGCAGGGCGCGGACGAGGCCGATACGCCGCCGTTCGCCACCCGACAGCCCGCTACCGCGTTCGTCGACCGCCCAGTCGAGCCCGCCGCCGCGCGCCGACAACAGCCGCCGCAGCCCCAGCGCATCGAGCAGCGCGAGCATCTCGTCCTCGCCAACGCCCCAGCGTTCGGCGAGCAGATTGGCGCGCAGCGTGCCGGGCAGCAACAGCGGTCGCTGCCCCGCCCAGCCGCAGCGCCCCGCGAGCGCGGACGGCCCGGCGGCTCGGCCATCGACGCGCAGCTTGCCCGCCGCAACCGGCACCTGGCCGATCAGCGCGCGCAGCAGGCTGGTCTTCCCCGATCCGCTC